>JAAXID010000025.1:0-12365 GCA_012270545.1 Anaerolineae bacterium | reverse complement strand
GTCGTCGTCGGCTGGATATTCAGATTCGTCTACGACCAGAATTTTGGCTGGATGAATTCGGCGCTGGCGCAGCTGGACATAGAAGGTCCTGCCTGGATTCGCGATGCGAGTTTGGTTATGCCGTCGTTGATCATCCTCGGTTTGTGGACCTGGGTCGGCTTCAACTCGCTCTTCTTCTTGGCGGGCTTGCAGAATGTGCCGGATGATCTGAAGGAAGCGGCGCGCATCGATGGCGCCAATACCGTCCGCGTCTTTTGGCATATCACCATTCCTTTCCTGCGCCCGGTATTCGTCTTCGTGGTCGTCACCGGCGGCATCGGCTCCTTCAGCCTGTTCAGCCAGCCCTACCTGCTATTGGATTTCCCCAACACCGGTCCCTTCGATAGCGGCTTGTTCCCGCTGATGTATCTCTATGACATGGGCTTCTTGAATATCCGCATGGGTTATGCTTCGGCGATTGGTTATATCTTGACCGTGGTCATTCTCATCATCACCGGCATGCAGCTGCTCTTGTTCCGCCTGTGGAAAGTCTGAAGCGCAAGATGTTCAAGCAGAAACGCAAAAGCGCATTGGGAGCCAGCCGGGTCAATGTCATCACTATGAATACGGTCGTGCTCGTTGGCGTCTTGCTCTGCGCAATTCCCTTCGTCTATATGATTTCCGCCAGCTTCCGCCGCGAGGGGGATCTCTACAAGCTGCCGGTGACGGTCTATCCGCGCGAATGGACCATGCATAATTTCCACACGCTCTTCGAGAAAACGGAATATGTCCGCTGGTACGGCAACACCATCTTCACCGCCAGCATCCGCACGCTCGCCGGCGTCTATTTGGCCGCTTTGGCTGGCGCGGCTTTCGCCAAATACGAATTTCGTTTCAAGCGTTTCTTTTTCTTCCTGGTCTTGGCGACTTTGACCCTGCCCTTCCACATGCTGCTGATACCGCTATTCTTATTGATGCGCGATTTTGGCTGGGTGGACAACTATCTCGCCATTATCGTGCCCGGGATGGTGAACGTCTTCAATATATTCCTCATGCGCCAATACATTGAGTCGGTGCCAGATGAATTGATGGACGCGGCCCGCATCGACGGCGCTTCGGAAATTGGCATGTTCCACCGCATCATCCTGCCGCTGGTGCGCCCGGCGCTTGGCGTGGTCGGCATTCTCACCTTCGTCTGGACCTGGAACGATTTCCTCTGGCCCCTGGTCGTCCTGCATGATGACGCGAAGTACCTGCTCTCCAACGGCATCGCCACCATGGACGGACCTTACGAAGTCGAGACCGGCGCGATCATGGCCGGCTCCTTCCTGGCCACTTTGCCCATCATCATCATCTTCGTCTTGATGCAGCGGCAGATCATCGCTGGCCTCACGCAAGGGGCGATCCGCGGTTGAGTTCAAAATCCTACCCCCATCGATCCCCCCAACGCATTGCGGGGAAGCGTCGACAATCTCGCCATCCTGATTCTTCAGGGAGGGGTAGAAATGGCACTGAGCGCCTGGTCTTTCAGCCGGATGCCTCCCTCAGCCTGCAGCGCGGCATTAACCTGATCGTCGACGCGATCCGCCCGACACTGGGTCACATTGCGCGAACGGTCGCGGTCAGCCAGGCGCTGGACAACAAAGCGCCCGAACTGCTCGACAAAGGCGGCTTGATCGCGCGGCGCATCAGCGACTTGCCCGACCGCGATGCCGATATGGGCGCCATGCTGCTGCGGCAGATGCTCTGGCAGCTCTACGAAGATTGTGGCGATGGCACGGCGACCGCCGCCGTCATCTTCCAGTCGATATACAACGACGGGTTGAAGTATATCGCCGCCGGCGGGAATGCCATGCGGCTTCGACAAAGACTCGGGGGGTGCCTAGATGTCGTCCTGGGTTCGCTCGCCGAAATGAAGAAGCCGATATCGGGGGTGGAGCAATTGGCGCAGTTGGCCGAGTGCATTTGCCACGATCGCGAACTGGCGGAGAAGCTGGGCGAAATCTTCGATTTCATCGGCGAGCATGGGCAACTGGATGTGCGGCGCGGGCATACGCGCGCCATTGAGCGCGACTACATGAAGGGCATGTATTGGAAGCGGGGCGCGGTCTCGCGGGCGATGCTGCGCGGCGGGGTAGAACCCGACCGCATCGTCATGAACGACGCCGCCATCCTGCTCAGCGATCTCGACATTGAGAATGCGGAAGACGTACTGCCGCTGATCAACATGCTGATGCGGGCGGGCGCCAAGTCCCTGCTGCTGGTCGGCGAGAAGTTCTCCGAATCCGTCATCAACTTCATCCTTGCCAACAAGAAGCCGGAAGAGTTCCGTATTGTGGCTGTCAAGACGCCGGGGGGCACTGATGAACAGCGGCGCGCGCATTTGAGCGACATGGCGGTGATCACGGGCGCGATCCCGCTATTCAAGGCGGCCGGCGATACGCTTTCTACCTCCCTCAGTCCCCCCAGGCAGCGCAGGCACATGCCACCAGCATTGGGGGGAAGCTCCGATGCATCGAGGAGCGATTCAAGACAGGTCACTTACTTCGGGCAGGCGAAGCAGGTTTGGGTCGAGCGGACGATGTTCGGCATGGTGTCGGAGCGTGAAGATCAGGGTGAGCTCACCGAGCATCTGGCGGATCTTCTGGAGCTTGTCGAATACGCTACAGATAAGGACACGGAAGCCTTCCTGCGCGAGCGCATCGGCAAGATCCTGGGCGGAGCGGCTATTCTGCGCATCGGCGATGCTGTGCCGACGCGGATGGACAGCCGCATCGCCAGCGCGAAAGAGACGGCGAAATCGCTGCGCCGCGCCTTGCGTGACGGCGTGATGCCCGGCGGTGGCGTCGCCCTGCTGGCTTGCCGCACTGCGCTGGAACGAGCGTCAGACCCCTCCGCTGACAGTGATGCGCGCGCTGCCCAGCGCATTCTGCTACGGGCATTGGCGGAGCCGATAAAGACGATTTGCCACAACGCCGGCTTCGACTCTGCCAAGCTCGCCGAGCTGCAAGACCAGCCGCGCGGATACGGTGTTGATGCCCGCAACGGCGCTATCGTCGATGTGCTGGAGGCCGGCATCATTGATGTCGCATCGGTCACTGAAGCAGCTATCCGGGGCGCGGTGACGAGCGCGGCACTTGCGTTGACGATCGATGTGCTGCTGCATCATGCCCAGCCCGAAGAGACCTACAGGCCCTGACGCAGCCTGGCGCGTCGCTTCTCCAGCTGTTGGACACAGAGCCAACTTCCGATAAGATATCTATAATGGCGTCGCTTTTGCGGAGTCCTTAGTGTATGTTGTCTCTGCGCCTTTGGCGAACGATCGCCGAAGCCGATATCCACGATCCCATATTCCGGCGGGTCAGCCAAATTCAGAAGCCGGCCGTCCGATCTATGCCGCGCTTGGGGAGGCCCTGGCTGCTCTGGCTGGTCGCGGCGTTAACGATGGCTCTGACGATAATAATGGCGCCACAGATGCTGGCGCTGGTGCTCGTCCTGCCAATCAGCATGATTACCTTAATTGTCGCGGCGCCTATCTTGCTGCCCGCCGTCGTTTGGCTGGTCGGCGCGTTTTCCACCGGCGAAATAATCAGCGGCATCTACCGCGAGAAAAATCAATACACCTATGATCTGATCTGCGCCTCGACCCAAGGCAAACTCAAAGCCAGCTGGTTGTTCGCCACTGGCATTGTTCATCGCGGGGGATACTTCCCGCCCTTGCGTTGGGGCACGCGCGCTTCTTTGCGGTTCGGTCTGGCGGCGCTCGCCGGCTTGACCCTGTTCACGCTTCTCTTCGCTCTCTCCGATGCTGCCAGTTTCAGCATAGAGCAAATTCGCCTGCTCGTGCTGCCACTGTTGATCATGGCTGTATACTTCACGAATCTGACGCAGACCTTCGTGGCCAGTCACATCATCGGCCTGCTCGCCAGCAGCTTGGATTGGGCGAAACGCGACGCGATACTGGTCGGTCTGGTCGCTTACCTGCTGCTCAATTCACTGCCGTTTGTGGGCGCCGGGCTACTCTATTTTCCCTTTCGTTGGCTCGTCTTCGAGCCGCATCCGCTGGCGCTGATGGCGGTCGAGGCTTTTGCGCTGCTGCTGATTATCGCCGCGCGCGAGCTGACGATTATGGCGCTGTGGTCGGCACTGAAGGGGCGGATGAATGAGAGGCTGAGCGAGATTGGTCGCGGGGAGATACTGCGCAGAGAGACGGCATTGGGCCTGACTTAACGCTGCCCACAGTTCGTTTAATCCCTTGATGCCATTCCCATCACCCGCTCATAAGCCTCACGCGTATCTATATCCAGCAGCACGCCTTCATCAGCGACATCCACCAGACGCAGCCGCTCAGGCGCGGCCTCAATCACAGCGCGTGGCTTCGCAGCGGCCGGCAAGTCCAACATCGCTCGCCAATATGCCCGATCCAGCAGCACCGGATGCCCGCGCCTGCCGCCGAATTGCGGCGCGACGTTCCAACCGGATTCATGCGCCGCCGCCAACTGACCGATCACTTCTGCCGGCACACAAGGCATATCAGCCGGCTGAATAAAGCTGGCGACCAACCCGGCGGGCAGCGCGCGCAGCCCAACCTTCACCGACGATAAGATCTCGCCTGTAGCAAAATCAGGATTGTGAACGCAGGTCAGGTCCAGGTCAGCCACGGCGCTGTGGACTTGAGCGGCGTCACGCCCGCTGACGACGAGGACGGGACCGAGCGCAGCCCCCGCGAACTTGGATGCGACATGCCGCACGATCGGGGTGCCATCGCGCCAAGGCAGCAGCACTTTGTTCTCAACGCCGGGGCGGTGTCCACGCGTCCCCATTCGGGTCGACAAACCCGCCGCCAGGATGATCGCGCCGAAGCGTGGGCGATTAACCAAAGCGCCGCTAACCATCCGTCATGCTGCGCGGCATCGGACGTTCGGCGATGTCTTTCAGCAAGCCGCCGTGCCCCATGGAGACGAGGTTGGCGCGGGTCAGGCGTTCGCCGCTGAGCAAGCGCGGCAGGATCCAATCGATGATGTTGGTCTTCGGCGACTTGATGCAACCCGGCGCGCCGACCACCGGCACATCGCCCAAGTAACCCATCATCAATAGCGTCCCTGGATCGACCGGTACGCCGTGCAGGGTGATGCTGCCGCCCGCCAGCACAAGCGCGGATGGTACGACATCTTCCCGGTCGATGATGGCAGAGATGCCCGCCACCAGGATCAGGTCAGCCTCAGACTGCGCCCGAATCGCATCGGCGATCGATTTGGCATTGTGCCGGGCAAAGGCCGGCTCCAGCAGTTGGCTGCCCCAGCCCACGACCCGCCTGCGCACCGGCTCATAGAAGCTCTTCATCAGTCGCGTTCGCGTCGACTCTGAACCGGAGACGATCAGCGCCACGCGTTTCTTTTCCAGCGGCCGTATCTGTAAGACCGCTCCGCTCGACTGGGCGATGCGCTCCACATCCACCACGCGCGCCGCCGGCACGCCAAAGGGCACGATCTTTACCAGCGCCACCATTTCGCCGACATCAACCAAACTGAATTCGCGCAAGGTCGCGATGGTAATGCCATCGTAGATATTGTTGATCAGTTCAAGTCGAGGCACATTGACATGCAGGATGCCGTGCTCAGCAGCCGTGAGATTCGCCCTGCCAACGCCAGGGGTGCGCATGCGCAGTTTTGCGCCCGCCACTGCCGCGCCTATCCGTTCGGCAGCGGCATCTTCGTGCAAGTCAGCGGCACTCAATTGCGTGACCGTGACGCGCTCAAGCCCCAACTGACGCAGCGCAGCCAAGTCCGACTCGACTAGACGGTGCCCTTTATTCAGGATTAGTTTGCCGGCTTTATCGTAGAGTTTGTGCGCCAGAATCGCGCCGAGCGACTCGTCGATCGACACCTCACCGAACTTCATTTCTAACCCCGTTGCGCACGGCGATGATCTCCGCCAGGATGCAGACGGCGATCTCTTCCGGCGTGCTCGCGCCGATATCAATGCCGATGGGCGTGCGTATCTGAGCGATCAGCTCGTCGCTCAAGCCGGCTTCCTTCAGCCGCGCCACTCGCTGACGATGGGTGCGTCCGCTGCTCAAGACGCCGACATAAGGGATCTTGGCCGGCAACGCCGTAATCAGCGCCTTGTCATCTATCTTCGGGTCGTGCGTCAAGACGGCGAGATACGTGCTGCGGTCCAGCCCAAGCTGTGGCAACGCCTTGTCGGGATAACTGTGTGAGATATTCGCCACTTGCGGAAAGCGCTCCTCGGAGGCGAAAGCCGCGCGCGGATCGACAATCGACACGCGGAAGCCGACTTGCGTCGCCATCGCCTGCAGCGGAATCGACACATGTACGCCACCGATGAGAATCAGGTGCGGCCTCTCAACTTGCAAGTCAACCATGACGCGCGTTTCGCCCATCGTCGTGATGCCACTCTTACTGCAGCCCGCCACAACCGCTTTCAGCGCCGAGAGCAGGTCATCATTGAGATTGGGCCCCCGATACAAGACGTCACCGGCGCTATCGAGCAAGACCTTCTCGCCGATGTGCTCGCCTTCCATGATCGTAACCGTCACGCCGAAACGGTCATCTTGCGCCAGCTCTGCCAGCGCGTCCCACCAGAGAGAATCGAGCGGCTCTACGAAAACCTCGATACTGCCGCCGCAGGTCAAGCCGACCTCCCAAGCTATGTCGTCGGCGACGCCGAATTTTAAGAGGCGCGGCTTGCCGTCGCGTAATCCAGCGATCGCTTCCTCGACCACAGCGCCTTCCACGCAGCCACCGCTCACCGAGCCGATCATCGCTGTTTCCGCCGTCACACCCATCTTCGAGCCTTCGCGGCGCGGCGCCGAACCCCAGGTCTTGACCACTGTGGCCAGCGCCACGTCGCGTTCTTCCGCCAACCAGCGATTCACAGTTTCCAAAATATCCAGCATCAGCCTTATCCTTATGCCAGGTAGCGCTGGCGGTAGACTTCCGCGCTCGGCGCGCCCGCCAAGTTGCCCAGCGCCTTCACGATCACTTCCAAATTCGCCAGGTTGGTTATTGGCAGGAAGTCATGCACATAAGGCAGCAGCGCCTGCGCGCCTCGCGTCAAGGGTTCGTATTCCGGTACATCCAGCAGCGGATTCAGCCAGATCAAGCGCCGACAAGAAAGCTGCAAACGCGCCATCTCGCGGTGCAGGAGTGGAATATCGCCGCGATCCCAGCCATCGGTGATCAGCATCAGGACCGCGCCCCGACCCAGCACGCGCCGCGACCAGGTCCAATTGAAGCGGTGCAGGCATTCGCCCGTCATCGTGCCGCCGCCCCACTGCAGCACCGTCCCACCAATATCTTCCAGCGCGTCATCGACATTCTTCTGCCGAATCTGCCGCGTGATTCGCGTGATGTCGGTGCTGTAGACGAAGGATTCGACTTGATACAGCGAGCCCGCCAGCGTGTGCATGAAGTGCAGCAGCACACGGGTATAGCGTTCCATGCTGCCGCTGATATCGCAGAGCAGCACGACCGGACGCGGCTTCTCTTTGCGCCGATGCGTCGGCAGCTGCGTGACATCGCCGCGCTTGCGGATCATGTCTTTCATCAAGCGGCGCATATTGACCTGCCGCCCTTTGCCATTTTCGAAGCGGCGCGTCCGGCGCATGCCCAGCGAATCCGGCATCTTTGCGATCACGCGCTTCGCCATTTCCAGCTCAGCAGCCGTCATCTCGGCGAAGTCCTTGTGCCGCAAGCGCTCCTGCCGGCTATAGGTCGGCACCAGCGCGATCATGCTCGAATCAAGCTCTTTGGCATTAGCGCCGTTCTCGCTCGGGCTGGCATCCAACGGCGGCAGAAACTGCGTCTTCTTTTTGCGCCGCTCTTCGCCCAGCGATTGCAGATTCAAAGTCGTGAAGCCCTCCGCCGGCCGCCGCCAAAATATATCGAAGGCTTCATCGAAATAAGCGAATTCCTTTGGGTGGTTCACCAAATGACTGCGCAGCGTGTAGTAGAAATCCTGCTTGCGGCCCAGCTGAATATGCGCCAGCGCTCGCCCGACTTCCATCATGCGGTTCGGCGTCACATTCATACCCAGCGCGCGGCAAACGCGCCCGAAGAGAATGAGGTTGTGCGTCAGCTTGCCGCCGTGATAAGCATAAGGCGCAGCGGCCGGTCCCAGATAGACGCCCTTGATCGGTCCGTTTTCTGACATGCTTAAGCTCGCTGCGCCTCGACTTTGGCGCGGTCGATCATGTTCTGAATCGTCGTCGGATCGAGCATCTCGACATCGTCTTGATATTTGAGGATCACGCCCAGCGTGTCTTGCACCGTCTCAAGCGAAAGCTCGTTCTGATCGAGCGCGATCAGGGCGGCGGTCCAATCCAGCGTCTCGGCGATGCCGGGCCGCTTGAAAAGCTCCAGCGAGCGCATGTCCTGAATGAAGGCGGTGATCTGCCGCGCCAGCATCCGCGGCACATCCGGCGCCTTGCGCTCGACAATCTGCAACTCCTTGTGGAAATGGGGATAATCGATCCAGTAATAAAGACAGCGCCGCTTTAGCGCGTCGTGAATCTCGCGCGTGCGATTCGATGTCACCACCACTACAGGCGGAACGGTCGCCGTCACCGTGCCCAACTCCGGGATCGAAATCTGAAAATCGGAAAGCAGCTCCAACAAGAAGGCTTCAAACTCCTCGTCGGAGCGGTCCAGCTCGTCTATCAGCAGCACGGGCGCTTGCCCAGCGCGGCTCTGTTCGATCGCTTGCAGCAGGGGACGTTTGAGCAGGAAGCGCTCGGAGAAGAGCTCGCTCTCCATCGCCTCGCGCGCCAAGCCTTCATTTTCCATCAGGCGCAAGTGCAGGATCTGTCCAGCATAGTTCCATTCGTATACGGCGGTATTGACATCCAGTCCCTCATAGCATTGCATGCGGATCAATTCGGTGGACAGCGCTGTCGAAAGCACTTTTGCAATTTCCGTCTTGCCGACGCCGGCATCGCCTTCAAGAAACAAGGGCTTGCCCGTTTTCAAGGCCAGATAAATCGCGACGGAGAGCCCACGCTCGGCGATATAATCTTGCTCGTTTAGCGCCACCTGCAATTCGTCAACCGAGTTGTACATTCAATCCTTCTCGTTCCCGTTTCGCCGGGAATCCCAAGCCAAATGAGCCTGTATTCTAGCTTAATCGGCTGAGGATTCGCAGGGCGTATTGATGTCTACACGAATGGAGGTATGTCTCTAAGCAAATCGGAGCTATGTGTCGGCGGTCAGTGTCTACGCGACTTTCGCGACCTAAGCGACCTAAGCGATCCAGTCCCGCCACATCTCCGTCCGCTCTACCCCCATCGCCTTGAGGTAGACGCTGACCTTGCCGTAGAAGATCAGCAGCGCTTCGCGGAGGATGTCGAGGCTGATGTGCACCGGCACCTGGTAGCCGTCGCGGTCCATCTCCTTGTTCGCGACATCGTCATCGGTGAGCGTCTCCAACACCGCTTCGAGCTCTTTGTCAAGCTCCTGATACCATGCCGTAAGTTTGGCGACGCTGCCCAGATAGGCATCGTCGTCTGTACGATAATTGAAGTCGATCCTGAAAGTCTTGAAGGATTGCACGTAAGCGTATTGCGTTTCGCCGAGTTCACGGCAGAGCTCGCCCAAGGTGGGATTGTCGCCACCGGGACTGAAGGCGAGATCAGCATCGCTCAAGCTCGCCATCAGCTCATCGCGCAGCGGCGCATACATGCGGTTCAGATCCCAAAAGCGCTTGATTTCCGCGTTCATTATGCCCCCAATGCCTATATCCCTTGGCGGCGAATTATAGAAGAGAACCTAGCCAAAGGAAAAGAGGCGAACCAGAAGGCGCGCCTCTCGCTATAACGTGTGTTTCGGGCGATCTGTTGGATCGCCCCTACGTTTCCAAATTGAATTGGCCGCTTATCCGCGCGCCGCGGCGACCGCGCGTTTCAAGAAAACACCCGCCATCTGCTGACGGTAGCTCTCCGGATAAGCGATATCGCCCGCCAGCCAGTCGGCGATATCAGATTTGACCGCCTCCGCCGCCGCGTTGACCGCCGCGTCATCGACCGTCGTCCCGGCCAGCGCCGCTTCCGCGCTACTGCAGCGAACGGCCTTCACAGTCGCGCCGCCCACAGCCACGTGGGCATGATCACAGACCGCGCCGTTCATCTTCAAGGCGACGCAGACGCCAACAATGGCGTAGCGCGAGGCCGGATGCGGGAACTTGACGTAGGCCGACTGATGGTCGCTGAGATCCGGTACGCTGACGCTGGTAATCAACTCGCCATCGTCAAGCGCGGTTTCGAAGAGATCGACGAAGAAATCTTCTGCGCCCACGGAACGGCTGCCACCCGCGCCTTGAATATTGACGCTCGCGCCCACCGCCATCAGCACAGTCGGCGGGTCGGAAGCGGGATCGGCATGGGCGATATTGCCGCCAAGCGTGCCGAAATTGCGCACCCCCTGGTCGCCCACTTGGCCACAAGCGCTCGCCAGGGCGCCGCACATGGCCTGCACATCGGCCGATGAGGCGATCGCGTCGTGGGTCGCGGCGCCGCCGATCGTCAAGCCGCCATTCGCCGAAATGCCCTGCAATTCCGTAATCCGTCCGATATCGACCAATTGCTCGGGCGCATCCAGCCGCAGCTTCATCACCGGCAGCAGACTATGCCCGCCCGCCAGAAACTTGCCGCCGTCGGCGATCGAAGACAGCGCTTCGTCAACCGATCCCGCCCGCACGTAATCAAATTTGTTAGGCCACATAGTCTAGCTTCCTCCTCCGTTTGCGTCCTGTATCGCGCTCCACACTTTGGCTGATGTGAGCGGCATGTCAATTTGCGTAACACCCAGCGGCACCAGCGCATCCAGCACGGCGTTGTATACCGTCGGCGTACTGGCGATCGTGCCGGTCTCGCCGACGCCCTTGACGCCAACCGGATGATGCGGCGAAGGCGTCACCGTCTCCCCCAGCTCGAAGTTCGGGAACATATCCGCCTTCGGCATGCAGTAGTCCTGCATCGTGCCCGTCAGCAACTGGCCGTTTTCATCATAGATCACGCCTTCGCAAAGCGCCTGCGCAGCTCCCTGCACGACGCCGCCGTGGATCTGACCGGCGACGATTTCCGGGTTAATCTGCGGGCCGCAATCGTCAACCGCAATGTAGCGCTGCAAGTCGATCACACCGGTCTCGGCGTCAACTTCGACGATGGCGATATGCGTACCGAAGGGATATACGAAGTTGGGCGGATCATAGAACTGCGACTCCTCGAAACCGGGATCCATGCCCTCGGGCATATTCCAGGCGAGATGCGCCATCAAGGCTACGTCCTGGATGCTCTGCGCTTGGTCGGGCGAGCCTCTGACCGAGAAGCTGCCATCGGCGTATTCAATGTCATCGACATTCGCTTCCATCAGATGCGCCGCCAAGACACGCGCCTTTTCCTTGAGTTTCTGCGAGGCTTTCGCCAGGGCGGCGCCGGTCACCGGTGTGGTGCGGCTGCCATAGGTGCCCCAGCCCATCGGCGTCTCGGTGGTGTCGCCATGGAGGACTTCGATGTCATCGACCGGGAAGCCGAGCTCTTCGGCGATGATCTGCGCCAGCGTCGTCTCCGAGCCTTGCCCGTGCGGCGAAGCGCCGATCAGAGCTTGCACCTTGCCCGTCGGTGTGACGCGCACGGTGGCGCTCTCCCACAAACCACCCTGGAAGCCGACCGCCCCCGCGACCTGGCTCGGACCCAAGCCGCACATCTCGGTATACGCGGTCACGCCGATGCCTAGATAACGTCCCTCGGCGCGAGCGGCCGCCTGCTGCGCGCGGAAGTCGCCGTAGCCGGCCATGTCCAGCGCCTTCTCGAAAGCGGCCGGGTAATCGCCGCTGTCATAAATCAGCGTAGTCGCGACTTCGTAGCCATCTTCAAAGGCCGGGATCAGGTTCTTGCGCCGCAGCTCAACGGGGTCCAGGCCGATCTCGCGCGCGACATTGTCGACCATGCGCTCGAGCAGGAAGGTCGCTTCCGGGCGTCCGGCGCCACGGTAGGCGTCGGTCGGCGTGCCATTGGTCATCACGCCGATGGATTCGCAGAATACGCTACCCATCGTGTAAGGACCGACGTAGAGCAAGCCGTGCAGAATCGTCGGGATGCCGGGCGCCGCTGTCGACAGATAACCGCCCATGCCGGCGTAAACGGTCGCCCGCACGCCGAGCAGCGTGCCATCGTTGCTGGCCGCCATTTCGACATGCTGCACGTGGTCACGCCCGTGAATCGTGATCAGATAATTCTCGCTGCGCGTCTCCGTCCACTTGACCGGCACACCGAGCGTGATCGCCGCCCAACTGACCAGCGCCTCGTCCGGGTAGCAAGGGATCTTGCTGCCGAAGCCGCCGCCAACTTCCGGCGCGATCACCCGCACCTT
>JAAXID010000057.1 GCA_012270545.1 Anaerolineae bacterium | reverse complement strand
CTGCGGCAGGAGATGAACACAAATACCAACGAACTGCGCGAGGAGATAGACACAAAAACAGGTGAGGTCAGACTTGCTTCCGAGCAAGGGCACAAAGAAATCCTGTTGCATCTCATTGATGTGCGCGAGCGACTCGCCAATATCGAGGGTCGAATGGGCATCTATCCGCCACGCCGTGGCGTAGAACCTCCGATACCAGAACTTGCCACAGAGCCGGAAAGCGGCGAGCGCGCCCAAAGCCAGTCTACAGCCCCATGACCCACCAGCCCGTCCACGGCGTCATCTGCCCGACAGTGACGCCGAGCCTCCACCAATCGCAGACGTGATTCAGCCTACTTAATCCCCGAACTGAGGAAGCTGTTGGTGAACTGCTTCTGTACCAGCGCGATGAGAATGAGGATGGGCACGGCGACGATCAAGGTGCCCGCGGATAGCTGATCCCACTGCGCGCCAATTTCTGAGGACTGCACGAGCAAGGCGAGACCGACCGTCAGGGGACGCACCTCAACGCTGCTGGTGATCAGCAGAGGCCACAGAAACTCGTTCCAGTGGTAAGTAATCGAGACGATGCTGAAGGCAAGCAGCGGGGCGCGGGTGACCGGCAGGAAAACATGCCACAAGACCTGCAACCAGTTGGCGCCATCGCTCCGCGCGGCTTCTTCAAGTTCCTTCGGCACCTGTTTGAAGGCTTGTCGCATGAGGAATGTGCCAAATGCCGAGGCAATGTACGGCGCCATCATGCCTTGATAAGAATCAAGCCAGCCCAGCGTGACCAGGGTCTGGTAATTGGGCAGGATGAGCACCGTGGCGGGCACCATCAGTTGGGTGAGGAACAGGAAGAAGATTTGGTCTTTGCCGCGGAAATCGAGACGCGCCAGGGCGAAGCCGGCTAATGATATGGTGACAAGCTGGATCGCCAGCAGCCCGAATACCCAGATGATCGTATTAAGATAGAAGCGCGGAAATGGCGCTACTTGCCAGGCTTCCTCAAATGCCCCAAAATGAAGACTTTGCAGCCAAACGATTGGAGACCCGTTTAACAACTCAGTGGTCGGTACAAATGCCGCGAGCATCGTCCAAATCAACGGCACCATCCAGACAATACCGAAAAAGCACAAAGCCAGAATGGGCAGGATTTTATGCCAAGGTTTCTCTTGCGCGGTCATTGCAAGATCAATCTCACCGCTTTACTCATTGATAATGAACACGACGCTCCAGATAGACAAATTGCAGAATGGCCATCGTCAGTAGTACCGCCAGCAAGACGACCGTCATCGCCGAGGCTATCCCCGTCTTGAACCACTTGAAGCCTTGTTCGTATACATAATAGAGAGCCAGACTTGTGGCGTTGTTAGGTCCGCCCTGCGTCAGCACAAATACATGATCGACCTGTTGCAGTGAGCTGAGTACGCCAATGGTGGATACAAAATAGGTCGTTGGAGACACAAGGGGCCAGATAATAAATCGCAGCTTTTGCCAGAATGTGACGCCGTCCAATGTGGCCGCTTCGAGCACATCCATGGGCAGTGACTGCAGCGCTGCCAGATAAAACAGGGCGAAGTAACCTAGCTGCTTCCACAAATAAACCACAAACAAGCCCGGTAGCGCCAGCTTGGGGTCGCTTAACCAATTGGAGCGCGGCAAGCCCAAGCCGCTAAGGATATCGTTTAACAAACCCACGCGCGGACTGTACATAAACAGCCAGATTGAAGCGACGCTGACCATCGGCAGGGCGATTGTCGCCAGGAACGGGAAGCGAAAGAAGCCGATATTTCGCAGTCCCTGGTTCATGAGGATCGCCAGAAGCAGCCCGCCGAATACGGACATTAGCAGGCTAATAGTGACGTAACCTATTGTGTTCAGTATAACTTGCTGGCTGAAAGGGTCGCTGAAGATCCGTTCAAAATTGTCCAAACCGACGAAGATTTGGCTGCGTCCACGCCGCGCGTGAAAGCTGCCCCAGATCACGGACACGATGGGCCAAAGCGTGAATACAGCCAGGAAGACCAGCGACGGCAGGAGGAATAGATAGGCGACGGCGCCGCTTGAGCGTAACATGGAGGGCAAGGCTCGGGAACGAGCCGAACTCATACCTGCATCGCCTTGCCCTTTCGGCGCGTACAACTGATTACGCATTCGATTCAACGGTTGCGCTTATAGTTCACAACCGTTCTGGATCAACACTTCGTCGGCGCGCTCCTGAGCCACAGCCAACGCGTCTTCTGGCGACTGTTCGCCGGTGTTAACCGCTTCAATCGCTTGGGTGGTTATGACCTGGATTTCCTGGCCGCCGTATGTTGCCGGGAACTCCTTGACCGCGTATTCGAGCTGGAAGCGGGCGGTAGAGGCCTGCGGCACGTCCGCGGCATAGCTCATCAAGGGGTCGACTTCCCATGCCGCGTTGCGTGGCGCGACATAGCCGCTATCGATGCCCCACTGGCCGATTTGTTCTGGGCGCACCATCCAGCGGATGAATTCCCAGGCGGCGTCTTGACGCTCCGGCGCGATGTCTTTCATGATGTAATAGTTGCCGCCACCGACGTTGGCGCCATAACCGGCCTCGCCGGCGGGCATAAAGGCCGTGCCAACCTCAAATGGCGAGTTTGCCAAGAGCGTGCTGAGGCTGCCGGTTGAGTGATAGATCATCGCTGAAGCGCCGGCAATGAAGTCGGCTGGCGCTGTGCCCCAGGCGTTGGCGCCGTCCGGCATGACGCCCTCCTCCTGCAGCCTGCGCAGGAATGCCAGCGCCTCAATCGCCTCGGGCGTGTCCAAGTGCACGGCGCAGGGATCGTCCCCCAGCGAGCCGATATGCCGCCCCGCCTGTATGGCAAAGTTGGCGAAGATCCAGAACGACGTTGGCACTTCAACGCCCCAGCGCGTCACATTGTCGCCATCGCGCACGACAAGCTGTTTGCCGAATTCGACCAGTTCTTCCCAGGTGGCCGGTGGCGTGTCCGGGTCTAAGCCGACCTCGGCGAAGGCATCCTTGTTGTAATACAGAATCGGCGTTGAGCGCTGCCAGGGAATGCTCCAGACTTGGTCATCGGCGATGTTGTTGGCCATAAAGGCATCAAAGAAATCATCAATGTCCAGTCCATCTTCGGAGGCGATATAGTCGTCCAGCGGGATGATGCCCTCCAGTTGGATCAGGGTATAGATGTCGATGCCAAGCAGGATTGCAACATCCGGTGGTTGCCCCGATAAAATCGCGGCTGTGGCGCGAGCCATGTTTTCGGCATAACCGCCGGTGAAGACGGGTTCAACCTGAATATGATCGTGAGTCGCGTTGAATTCGGCAACGTAACTGTCAATCGCTTGTGCCAGCGGACCGGCGACGCCGACTGGATAAAAGAATTGCAGTGTAATCGGTTCCTGAGCGGTGGTCCCGCCAATCAAAAGCAGAAAGCTGCACAATAGCACGATCAATTGAAACATCGCGGATCTTATTGACATTTCAGTGTCTCCTTAGCTCTAATGAGTTTCATTGTTTGATCTTATATCACACCAGGTCTTTCGTTTATCCTTTCCCCTAAGTCCGAAAGTGCGATGCGTCCCGAAGCTCAAATTCAAACGAAACCGGGCAGGATTTAGGTCAACCTACATCACACTCGGCAAATGCAAAAGGAGAGCTTCTGAACTGGATGGCTATTATAACGGAAGCGCCACTATATGCAAAAGATTCCCGCGTTTAGCTCCAAGAAGCCGGACAGGTAGTAATGCGAAGGATATCGATCCATGAGTCAAGATCTGGCGTGCGCATCTCGATATGGTTACATTTGAATTCCAAATATAAATGATAAAATGACCTAGTCAGCCGATGCTTGCAAATTGCTATGTATACAAGCTGACCGTCCAACTTGAACATTAGCCAGGACCCGTCCCATGACCCACCAGCCCATCCACGGCGTCATCTGCCCGACAGTGACGCCACTCAAAGCAAACGGCGACATCAACCCGTCCGCCATTGCGCCGCTTGTCGACTGGCTCATCGAGCGGGGCGTCGCCGGCATCTACCCGCTCGGCAGCACGGGCGAGGGTCCGCTCTTCACCATTGACGAGCGCAAAGCCATCGCCGCCGCCACGGTCGGAGCGGTCGCCGGACGCCTGCCCGTCATCGTGCACACCGGCGCCATCACGACGCGCGAAACCATTGACTTGACCCGCCATGCCCGCTCCATTGGCGCGACCGCCGCCTCGGTCATCACGCCCTGGTATTTCCAATACAGCGAAGAGGCGCTGGAAGAACACTACCGCGAGATTCTGGAAGCGGTCCCGGATTTTCCCGTTTATCTCTACAATCTGCCGAAGTTCGCCAACAACAGCTTGTCGGCGGCGCTGGTGACGCGGCTGGCGCGGCGCTACGAAAATTGCGTCGGGCTCAAAGACAGCAGCGGCGACCTGACTACCATGTTCGCCACAAATCACTTGAAGGATGGCTGCTTCAATACCTGCATCGGTCCCGACGGTTTGATCCTGGCTGGCTTGTCGCTGGGGCTGGACGCCACCGTGTCCGGCAGCCTCAACTATATTCCGGAGATTATCGTCGGCATCTACGACGCCTTCTTCGCCGGCGATCTGGCGCGGGCGCGGCGACTGCAGAAACAGCAGCACGTGGTGAGCGCCGTGGTGCAGGGCGGTGGCTGGCTGCCCCTGGTCAAGGGCATCATGACCGAGCGCGGCTTGTCGGTCGGTGGCGCGCGTCCGCCCTGGCCACCGGCATCCGAAGATGCGGTGCGCGCCTGCGTCGCCCAGCTGCGGGCGCTGAAGGTGGATTTGAGCCGCGTAGATTGATCGCCGAGTACACCGAGTTTTCTCCGAGTCTCTATATTGACGAATGTCCTAGGGGCAATACTTGTGCCGCTCGCATCCAATTGCCTTGTTGGTGGGCGGCCCAAGTACCCCCCTTACATTCTCTTGTTTTTCGGCGGGCGACCTGCTAAGTCGCCCCTACATTAAATGTGGTTTGATGGGTTTTCTCGCTCTGTGTGATTCCCGCCACAAAACAGTTACAATCTACCGCGTTCTATTGAATGCGCCACAAAGGCTCGTCCATGCAAATTGACGACATGCTGCACGACCTGCGCAGCGCCATCGGACATGATCAGGCGACCGCCGACCGCATGACGCGCGTGCTCTACAGCACCGACGCCAGCAATTACCAGGTCATGCCGCTGGCTGTCACCTTCCCGCGCGCTGCCGATGATGTTGTCGCTGTGCATGAAATCGCGTGCAAGTACGGGGCGCCGGTTTTGCCGCGCGGAGGTGGCAGCGCCCTCGCCGGGCAGGCGGTCGGTGAAGCGGTCATCATGGATTTCACCCGCCACATGCGCCGCGTTCGGGGCGTCAATGCCGAGGCGCGCAGTGTCGATGTCGAGCCGGGCATGATCCTCGGGGCGCTCAACACCCAACTGGCCGGGCTGGATTTGATGTTCGGCCCCGACCCCGCCAGCGCCGAGCGCGCCGCTATCGGTGGCGTCATCGGCAATAACGCGACCGGCGCTCACAGCATCCGCTATGGCATGACGGCTGATCATGTCGCGCGCCTGCAAGTGGTGACAGCGGGCGGCGATCTCGTTTGGCTGGATGCATCGACGGCCGATCTCAATCGCATCCGTTCAACTGTCAGTGACCTTGTAGCGGAACGCGCGCCCTTGATCAGCGCGCGCTACCCACGGACCTGGCGCACGGTCGCTGGTTATGCCCTGGACAAGATCGATCCCGATGCTGTGGATTTGAATTGGCTGCTGTGCGGCTCGGAGGGCACGCTGGCGACGGTCGTGCGCGCCGAGCTGCGCCTGGTCGACCGGCCGAAGATTGAGAACACGAGGCTGGCGCTGGTGCATTTTGACACGCTGCGTGCTTCGCTCGAGGCGACGCCGCGCATCCTCGAGTTGGAACCGGCCGCCATCGAACTAATGGACAAATTCCTGCTGGACAAGACGCGCGCCGCCGCCGGTTATCGCGACCGCTTGACCTTCGTCGATGGCGATCCCGAGTCGATTCTTGTGGTCGAGTTCGTCGGGACGGAGCGCGAGCTGGGCGCCAAAATCAAGGACTTGAAGGCGCATCTGGCTCGGCTGGGCTTCCATGGCACGGTGACTATCGCCGAGACGCCGGCGCAGCAAGACGATGTCTGGACCGTGCGCAAAGCCGGACTGGGCTTGATGATGAGCGAACGCAGCGAAGCCAAGCCGGTTTCATTCATTGAAGATAGCGCCGTGCCGGTCGAAAATCTGGCCGATTACATCCGCGATGTCGAGCGGATCATCTACGACAACGGTACAACTTACGCCATCTACGCGCATGCCAGCGCCGGCTGCCTGCACATTCGGCCGCTGATCAATCTGAAGACGCTGAAGGGACGCAATCAGTATCGCGCGATCGCCGACGCGGTGGCGCAGACGGTTAAGAAGTACCAAGGCACGATCACGGGCGAGCATGGTCAGGGCTTGGCGCGGAGCGAATTCAGCGAATACCTCTTCGGTCCCGAACTGCTGGACGCCTTTCGGACGCTGAAGCGCGCATTTGACCCCGACAATATGATGAACCCGGGCAAGATCATCGATTCGCCGCCGATGGACAGCGTCGATATGCTGCGTTACTCGCCCGATTACGAAGTGATCAATGTTGACACGCGCTACGACTGGTCGGCTGATAATGGTTTTGCCGGCGCGGTCGAGATGTGCAATGGCGCTGGCGTCTGCCGCAAGGAGGGCGTCGGTACCATGTGCCCCTCGTATCAGGCGACGCTGGACGAGGCGCATTCGACGCGAGGGCGTGCCAACGCCTTGCGCGCCGCCATCAGTGGCCTTCTGCCGGAGGACCTGGGCGATCCGGCGCTGAAATCGGTGTTGGATCTCTGCCTGGGCTGCAAAGCCTGCGCGGCCGAGTGCCCCTCGTCGGTTGATGTCGCCAAGCTCAAGTCGGAGTTTCTGGCGACCTGGCAGGACCGGCACGGCATCGACTTGGCCACGCGCGTCTTCGGCAATATCCACCGGGTCAACAAGCTGGCGGGCGCAATGCCGAAACTGAGCAATCTGGTCATGAACAGCCCATTGGGCGTGACGGGCGCCGGTCTGCTCGGTTTGCCGAGGGAGCGCCCCTTGCCGAAGTACGCCGATCGCCGCTTCAGCGCCCAGCGTTATGCTGCGCATGAGGCGCCCGACGCGCTGCTGATTGTGGATACCTTCACCGAATGGAACCAGCCGGAGCTGGGGCAGGCCGCCATGCAGCTGGCGGAGCGCCTTGATCTGCGCCTGAATGTGGCGCGCTTGCCGGGGCAAGCCTGCTGTGGACGTCCAGCCATCAGCAAGGGCCTGCTGGACAGCGCGAAGCAGATGGCGCATGACAACGTGCTCGGCTTGTACCGCGCGCATCCCGCTGCGCCCTATATTTTCCTTGAGCCGAGCTGCCTGAGCGCCTTCACCGATGATTACTTGACTTTGGTCGACTCTGGCATTCAAGATGCGGCTCAGTCGCTGGCGGGGCGCTGCCTCAGCGCCGAAGCCTTCTTCGCCGAAAAGCTGGCTGAACGCGCCGAGTCCCTCGCTTGGCAGGCGGATAGGTCTCGGATACTATTGCATGGACACTGCCATCAGAAGGCGCTCTGGGGCACCGCCGATACGCTCAGGCTCCTGCGCATGATTCCGGGGGCGGATGTCGCCGAGATGAACACCGGCTGCTGCGGCGTCGCCGGGAGCTTCGGCTATGAGCATTACGAACTGAGTATGAAGATCGCCGAGGATCGCCTGTTGCCGACCATCCGTGAGAATCCGGCTGCCATCATCTCCGCGCCGGGGACATCCTGCCGCGCCCAAATTGGCGACGCCGGTTTCGAGGTGCGTCACCCGATCGAGGTCCTATTGTCAGCGCTGGCGGATCGCTAAAGCGGGAAATTCGCATGTCGAAGACGGATATCAAACTCACCGAAATAACGGGTTTGCGCGAATTTCTGGCGCTTAACGTGATTCGTGTCAAGCCGAGGCAGCGGCGTTTCACCAAGAACGTTGTGCTGAGCTGGATGCAGACGCGCCACCCGGCCGTCAGCTTCTACCGCATCGATTGGCAGGGGACGCTCGTCGGTTATGTCATGCTCATCCATGCGCAGCAACCGACGCAGTGGATCATCGAGCGGTTGACCATCGATGTGGAATATCAGCGGCAAGGCTTGGGTTACGCCGTCGCCGATCAGTTGATCGATATGGTGCACGGATTCGAAAACAGCGAGATGGTGATCGCGCGTTATGAACCGGAAAACCTCGCCGCCCGCAAGCTGTTTGACAAACTGGAATTCGTAGAGCAAGAGGAACTCTTCCGCGACCGACATGTGGCCGTGCTCAAGTTTGAGTTCGAGGACGCCGAAGACGATGTGAAAACTGATGAAGAGGGTATTGTTGACGATGATGTGGTGGATGAAAGCGACGTAGACGACAGCGTCGAATCGTCAGTCGATAATGATGACGAGGAGCGAGACTAGCGATGTCGCAAGCACAAAGCCCCGCTCCCGCGCTTCTGCCCGAATCAATCCGCCGCCGGCTGGAGCCGCTGATGCTGGTCGCGCGCAAGGTGCGGGCCGGCGCCATCAAAGGTGATCGCCGCTCGATCAAGCGTGGCTCGAGCATCGAATTCGCCGATTACCGCAACTATGTCGCCGGCGACGACCTGCGTCAACTCGACTGGAATATCTACGCGCGCCTTGAACGCCCTTATATCAAGCTGCTTGAAGACGAGGAGGACCTGGCTGTCCATCTAATCCTCGATGCCTCAGCCAGCATGGACTTCCCGTCCGCGGGCGAGGCGAACCAGCACAAGCTGCTATACGCCAAGCGCATCCTTGCGGGCCTGGCCTATGTGTCGCTGACCAGCAATGACCGGCTCGTTCTAACTGCGATCAGCAATGGGGGCGCCGCGACCTTCGGTCCGACGCGCGGTCGGGCGCAGGGCATCGCCGCGCTGCGCTTCATCCAGGATATCGCCGCCGCTGGCATCACCGACTTGGACACGGCGCTGGCGGATTATGCGCTGCGGGCGCGCCGTCCCGGTTTGACTCTGATCATCAGCGATATGTTCTCCTACGAAGGGCGCTATCTTGACGGGCTGCACGCCTTGCTGAGCCGTGGTCATGAAGTGGCTTTTGTCCATGTGCTGGCGCCGGAAGAGCTGCAGCCGCCGGTGACCGGTGACCTGAGCCTGATCGACGTGGAGACGGAAGTGAAGCAAGAGGTGACGCTGGATGGGACGATGCTCGGCATCTACCAGCAGCGGGTGACCGCCTGGCGCGACGAAATCCGCAACGAGTGTTTGCGCCGCGGCGCGCATTATTTTCCGCTGGTGACTGATAGGGCTTGGGAGCGGTTGATTCTGTCCGACATGCGGCGGGTTGGATTGGTTAAGTAGTGGCGGCGCTAACAGCTGGCGCCACCGTCACAGGCTCGGATTCCGTATAAAGGCCCGTAAGCATAGCGATCAAATCAATTCCCTCGTCGAGTTCTTCCCAGCGGACGCTGACATGATGAAGTTGATAATTCTGCCGCTGCGCGTCGGTGGCTGTTTCCAACCGCGGGAAGAAATACAGCGGCATTGCGACGGCGCGGCCGTCAGCCAAGTCAACAATGACATTTGTTTCAGAAAACCTAACTCGTATGGGTTTATTCCGCGTTCTATGTATGAACGGAGTCTTCTCTATTTCAGCCATTAGTCAAGTCGCTCCCGTCTAGCTCTTGGATGACCCAGGATAACGATCCCACGTTTCCCGCAACAACAGTTCATGCTGCTTAAGTAGATTCAATATGCGACGAAGTTCACGACTGTGAAATCCATAGTTGTCAATAACTGACCAATCATTGATATTTATCAAGACCTCGTTCCCGCCTCGCAACACATGAACATGCGCCGGCCTATGATCTTTAGGATAGATTATAACATCATATCCATGGCGTCTTCTATTAAGTACTGTAACCATGGACAAATAAGTAATGTTTAATTCTAAACCCCTTTACGGCGCGCATTAATTTCCGCTGGTGACGGATAGGGCTTGGGAGCGGTTGACTCTGTCCGACATGCGGCGGGTTGGCTTGGTTAAGTAGGGGCGGCATATCGCTGGGCGATGATTTCCTTCAGGCTTTCCAGATACTCCTCGCTTGGCTCGATGTAGAGTCCCGAGACTAGAGCAGTCAAGTCCATGCCATCGTCGATATCTTCCCAATATATGGTGAGACCGTGCAATTGATAGTTTTGGCGTTCCTCGTCAGTTGCTGCCTTGAGTAGGGGAAAGAAGTCTAGCGGCACACCAAGTATGCGGCCATCGGCCAAGTCAATCATAGCGTGTTCTTCCGTGAATCGTACGCGCCAAGCCTCGTTGCGCGTATCGTAGATAACAGGCTCTTTCATTATGAATTGTTCTCCCGATTATCGTTTTTCTGGGTCAAGCCGTTCCCATTCGCTTAGGATCAGCGCCATGTGGTCGCTAAGCAATTCTCGGATTTGCTTCAACTCTCGACTTGTAAATCCTTTGTTCTCTGAAAATCGCATAGGCTTCAAGTTAACTTTAAACACGCTTTTCGCCTCTGAATACATGCACATGTGCCGGATCATGCTCTCGTGTAAACATGCGAACATTGAATCCATGTCGCTGCCGGTACAGAACAGTGACCATGTTTCCTCGCTAACTCCGTATACAAGCATGACAAACCGCGTCAAATTAGACAGCAATATTATATCGCCACCAAGCCGCCATCCAGCACCAACGCGTGCCCAGTCACGAATGAGGACGCGTCCGAGCAGAGCCAAACGACGGCTTCGGCAATCTCGCTTACTTGGCCCAGGCGCCCCATCGGGATCGCCCGCTCCATGATATGCGCCATCAGCGGATTGCCCTCAATCGCGCTCTGCACCATTGCCGTGTCGGTGTAAGCCGGGCAGATGGCGTTAACGCGGATGCCGAGCTTGGCGTAATCGACCGCCGCCGACTTGGTGAGGCCGACGACGGCGTGTTTGCTGGCGGTGTAGGCGGCCGCTTTGGGCGCGCCGATCAAGCCCGCCACCGAGGCGATATTGACGATCGTGCCGCCACCGGCCGCTAGCATCTGCGCCAATTCAGCTTTCAGGCAATGCCAGACGCCGCGAAGGTTGACGGCGAGCACATCTTCGAACATGTCGTCAGCGGCTTCGTGCAGGCGATCATCAAAGGAGCCGGCGATCCCCGCGTTGTTGACTGCCGCGTCGAGCCGGCCGAAGGCCTCAACCGTCGCCGCGACCATCGCTGACACATCGGCCGCCTTGGTCACATCGCAGGTCAGGGCGATGGCGCTGCCGCCCTCGTTGAGAATTCGCTGGGCTGTTTCCGCCGCGCCGTCGCCGTCGATATCAGAAACGCAGACGGCTGCGCCCGCACGCGCCAGAGCCAGCGCGCTTGCCCGCCCGATGCCGGCTGCCGCGCCGGTCACCAATGCGGATTTGCCATCCATTTGAGTCATGATTTGCTCCTCTTTCGCTGCGATTTCCGCTTGGCAGTTATGGTACACAATCGCCCCCTTGCAGCAAGGGAAGGGCGGTGACCTGTGCTATAATCCGCCAAGCGCATCAGCCGGGAGGGAGTCCCATGATAGAGGATCCGGTTCTGCTCAACGATTGGCACGCCGTGCTGCCGGTTGACCAACTGCAAGCGGGGAACAACGTGGTCGGCGCGCGGCTGCTGGGCGAGGACATCGTCATCTGGCAGTCGGGCGCTGGTCCCCGCGCATGGAAGGACCTCTGCGTCCATCGTGGCACGCGCCTTTCCATGGGCGAGGTGCTGGCGGATGATACGCTGCAATGCCCCTATCACGGCTGGACCTACGATGCCGCTGGCCAATGCGTGCGCATCCCGGCTCATCCCGAGCAGAGGCCGCCGGCCAAGGCGCGCGCCTTCACCTACCAGGCGACCATCGCCTACGACTTCGTTTGGGTCTGCCTGGGCGAGCCGGCGCATGACATCCCGCCCTTTGAGGAGTGGGACGATGGCAGCTATCGCAAAATCCTCTGCGGCGCTTACGAATTTCAGGCGGCCGGCCCGCGCATGGTTGAGAACTTCCTGGATGTCGCCCATTTCCCCTTCGTGCACGAGAATATCCTCGGCACGCAGGAACGGCCCGAGATCCCCGAATACGATGTCGTCACCGATGAAAACGGCGTCACCGCCTCCAATATCCGCGTCTTCCAACCCAATCCCGACGGCAGTCATATTCCCAATTGGGTGACTTACACCTACAAGGTGCATCGCCCGCTGGTCGCTTATTTTCGCAAGGAGGCGGAAGAGAAATTCGCCATCCTGCTGATGGTGACGCCGATTGAAGAGCTCAGGTCGCTGATGTGGATGTGGATGGTGATGACGCAGGATGACAGCAACGATGAGTCGCTGCGCGCTTTCCAGGACGAGATCGCGCTGCAAGACCTCCCCATCGTGCAATCGCAGCGGCCCGAGCTGCTGCCCCTCGATCTGCAGGCGGAGCTTCACCTGCGCAGCGACAAGACGGCGATCGCTTACCGCCGCTGGCTCAATGACCTCGGCTTGAGTTTCGGCGCGAGCTGAAGTGGGCGCGCGCCACAACCGAAAGGCTACGCTGACGTATATGCTGACGAGGGATGTAAAATCGACCGTCGTTATGCCGCTGCCATTGCCGAAGACGGCTGGGGCAGTCGCTTATTCTGATCGCTGCAATATCGGCGCTCCCGCAGGCGGGGAAAGCTAAGCTCAAGATGGAAAAACGGAAGAACCAATCACAGCTTGAAATCGAAATCCGCCGCCGCGTGGAAGCCAAATATGACGAGCGCAACGCCGTCTTGATTCACCTGATCAGTTATGCGGGAGTGAACGTCCTGGTCTGGATGATTTGGCTCTTTGCCACCGGTGGCTTCCCCTGGCCGCTATTCGTCACCTTATTTTGGGGGATCGGGATGGCGGGGCATCTGCTAGATTACTACAACAAGCACGGGGGCGGCGCGCGGAAACGGGAAGAGCGGATCCAAGAGGAAGTCACGCGGCAACTGCAAGGGCTTGAGACGCACGGGGTTTCCGAATATGACGAAGAGGAGGACGAAGGTAATGGCGCCAGTGTCTACAGTTTGGAAAATGTAGAGCCGCGCCGACTGCGTCTGGCGGATGACGGCGAGCTTTCCGATTTTGATGCACTGGATGAATATGAAGCCGCGGAGCAGGAGAAGAAGCGATAGCCCCCACGCGCAATATGTTAAGCGATTCTTCCCGCTTTCTCAGCGGCGCCACTATACCTTGTTAAGACGGGTATAGGTGGTGTTAAAATAGAGGCAAGCCGTGACTTGCGGTCATCGAGGCCGCCCGAAGGCGCGGAGACCTTGGGACTCTAGGGATCATGATTCGCTTGAAAAGACGCAACACCGCTTGGCTGGTGGCGATGGCGCTGCTGATCGGGTTCGCCCTGCTGGCGGCGCCGGTATCAGCGGCGGTGCAATTGTCGTTGATCGGCGCTTTGGCGGTCGCCGTCATCGCGTCAATGATTGAGCTCGGTCCCGAACGCGCCAGCCTGCTTGAAGTGCTGCATCGGGCGCCGGTGCAGCGGCGCATCACACCGCAAGCGCGCGAAGCCTCGGAGCGGGCGGCCGCGCGCGCCGGTTACTTCAACCGCAATGGCATCGTCATGCTCGATATCGGCTTGATCGCCATGCAGACAGGCGTCGAGGGGCTGGCGATGCGCCGCACGCGCAACATATCCAAAGACGACGACGGCGTACGCCCCTTCGTCACATTGCACGTCACGCCGGAAGAGGCGGAGCGGCAAGCGCTGATTCGTTATGAGATTTATAACCACCTCGGCGAAGAGCAATATGTGCACGAAATGAAGACCTTCCTGCGCGAAGGCGAGCTCAGCCTCCTGGCCGACCATCATCTGCCGCTGGCCGGCAATACCAGCGTCGATGGCAATGGTGATTGGGATCTGCGCGTGTATGTGGATAACAGCCTGATCGGCATGCACAATTTGTTGCTCTCGCCATCGGTGCGCGAACGCCGCCGGCGACTGACTGGCGAGGAGGAACTCGACGCCTCGCTGGACGATCGCCGCCGCAACTTGCGGGATGCCGTCATTGTCGACGAAGCGGAACAGCCGCAGTCGACGCAGCTTAAGGATTTGCTCCAGCAGGCCGGCGCCAGCGGGCGCGCCGGACGCTCGCGCGGCCGCGGCTAATAGAGGACGAACGCATGGATAATCGCAACACCTGGTTTCTCGCTTTTATCCTGCTGGCTTTGGGAGCGGTGGCTCTCCTGGGCAACAGCTTCCCGGTTATTCTTGTCTTGCTCGGTTTGCTCTTCCTGGTCCGTCAGTTCGACAACGACAGATCCAGCAGCAACATCAGCAGCCAATCTTATGACTATGGCTACGAATACGAACAGCAGCTAGAGGAAGAGGAAGACGATTACGAGTACGAGATCTTCCATCAGCAGCCGGCCAGCGCTGAGCAGCGCGTCTACCGCCACGCGCTCGAATCGGTGAACCGCGCGGGGTTAGACCCCGACGAGGTGCAGGTGCTGACCGTCGACATCGGCTTGCTGACCACCAAAGAAGAAGGCGAGCCGCAGATTTATCGCACCTGGTCGCTGCCCGATGATATCGACTACATCCAGCCCTTTGTGCAGTTGCGCGTGCCGACCGAAGCCAACGGCGATATTCGCTTCGAGATTATCGATGCCGTGGGCGACCCCGTTTATATCCACGAGGACAGCTTCAAGCTGACGCGCGGCCGCAATTTCCTGACGCCCAATACCCGCATGCCGCTGCATGATCAGATGGAGTTGGATGGCAAGTGGTCGCTGCGGGTCATCGCCGATGGCGTCGCCATTGCCGAGCACCGCTTTGAATACTCCGAAGCGACCGGTGCCAACATCCGCCGCCACATCGGCGAGGATGGCGAAATCAACACCGAAATGCGCGCGGTCATGGCGGAAAATCGCGTGCCCAAGATGTCTCTCGATGATTTGCTCGCTTATCAAGGCGAAGAAGACGAGGAAGAAAGCCGCGCGCGCTAACGGGCCCTCCGCTTGAAAGCTCGCCCCTTTTCCACATATTCCGCCGCCGTACGCCGCATCATGACGATCTCATCATCCGTCACTGGACGAATGGCACGCGCCGGCGAACCCAGAATCAGCGAGTGCTCGGGAAAGACCTTGCGCTGCGCCACCAGCGCGCCGGCGCCGACCAGACAGTGAGAGCCGATCCGCGCGCCGTTCATCACGATGGCGCCCATGCCGATCAAGCTGTGATCGCCGACCAGCGCTCCATGCACGATAGCGCGATGGCCCACGGTCACGCCTTGCCCGATGACCAGCGGCAGATCG
This sequence comes from Anaerolineae bacterium, assembly GCA_012270545.1. Taxonomy (GTDB): domain Bacteria; phylum Chloroflexota; class Anaerolineae; order Aggregatilineales; family Phototrophicaceae; genus UBA6055. Next base: position 5,971 of record JAAXID010000057.1, on the reverse strand, counting down.
GGGTCAGCATGGCAGATGGCACCATCCTGGATGTTGCTGTCGGCGCCGATCTTTAGCGATTCGCTGTCGCCGCGCAGCACGGCATTGAACCAGACGCTCACATTCGCGCCCAGCGATACATCACCGATGACAACCGCGCCCGGCGCGATGAAGACGGAGTAATGCACTTTCTGTGCTTGGAAAGTGACGTGGTAATTTTTCATTGGCATTCGCGCGCGCTTCGTTGACCATAGGCTCGGGCAGCAGCGAGCTTTGTTTAACCGGCCGGGGGTCAGCCGGCGCGCTCTGCCAGCACAAGCACATAGGAGCCGGCCGTGTTCGGGTTGCCGTCCGCCCCCGAGTAACGCCGCGCCTTGATATAGTACATGCCGGTGGCGGGGATGGAGAAGTTGTCGATCAGCGAGTTCTGGCTTCCCCCGGTGTCGTCGTTCCGGGTCGCCACCTCCTGCGCTGCGTTGAGCAGTTCCAGATAGGCATCTAGGTTGCCGTCCACCCGCGTCATGGAAATGGAGATAACCTCCCCGCGCCGACCGTAAAAGGCGTAGAGGTCGTCTTCGTTGTCAGCGCTGATTTTGCCACTGACGCTTGTGCCGTAACTGAGGCTGACCGCATCGGTGGGTACGTCGACGAAGGGGTCGTCCAGGATGTCGAGGCTTAGGCGATACTCGCCGCTGGTCGCTCCCCGCCCGCCGTCGAAACGCGTCGCGATGATGTGGTAGCGGCCCGCCGCCGGGATGCGATAATCGGTGATCAGCGCATCCTGAAACTCGGCGCCGCTGTCGTCATCTTCCTGAATTGGCGTGAAAGCGGCATCGGCCAGGATCAGGTAACTGTCCAGATCGCCGCTCGCCCCCCGATCCATGCTGATCGTTATCAGGTCGCCCACTTCGGCGTTGAAGGAATAGAAACGTTCATATTGCGCGTGGCTGAGCGTGCCAAATCGGCTCTCGCCATAGCGCATCGGGAGCGGCGCCAGGCGCGAGCTGCCCATGCCGCTGTTGGCCGCCTCTTCGATGCTCAACACAAAACTGCCCGAGCTGTCATCGTAGCGCGTCGCGACGATAATGTAGGGACCAGTGCGCTCGATAATCAAGCCTTCAATGCGCGCGTTACGCGTGTCCCGGCTATGATCGTCGTTCTTGGCGATCTCGAAGCGCTCGCTGTCGACTACCTGCAGGTAGGGGTCCAGCGTGCCCGACGAGCGCACCATCGAGATCGTCAGGATATCACCTTGTTCCGCCTGAAAACTGTAGAAGACTTCGGCATCGGTATCGCTGATGGTACCGATGACCGAGTCATTGTAGCGCAGTGTGCTGCCGCCTTCGGACAGTACCCCCTTGCGCGTCATGCGCAGCTCGTAATCACCGGCGGTCCGGCCCAGGCTGTAGCCGAAGCGCGCGACTACCACGAAATAGCGGCCCGTTTTCTCCATCGTCAGGTCATGCTGGACGCCCAACCCGGTAGCGGAATCGTCGCGATGCAGCGCCATTCCGCCGCTGTTGTCAAACACGCTGAGCACGGGATCGAGATCGCCGTCCGTCACCTCCAACTCGAAGCGAATAACCTCGCCACGCAAGCCCTCCACAGTGAAAACATCGCGCGGATTCGCATCATCCAGCCGCCCGCTGATAAGGCCGTCCTGCTGGACATCAGTCTCGTCGGCGTTGATCTCGCGCGGCTGCGACAGAACCATTGGCGACAACAGAAACAAGCTAAGCAAAAAACAGGAGCATATCAGTCTCATGCCACCATTTTAGCTGAGTTTCGCCTGGCAGGGAGTTTGGGATCGGGTCAATAGGGCTTGATTGTTATTAGCTGTCTGGCGCCCAATCTGTGCCCAATTGCTCTTGTCAAGCCCTGTCAGCGTGGGGTTTTTCTGACCTAAACTGCGTATTCGCGCGCATTTAGCTCCCCTTCCCTAGCTAGCTGGGATGCTCGCCATAGAGATGGCNNCACTGGCGGTCGGGGATGGGGTAGAATTTCGGTGTTCAAATTGTAAGACCAATCAAGCCTAATAGAGGTGAGACCAGCGCCCGGACTGCAGCGGGTCTGGCCTTCGTCAAGCCAGCCTGCCCTGTATCGTCAGCCGCCGCATGCTATAATTCACAGGCTTTCTCGCGTTTGCTGCAAGGGCGGTGACTAGCTTTGCGAAGGCTTTTGATCGGGATGCTCGCGCTGGCAATTGGCGTCTTTTTGCTTCAGGCGCAGCCCGAAGATGATGCGGATCTCGTCCATACCGTTGACGCTGGCGACACCTTGATTTCGATCGCCCATGCCTATGGCGTCACGCTTGACCAGCTCCTGACGTTGAATGACCTGCATCCCGAAACGCTCTTGCAGATTGGTCAGCGCCTGCTGGTTATTCGCGCCCCCGAGTTTGCCGACGAAGTTGGCGCTGCCGACGCTGTCGCTGGCGCTGCTGCCGAAAATGAATTCGCGGTCGGCGGCAACGTGGAAAGTGGTGACCTGCCGCCGGCGCCGGTTGCCGAGGCGGACGCGCCTATGCGTGATCCGGCTGACATCAGTCCGCAGCTCTGTTTCGCCGTGTATCTGGACGATAACCAGAATGGTATGATGGAAGCGGGCGAGGCATTGCTACAAGACGCCACCATCCGCCTGCTGGATGCGAATGCTGTCGAGGAGCAGCGCTATACGACGGGTGGCGCCGACGAGCCCTTCTGCCAGCGTCTCCTGGAGCGGAAACTCTACATGATCGAGGGCAGCGCGCCGCCGGGCTTCGGCTTGACGAGCCCCGCACGCTTGCATATCGATCTGCGATCGGGTGGGCTGGTCAATGTCGATTTCGGCGCGAAACAAGGTCTGGCGGAATTGCCTATTCCACCGCTGGAACCGACCAGTGGCGACGATGAGCGCCCGAGCGAACAGCCGCGAAGTCTCCTGCGCGAGCTCAGCGGATTATTCGCGCTGGGTTTGGCCGCCGTTGTGTTCTTCAGCGGCATGGTGGTATCGTTGTTCATTCGGTTGCGCTGATGCATAGGCACGCCTCCTCTCCAATACCTATAGCCAGCCGCTCGCTGATTATGACTTGCTTGCTATTTACGCTGGCTCCGCCTGTGCCGGCGCAGGATACCGGGCAGGTCTGCGCCCAAAGCTTTGAGGATCGGGACGCCGATGGTTTGCGCGATCCCGACGAGCGGGCGGTCGCCTATGGCGTCGGCGCGAACTTGCAGAATGCGGCGGGCGTCACTATCGCCTCCCTGCTGCTGGAGGACTCGCCCTTCGCCGGGGATGGTCTGCTCTGTTTCGATCAACTGCTGGCCGGCGACTACCAGATAATATTGCGAAGCGCCGAATTCTCCAACACGACGTCCGCATCCTTCTCCGCGTCCGTGAATCCAGGCGCTGCGCCAGCTCTCGTCGAGTTTGGCCTGCGGTCCCCACAGGTGGCGGAGTCGGGTCGCGGCGCCAACCGGATCGCCATTGATGCCGCCGCTGTTGCTGCCGTCCTGCGAGCATTGATCGGCAGTTTGCTCGTGATCCTGGTCATGAGCGTCATTGGTCTGCTGATTTACATTGTCGTCTTCCGCCGCCGATTGAAGCGCGCCGCAGCGCTGCCCTATCCGGCGCCAGCCGTCACGGACATAGTTCCGCAACCGGGGCGCCCGATGCCGAGCGGGGACGCGCTCCCCAAGCACATTCCCGGCGCTGGCTCGCCGCCGCTCTTCGCTGATGATGAGACCGATATGCCGAGGGCAGACTGATTCATGACGATCTACGAGGACCGCTAGCGCCGTGCCGCAGACAAATCGACCGATGGGGCTATTCCATACCGAGGCCGACCTGCAGCTCGCCCGGGAAAACCGGGAGCGCGAACCGATCCGCAGCGCCTTGGCTCGCCTTGAGACGCCCGCCGCCGACCCGCTCGTCGAGGCGCAGTTGTCGGCGCTTCGCGGTCAACTGTTTGCGGAGCTCGAAGCAGGCTACCTCGCTGCCGCCGCCCTGAACGAAAGCGATGTTATGATCGCTGGAAGCCAAGAGCTGGACAGCATCAAGCGCGCGCTCGGCTGGCTGTCGGTCGCCGCGATGCTGCGTGGTCATCCGGCCTGGGAGGCATCCTGGCGCGATCAAATCGCGGCCGGGCTCGATCGCTTCGCCGAGACGGGCGACAAGCTGCGTGAATTCTGGCTGGGCGCGCTGACGATGGCGGCTGGCATTCTGCTGGAAAGCGACGAGGCCATAGAGCGCGGCGCCGCTGTCTACCGCCGGGCGGTCGATCAGCAGATTCACCCGGAAGGCTATCTCAAGGGCGTCGCCGACATCGCCGACGCGCCACAGCGATACGAAGCGCAAGTATCCGGCAGCTACGCGCTGGTCCTGCTGGCGGAGATGGCGGGGTCCGTCGGGCTGGACCTGTGGACTTATGACAGTCGCGCGGTTAGCGTTTTCACCGCCGTGACCTATACGCACTTCTACTATTTCTTCCCCGAAAAGTGGCGCTGGGAAGCGGGCCTCACGCGCGAGCGAACGGCTGCGATCATGCGGAGCGAAGGGGCATTCATGGAGCTGGTCAACCGACGGCGCCCGCCGCGGGGGATTGAGCAGTTTCTCGCCGAGCAGCGTCCGCTCTTCTGCGCCTGGGGCGGCGGCTTGACCACGCTGACACATGGGCTGGCGCCGGAGAAAAAGCGACGCTGGCGCCTGTGGTGAGGCGGAGGGAGGAAGATTAGGGCGCGCCACCGGCTCGCGTAGCACTGAGCACTGACACCCACAAGACCGCCGATCGCTGCCAATTTCTTCATTTCACTTGACAAAATTTTTAAGTTAAGCTAAAAATAGTCTTAATTCCGCTAAAACGGATATTTCAGAAGGCTGTATTGTGAACCTTTGCATCAGACTTTTCGTTCTGCTGACCATCGCGCTTGCCGTCGGGCCGATTGCGCGCGCCAGCGGAGATACGTTCAAAATCGTCGCCACTACCACGCAAGCGGCCGACCTCATGCGCATCCTCGGCGAAGACGTCGACGGCATCAGCATCACCGCCTTGATGGGAGCTGGCGTCGATCCCCATCTCTACCAACCGACCGAATCCGACATCGTCGCCATGAATCAAGCCGAAATGGTGATCTACAGCGGCTTGCACCTGGAGGGGCAGTTCGACGCTGTCTTCGCCGCGCTATCGGAGCAGGGCATCGCCATCTATCCCCTCAGCGCTCCAGTCAAAGACGCTGGCTTCATCATCGGCGGTTTCGATCTATCGGAGGCGCTGACGAATGTCGATGACCCTCATTTCTGGTTCGATCCGCTCAATTGGCAGCTGACGGTCGCGGACTTGGCGGAGGCGCTGGCCGCGCTCGACCCGACCAATGCCGAAGCGTATCGCGCCAAGGCCGCCGTTTACCTGGAACAGCTGCAGCTGCTCTACGACTGGGCGGATGCTGGCTTGCGCTCGGTTGAAGCGGGGCAGCGCTATCTGGTGACATCGCACGATGCCTTTCAGTATTTCGGCGCCGCTTTCGGCTGGCGCATGCAGGCGATTCAGGGCTTGAGCACTGAGGACGAGGCCGGCGTCGGCGATATCCAGGAGACGGTTGATTTCGTCATCGAAAACGATATCCCGGTGCTCTTCGTCGAGAGCAGCATCCCGCCCGATACCATCGAAGCGGTGATCGAAGCGGTGCGCGCGCAGGGCGCCGACGCGCGCATCGGCCTGCGCGAACTCTTCGGTGATGCCATGGGCGAGCGCGGCAGCTTCGGCGGCACCTACATCGGCATGCTGGCGCAGAACGCACTGACGATTATGCAGTCCTATCAGTGTATGGGCGCCGCGGTGGATATTCCAGATTGGCCCGCTGACCTGCTGCCGCAGCCGCCCGACGATCTCTGGAACGTGGATTGCGATGCTTGACGGCGCTGAGGTCTCGCCTGTGGAGACGCGCGACAGATTAGCGCTCTCGGTTGATGATCTGACTGTCGCCTATCACGAGAAGCCGGCCATCTGGGATATCGACCT
>JAAXID010000071.1 GCA_012270545.1 Anaerolineae bacterium | reverse complement strand
CGGCATGCCGACCAGCGCCAGCGCTCGCGCTCTTTCGAGATTTTCCGCCATCCGACCTCGTCTTGATATTGAAGCATGACGCGCAGGATTATACCGTCAGCATCAGCGGCGACCTAGTTTGGATCGGGAGCGAGACCTGTTCGGCCGGACGGTGTACATGAGGAAAGTTCTGAACGTGGGAGGAAGCCGATGAGCGACTGCCTGAGCTGCCAGCTATTGCGCAAGCGCGACCAGGGCGAGGCGCCGCCCTGGGACAGCATCTATCGCAGCGAGTATTGGGACCTGGCGCACGCTTACAATACATCATATCTCGGCTGGCTGGTTCTGATCCTACGCCGGCACATCGAGGCGCTCGATGGGCTGACCTTCGCGGAAGCGGCCGACCTCGGCGCGCTGATTCGCGAGACGTCGCTGGCGCTGAAACAGCAAGCCGGCTGCCAGAAAACTTACGTCATGCAATTCGCGGAATCGGCTGATCATCCGCACGTTCACTTTCACATCGTGCCGCGCATGCCCGAGCAAGCGCCCGCTGACATCGCTTATAGGGTTATGCGTCAGCTTGGTGTACCCTTGGCGGAACGCTGTGACGAAGCCGAAATGAATGCGCTGGCGCTGGCGATTCGAGGGCAGCTCGAAGCGTTGCGGCGCTGAGGCAAAAGCTCCGTCTCGAGTGAGTGGCGCCGAGAATGATCGAACGGGAACACAAGTTTGAAAACGCCGATGGCATAACCCTTTTCTACCGCGAGTGGCAGTCTGATTCGGGGAAGGCGCGCGGCATCGTCTTCATTCTGCACGGACTGAGCGAGCACAGCGGGCGCTATCGCCACGTGGCGGCGGCCCTGACTGGTGGCGGATTCCTATGTTACGGCATCGATCACCGCGGGCATGGCAAGAGTGGCGGAACGCGCGCGTTCATCCCTGATGGTCAGCTCGCCATTGACGACCTCGACGAACTCTACACAATCGTCCGCGCCGAGCAGCCCGACCGGCCGATCTTTTTATTCGGGCACAGCATGGGCTCGTTGATCGGCTTGGGATTCGCGCTGCGGCATCCGCACCGGCTGCGAGGCATCGTTACCACCGGAACGCCGCTTCACAGCGAATTCGGCAAGCCGGCCTGGCTGGTGTCACTCTGTTTGCAGGCGGCGCAATACCTGCCGAGATTACGCCTGTCGCCGCCGGGCGGACCAAGCGTGCTGACAGCGGACAGAGACATGCTGCGCCAATGGTGGGCGGATCCCCTCATCGACAAAGGCATGTGGCGGGTTGGGACATCGGCGGCGCTGGTCTTGCTGGCGCGCGAAATTTGCCGGTCGGCCGCATCCATCGAGATTCCGCTTTTGATCATGCACGGCACAGGTGATCGCCTGGCGCCGGACTCGGGCTCGGCGTTTCTGGCTGAGGCCGTCGGTTCGGACGATGTGACGCTGAAAATCTACCCGGAGCTGCGTCATGAGTTGGTCAACGAGGTCAGCCGCGCCGAGATCATCACTACCGTGAAAAACTGGCTCGTCGAACGCGCTTGAGCCAGCTTCGCCCCGTTTGCCTCGACAGACTGGGTCTGCTATCTTTGTGATTGATGGTCAGGCGCGGTCTCGGCGGCTGCGCAGTGCCCGGCTCAGCGATCACACAACCGAGGGCTTCCATGCCGGTCAAGCTGCATGTCGACAATATCTCTCTGAGTTTCGGCGGCATCAAGGCTTTGCAGAGCGTCGAATTCAAAATCAGTACGGGCGAGATATTCGCCGTCATTGGACCCAACGGCGCTGGCAAGACCAGCCTGATCAACAGCATCAACGGCTTCTACACGCCGCAGCGGGGCCGCATCTTATTGGAAGGCCTAGACATAACGCACATGCCGCCTTATCAACGCGCGAAGCTGGGCATTTCTCGCACCTTCCAGAATATTGCGCTCTATACCAACGCCACCGTGCTCGACAATCTAATGGCGGCGCGGCACATCCATCTAAAATCAAATATGCTGGCGGGCGCTCTCTATTGGGGAGCGGCGCGGCGCGAAGAAATCGCTCATCGGCGGCGCGTCGAAGAGATTATCGACTTCCTGGAGATGGAGCATATCCGCAAGTCGATTGTCGGCACGCTGAGTTATGGCTTGCGCAAGCGCGTGGAGCTGGGTCGGGCGCTGGCGCTGGAGCCGACGCTGCTGCTGCTGGACGAGCCGATGGCGGGCATGAACATCGAAGAGAAAGAGGATATGGCGCGCTTCATCCTCGACATCCACGAATTGCAAGGCAGTACCATCATGCTAATCGAGCATGATATCGGCCTCGTGATGGACATTTGCCATCACATCGCCGTGATCGATTTCGGCGTCAAAATCGGCGAGGGCAGCCCCGCCGAGATCAGCCGCAATGAAGCGGTCATTGATGCCTACCTGGGCGAAGGCGAGCGCTAGGATGGCACTGGCCGAGGGGGGGCTGATCCCCTATCGCGAGGCGACGCCGGGCACGGTTTATCGTTCGCGCCTGGGCAAGAAGATCAAACCGGTGCGCCCGGAAGAGAACACGCTCTCAAAGGGATTCCTGCGGCGTGTTGCCGAGCTGGGCGACGAGGTAGCGCAGCGCAAAAAGCGTTACGGCATTTGGCAGGAATACACCTGGAACGAAATCTATGACCATGTGGTCGATTTCGGCATGGGTCTCCTCAAGCTCGGTATGACGGCGGGCGACACGCTGGCGATTATCGGCGAGAACGACCCAGAGATGTATTGGGCGCAGATCGCCGCGCATGCCCTGCACTGCAAGACCTGCTGCGTCTTTAGCGATGCCAGCCCGCAGGATATCCATTATGTGATCAACTCAGCAGATGCGACCGTCGTCTGCGCGCATGATCAGGAGCAGGTCGACAAGATGCTGGAACTCAAAACGAATCTGCCGCAGATTCTCAAGGTTATCTATTGGGAAGAGCGCGGCATGTGGAGCTATGACGATGAGTGGCTGGCGAGCTTTCGCAGGGTGCAGACGGCTGGCCGCGAGCTTCGTCAAGAGCGGCCGGGTGCGTTTGACGAATTGGCGCTTGCGACCGAGCCGCAGGACACCATCATCCTAAGCATGACATCGGGCACGACCAGCCTGCCTAAGTTTGCCGAGGTCACGCATCATCAGCTCGTCTATGGACACGCGATCAATAATGAATACGTCGATTCGCGGCGAGAAGACAACTGGCTGTCCTTCAGTCCGATGGCCTGGCTGGCGGAGCAGGCCTACGGGTTCTCGACGCATCTGCTCAATGGCGTGCAGGTGAACTTCCCCGAAGGTCCCGAGACCGTGCCGACCGATATGCGCGAGATTGCGCCGGCGGGCCTACTCTTTCCCAGCCGCGTCTGGGAGAATCTGGCACGCGTGGTGCAATTCCGCATCAACGACAGCAGTCCGCTAAACCGCCTGATGTACCGGCTCTTTATGCCGATCGCCTATCGCGCCATCGACCTGGAAGACGAGCATAGTGCGATTCCGCCGCCGCTGCGATTTCTGCGCTGGCTGGGCGAATACGCGATATTCGAGCCGCTGCGCGACAAGCTGGGGCTGACGCGGGCGCGCAATGTGCTGACGGCGGGCGCCATGCTCAGTTCCGATATCATCCGCTTCTTCCGCGCCATCGGCATCGAGCTGCGCCAGATCTACGGTTCGACAGAGACCTTCGGCACGGTGCATCTGCGCGGGGATGCGCGCTTTGAAACCGTGGGCGTCATTGTGCCTGGCATCGAGATCAAGATCACGGAGAATCAGGAAATCCTCATCCGCACGAAGGCGCGCTTCAAAGGCTACTACAAGCAGCCGGAGGCGACCGCTGAGGCGCTGGACGTGGAGGGCTGGTACTACACCGGCGACGCGGGCCACATGGACGAGAAGACGGGCCACTTGATCTACCTGGAGCGCGTCAAGGACTTGATCGAGCTTTCGAGCGGCGAGAAATTCAGCCCGCAATACATCGAGGGGCGCAGCAAATTCAGCCCCTACGTCCAAGATATGATGACGATTGGCGGCGCGGAAATGGACTTCGTCTCGGCGATCATCGTGATCGACTTTCAAAATGTCTCACGCTGGGCGGAGAAGCGGGGCATCGCCTTCACTACCTATGTCGATTTGTCGCAGCGGGAGGAAGTCTACGACATCATCCGCGGCGAGCTGCGGGCGATCAACGAGTCGCTGCCGGCCTATTCGCAAGTCAAGCGCTTCGTGATCCTGCACAAAGAATTCGACGCCGATGAAGATGAGTTGACACGAACGCGAAAGCTGCGGCGCGGCGCTTTGCATGAGAAGTATCAGGAGCTGCTGGAGGCGATTTATGGCGGTCGGCGGCAGGTGCGTGTCAGCGCTGAGGTGAAGTATCGCGATGGGCGGACGGGTAGGCTGGAGACGGAACTGCGGGTGGCGGATGTTTGAATTTGCCACAGAGGCACAGAGAAAAGAGGACCGTAGGGACGACTCTGTGAGTCGCCCGCAAGCATGGCAATAAACCTTAGAGGCTGCCGGTAGTGACGGAGTTCGTCAAGCGCAATCAAAGACAGCTGACCTGGGCGCTCTATGCGGTTGCGGCGGTTGCGCTTTTGCTCTTCGTCGGCGATCAGTTGGCGGGGGTGAAGGCGGCGCGCATCGTGCAGACTTTGATATCCGGCCTGCTGGTCGGCGGCGTCTACGGTTTGGTGGCGCTGGGCATCGTGGTCATCAACAAGGCGTCGGGCGTCTTCAACTTCGCGCATGGCTGGATGATGGTCGTCGGCGGCATGATCTTCTGGAGCTTTTTCACCGTCAGCGAAATATCGGTCCCTGGCGCGGGGCTGCTGTCAGCGGCGACGATGCTGATGATTATGACAACGGTCAGCTATCGAAACCTGCTCGAGCAGCGCAACTTGCTGATCACGGCTGGCGGCACAGTTGTATTGACCGCCCTGATGACGGTCGGCGACATCGAATGGCAGTGGCTGCACGCGCTGACGGGAACATTCGCCGGCGCCATTCTGACCGGGTTAGCGGTAGAACGCTTCACAATTCGGCCGCTTATCGGTCAGCCGCTTTTCACCGCCGTCCTCATGACGCTGGCAGTGGCCGAGGTGCTGCATGGACTTACGCAGATCGCCTGGGGCACGGTCGAGCTGAATCTGCCCGTCTTCGTCGATCCGCAGACGAACAGCCGCTTCAAGCCGATTCGGCTGGATGCCTTCAAAGAGGCGCTTGATGGCCTCGCCATCATCCGCGTGGAGCTGGTCATCGCCTTTGTGCTCGCGCTCCTCGCCTTCATCGGTTTCATCCTCTTCTTCCGCTATACGAGCGTGGGCTTGGCGATGCGAGCGACCTCGGAAGATCAGCAGCTGGCGCAGTCGGTCGGCTTGCGCGTGCGGGTCATCCTGGCGATCACCTGGGCGGCCGCGGCCTTCCTGGCTTCCATCGCCGGCGTCTTGCAAGGAGGGGCGGTCGGCTTGTCGCTGAACATCAGCTTCGTGGCGCTGCGCGTGTTTCCGGCGGTATTGCTGGGCGGCCTGGAATCGATCACAGGCGCGCTGGTGGGTGGGATCATCATCGGCATCGTCGAGCAATTCGGCACGCTGATTAATTCCTCAGAACAGGTGGGCACGAATCTGGCGCCTTATGTGGTCTTGATGCTGGTGCTCGTCATCCGGCCCGAGGGCTTGTTCGGCGAAAAGCGCATTGAGCGCATCTAGCGGGACGCGGGGCGGACATGGCAAACATTCATCCGGCGGGCGTGTTTGATACGACATACGAAGAGGACATGGCGATCGATCGCACGTGGCGCGACAAGCTGTGGAAAAATCTCGCCTTCCTGGCGCTGCTTTTGCTGCCGCTGCTTTCGGTTTCAGGTCCGCTGGGATTGAAGCTGATTAGCGATCAGTACATCAGTTTGATCGCCCGCGTTTCGATCTTCGTCATCGCCGTTCAAGGATTGAATCTCCTCGTCGGTTATACCGGGCAGATGTCGCTGGGGCATGCCGCCTTCATGGCGATTGGCGCTTATGGCTCGGCGATTCTGGCGCGCGAGCTCGGCTTCACTTTTTGGACGGCGCTGCCGGCGAGTGCATTGCTGACCGGGTTGATCGGCCTCGTCTTTGGTTTGCCTTCGCTGCGGGTGAAAGGCTTCTATTTGGCTATGGCGACGCTGGCGGCGCAGTTCATCATCCCCTGGGTGCTACGTTATCCCATGGAAGACTTGACCGGCGGCACGCGCCCCTTGAGCGTCCCAGCACCCATGATTGGGCCATTCCTGTCTTATGCCGATGACCGGATCAGGGACGACGCGCCGATGGTATTTGAAGCGGGCAACCCTTATTTCGTCGATGTGATATCGGTCAGCTTCGCGCAGATTGACGGCGCCTACCCCAGCATAGAACTGGTCAATCCCGGCGGCGAGGTCGTGCCAGCTGGCGATGTCAGCATGACTGTGCGCGAGGACGCTGCGGGCAATGTGAGCGGGCTTTCGTATATTGCCAGCAAGGCGGGCGAGTATCGCGTCGCCCTAATCGCGGACGACGCGACGAATAGTTTCGAGGCGCGCGTCAGCCGAAGCAAGGCGCTAAGCTTCGCCAGCGATATCGCGATGTACTACATCATCGTGCCGCTGGCGGTGCTGTTAATGTTCCTGGCGCGCAACATCATCCGCACGCGGACGGGGCGCGCTTTCATCTCCGTGCGCGACAACGATCTGGCGGCGGAATTGCTTGGCATCAACGTCTTCACCTACAAGCTGCGCGCCTTCTTCTTGAGCGCGGTCTATGCCGGGATCGCCGGCTGCCTGCTGGCCTTCGAGCGCAACAGCCTGTCGCTGGATATGTTCCAGCTTGACGTGTCGATCGAGATGCTGGCGATGCTGATCATCGGCGGCGCCGGTTTCCCGCTGGGCGCGCTGTTCGGCGTCAGTTTCATCCGGTTGCTGCAAGAGGCGGTCATCCCAACATTGCGTCCCTGGCTGGCTGATCTGTTGCCCCAAGTCTTTCCCTTCATTGATGTGGTTAATATCACGAGCGCGATCAATCCAATACTCTTCGGCGGCGCGTTGATCATTTTCCTGGTTTTGGAGCCGCGCGGCATCGCTCATCGCTGGGAGGTCTTCAAGGTCGCCTGGAAGATCCGGCCCTATTCGTATTAGTTGCCTTAACATCGCGTTTGGCATAAGCTAATGTCAGTGAACACTTGGAATTGACACGCGGTAAGGGATTAAGGAGAAATTAACCATGAAGAAGCTCTGTATCTTGCTAGCGCTTCTGCTATTGATGGGCGGCGCCCTGCCAAGCCTGACGCAGGAGATGATGGATTACCCATCGAACTTGACCGAATGTGAAGTCGACCTGACTGGCGAGACGCTCAATATCTTTCACTTTGGTGATTTAAGCGGACCTTACGCCTTCATCACGCAGCCGATTGTTTCGGCGATGATCGACGCGATAAGCTACTGGAATAGCCAAGGCGGCGTCTGCGGCGCGGAATTGGCGCAAGTCTATGAAGACACCGGCGGCAACCTGGAAGCGACGCAAAGCGTCTATGATCGCTTCACCAGTGAATTTGCCGACGAGCTGGACTTGCTAATGCTCTACAGCTCCAATGACGGCGAACTGCTGCGCGAACAACTGGCGGCCGACGAGATCGTTTCCTTCATCTCCGCCGGCTCGATCGAGAGCCTTTACGGCGAGGATGGTCAGACGCCCGGTTGGCTTTACGCCAGCAATCCGCTCTATATCAATCAGTTTGGTTTCTTCTGTCAGTTTGTCGCCGCCAGCCCCGAGACCTTCCCCGACCCGGTGATCGGTTTCGTCACCTGGCCGGGCGCATTTGGTCTGGCCGGCACGGAACCGGCGGCGCGCGACTATTGCGCGGGACTCGGCGTGGACGTTCTGGCCGAGCCACAAATCTTCCTGCCGACCGATACCGACATCTTGACGCAGGTGCAGAACGCCATCGATGGCGGCGCCAATATCCTCTACACCAATACCCTGGCGACCGGTCCCGCTTTGATCGCAGGCGCCTTGGTCGACCTGGGCCTGGAAGAGGAAATCAAGCTGGCGGGTGTCAACTGGGTGATGGACACCACCGTTGGTCTCCTCGGACAGCGCGTCTTGAAGCCCAATGGCTTGCCCTCGGTTGACGGCATGTTCGGCTCGATGCCCTTCCTCTGGTGGACGGAGCTGAGCAGCCCGGCGGTGCAATTCGTCTATCAGCAGTTCAGCCTCAACGAACGCGGTCCCGCCGAGCAGAATATCGCCTATCTGGTCACCTGGGGCGTCGTTGATTCCATCATCGAGACTTACATCCGCACGGTGAACCGCGTGGGCAGCCTCGATGCGGTCACTGGCGCCGATATTCGCGCCATCGTCGAAAGCATGGATTATGCTGTGCTCGGCGGCTTGTACCACTTTAATTTTGAAGGGGGCATGCGCGATGGCGTACTGAATCGCATCGCCGTGTTGAAGTACGCCAACTCGACGATGTCGGGGCCAGCAACGGGACCGGCTGACGCGCTGCTGATTGACAACCCCGCTGGCGGCAAGCTATTCGTGCCGATCGTCGTGCCCTTGACGGACTTCATGGAAGTGCCACAGCTGCGGGGTGGATAAGCCCGAGAATTGCTCAGAAGCGGGCGATCTTAAGGCAATTGCGGCTATAGGCAGCGGGTCAGCCACCAGCTGCCCCCTACAGATATCACCTAGTTTGAAACCGTAGGCGCGCCCCGGTGAGCACCCGAAGACAGGCCATGGCTATCGCGGAAAGACAGCAAGAACTCACAACCACAGAGACGCTGTCGGTCAGCAATGTCGAGGTGGTTTACAACAGCGTTATCCTAGTGTTGCGCGGCGTTACGCTAGAGGTCGAGCCGGGGGCAGTTGTGTCGCTGCTCGGACCCAACGGCGCCGGCAAGTCGACCACCCTGAAGGCGATCAGCGGTCTGCTGAAAGCCGAGCTGGGCGAGGTCACGCGCGGGCAGATCCTCTGGGGCGATGAGCGCCTCGATGGCTTGGCGGCCGAGGATGTCGTGCGCAGGGGCCTGGTGCAGGTGATCGAAGGGCGACTGCTCTTCCGCCACCTGACCGTGGAAGAAAACCTGCGCATCGGCGGCATGGTCTATCAGGGCGGGCGCCATATCCGCGGCGACCTCGAACGTGTCTATCATTACTTTCCGCAGCTGGCGAAGCTGTCGCGGCGGGTGAGCGGTTATCTCTCTGGCGGCGAGGGGCAGATGCTTGTCATCGGCCGGGCGATGATGGCGCACCCGCAGATTCTGATGCTGGATGAGCCGTCGCTGGGCCTGGCGCCGATGCTGGTGCGCGAGATCTTCGAGATCATCGGCGAGATCAACCGGCAGGAGGGCATGTCGGTGCTGATCGTCGAGCAGAACGCGCGCGCCGCGCTTGAGTTGGCTGATTACGCCTACGTGATGGAGGACGGGCGCATCGTGCTGGATGGACCGGCGGCGCAGATGCGGGAAAACGAAGACATCAAGGAGTTTTATCTGGGATTGAACCAGGCGGGCGGGCGCAAGAATTACCGCGAGGTCAAGCATTACAAGCGGCGCAAGCGCTGGCTGGGCTAGAGCGCAACGCAGGAGAGCAGACGTGACCGACATCAACCAAGGCATTCGCGAACTGGTTCAACACGCCTACGACCACTCGCCGGCGATTCGGACGCTGATGGCAGAGGCGGGAGTGGCGCCGAACGATATTCAGGCCGCGGAGGACCTGGCGAAGATCCCCGTCTTGAACAAGGATTCGCTGGTGGAGATTCAGCAAGCGAATCCACCCTTTGGCGGTTTTCTGACGATCGACCCCGACGATCTGCCGCGCATCTATATCTCGCCCGGTCCCATTTACGATCCGCAGCCGCCACCGGAAGAGCCCGAATCGCTGCTGGCGCCTTTCAAATACATCGGCATCGGACGGGGCGACCGCGTACTCAATACGTTCATGTACCACCTGACGCCGGCGGGCATCTTGCTCGACGAGGCGATCCGCGCTTGTGGCGCCACTGTCATCCCGACGGGACCGGGCAATACCGAGTTGCAGATCATGATGATGATGGCGCTGGGCGCGACCGGCTTCGTCG
This sequence comes from Anaerolineae bacterium, assembly GCA_012270545.1. Lineage (GTDB taxonomy): Bacteria > Chloroflexota > Anaerolineae > Aggregatilineales > Phototrophicaceae > UBA6055. The sequence continues at coordinate 4,749 of JAAXID010000071.1, read as the reverse complement.
GCCAGCCGAGCTATCTGATGACGCTGCTGGACAAGGCGGCCGAGATGGGTATGGGCGCCGGGGCGGTGCCGCTGAAGAAAGCGCTGTTCTCCGCCGAGCCATACATGCCGAGCCAACGAGAGCGTTTCGAAGGCGAGTACAGCATGAAGACGACTTCGGCCTATGGCACGGCTGATTTGGGATTCATCGGCTATACGCGTGAGGGCGTCACCGGCTTCTGCATCATGCCGAGCATTTACTTGCAGGTTTGCGATCCAGAGACGGGCGCCCCCTTGCCCGCTGGCGCGACGGGCGAGATCGTGGCGACTACATTGAACAAGTCGTATCCGCTGATTCGCTTTGGAACGGGCGACCTCGGTGTGCTGGCGCCGCAGCCGGCTCCGCCATGTGACGGACAGCAGCTTCTCGGATTGTTCGGGCGCAGCGGCGATGCCATCAAAGTGCGCGGCATGTTTCTGCATCCCAATCAGCTGAATCACGCGGTGATGCAGTTTCCCGAGATCAAAGATATCCAGGTCCTCATCACGCGGCCTGCGAACCGCGATGTGGTCACCGTCAATATCGAGCTCAACGAGGGCGCGGACGGCGGGGAAGTGGCGGAGAAGCTGAGCGCGCTGGCGCAGCAGGTCCTGCGGCTGCGGATTGACCAGGTGAAGGTCGTGGAGGCGGGCGTCATCGACCCGAATGCGCGCAAGATTGTGGATGAACGCGAGTGGGATTAGGTTCGACGAACTCAGGGTTCGAGTCGACGCAAAACGGGCAACCTGATAGGCCGCCCCGACGATGAATCCTTTTGGAGCTATTCGTCTCCGGTTTCTTCACCTTCTTCTGTTTCGTCAGATTCATCGGCGTCATTTTCCGTTTCGGATGCCTCTTCTTCCGGCTCCACGCCAACAACCTTGATTGTGAAAGTTTTTGTTTCGCTGGTGTTCTTAACGCGCGCTTCAAAGGTGAAAACGCCGGACTGGGCGCCGACCTCGAGATCGGTCCAGGCGGAGCTGCGCGTTTCCTCATCGGCGTCATCATTCTCACCCAGCAGCCGCGAACCATCACTGTCATAGATGCCCAGAACCGTATCGACCGTATCGTCTTCTCCGCTGAGGTATACGCTGACGACGCGGTTGGCGGGCAAGGTCACGCGGTAACGCACGCGCTGATCGGGTTCGACTCTGCCATTAGCCAGCAGTTCGGTGCTGCCGACGCCGAGTGACAATTCGCCGCCGTCGATCAACTCGCCGAGGATTTCGCTGTTCAGGTGTTCTTCGGCCGCTTCCAGCAGCGGATCGCCCTCCTCGAAGAGGCTATCGTAAGTCACCGGGACAACCACGGTCGGCGCGACGCCTTGCGCCTCGATGTGGATGTTCATATCGGCGTCCAGCTGGCGCGTCACGGTGAAGCGGATTTCGATATCGTCCGGCATCAGGAAGTCGTCAACGGCGCCGCCCAAGCCACCTGTCGGATAGTGACCGACGATGTCAGCGCGATCGTCGATCGTCATATTGTAAGAGAAGAACTCACAGGCGCTGAAGCAGCCGGGCGCGGTGATCACGGCGACCTCGCCACTGTAGCGCATGTTTTCATCCGGCAGGCAGAATTGCTCCGGCCGTTGGCTGAGTGTGAATTCGCCTTTGGTGTCGTTGTAGAATTCCGAATAGCCGAGCCTATGCTCTTCCTGGAAAAAGTAGGCGGCAAGTTGATCGGCGAGGTAGCCGCTGCCGCCGCCGTTGTAGCGCATGTCGATGATGACGCCGGGCAAATCCTGTTCGATAAAGCTGTTGATCATGCGCTCCCAAAGTTTCACCATCAGACGCTCGTCGTCGCTGAAAGAGTAGATCGCGACATAGCCGTAACCGCTTGGCAAAATCCTGGTCTCAATCGGCAGTTCATCACCCTCGATCCCGGCGAAGAACGAGGAGTTGGAGAAGCTGGCGCGCTCGCTGATGACGCCTAGCGTGACTGACTGCTCGTCTTCGCTCTCCGGATTGCGGAAGCTGATATCGACGTCTGTGCCCAAGGGAAAGCGGGTGATATAACGCAACTGCTGTAAGCGCTTGGTGTGCTCGGTGGCCAGCGCCTGGTGCGCCCAGATGAATTCGCGCTCCAGCGCTTCTTGCAAGGTGCCGCCGTCCCATGCCAGGATTTCGGCGCCGAGCTCCATGCCGGCCTCTGATGCCGGTCCGTCTTCGATCAGGTAGCTGACGACGATGCGGCCGTCATCCAGCTCGGTCAGCGAGAGCCCAAGCCCGCCATCGGTTTCCTCGCGGAAGAGATCGCTCAGGGCGCTTAAAGGCATGCTGACGTGACCATCGGGTATCTCCCAGATGAAATCGCGCAGTGCCAGCGCGAAGGCGGCGGATCGCTCTTCTTCCTCTTCCGCTTTCTCAGCTGCGGCGAAGCGCAGCGCGTAGGTCGCTTCGAGCGCGTCCCAATCGAGCTCATAGAGTTCGGTATAGGCATATTCGCGGCGGAATAGGTCGACCATCGCAGTGAAGGCGTCGCTGTAGCTGAGATCGGAGAAGTCATTAATGGCGGCAGCTTCCGGTTCGATCAGATCGACGATCGGACGGGCGGCGCGATCAAAGATGAAGGGCCTCTCGTCCATATCGACCACCGAGTAGCCCAGCGGCACAGTCACGATCGGATCGTCATCCGTGAAGAGCAAGCCATCATCGCCGAAGCCGGCAGGGAAGCCCTGCCCCGCTTCCGGCGCGTAGATGATGAACTTGCCACCGATGATTTCCAGCCGCGCATCCGGGTCGTCGCTTGCTCGCGTGGACGCGTATGCTGTTGACCAGCCGCCGCCGCGCTGATCACACTTATCCAGCAGCGGACCGCCAAAAATGTTAGTCCAATGCGCGATGGCAAATACCATGACGCCGGTATCGTCTTCGCCATCGTTATCGACATCGCGCAAACTGCCTATGGGCGTCAGCGGAAGAGAAAGGCTGAAGGAAAAGGGCGATGTGAAGAAGTCAGAGGTGATCTGACCGGGAACTTGCGATTCCAGTGGGATGATAAAATATTCGTCACGATCAATGAAACCGGCCTGGTCCTCGAGGATGATCAAGGGATCGTCGACGCCACTGGTGAAGAAGGCATTGGTGTAGTGCAGCTCGCCTGTGATGATGACCGGTCCGCCTTCGTCGTTGATGATGCGCGCCGCGCCCGGGGGAAGCGCGCTAGTGGCGGGCGCGTCGTCTTCGTCCTTCTCGCCGATGCCGAGCGCGGGAAGGGCAACTAACAACGGAAGCAAGCAAAGAAAGCAAGCGCGAGCGAGCGGTTTACTGAGCATGCGATGAATCTCCCGAGGCCGAAGACGAGGGAATCGACGGGACTGTCCAACTGTCATATCGCAGATTTAGGATATAGCAGGTTGGGATTGCGGACAAGTCGCGACGCGCCACAGCGAGCAGCGGCGCGCTGCTAAGTTGACAAGAACTCGCGAATGACGAAATCGCCAACAAGTTGGGCACGGATTCGATTGCCTTCCAGACCTGTATGCAGTCCGTCAGAAAATAGCGCCGGTTCGTCCGGAAAGATCTCCGCCAGGTCTAACAGCGTTGAATCTGGCGTCGTAGCGACCTTACGTGTCACATCGTTATGCTGAGCCATCGCGTATTGAAACTCTTCGCTGGAGAATCCTGTATTCATTTTGCTGCCCGTTCTTTGGTGAAAATCGTCTATCAGTACCACCGTGACGAGCAGCACATCGATATCGTGTCGCTCCGCAATCGCCAGCATGTTCTGTACATTGCGCTCGAAGTGCACCGGCGGATTGTTCTCCAGCATGTCCATCGCTGAAACTTGTTCGAAGATGTCGCTTGGGTATATTCCTCTATCTACTTGCTGCTGGAACAACTTTGCGTAATTGTTAGAGGCCCTTCCGCGGTGATGCCAGTCTAGCGCCGCGTGTGATTCGGTAAAGCCGGCGCGAATTCCCAGGATTCGAAGAGCCGTGCTGTATTCGACTATTTGCGGCATAACGACATCTGAGACGTATTGCGCTTCGTATCCCGAATTGTCACCGCTATAGAGCGAATTTGGATATACAAAGCGTGTATGAATATCATTGAATCCCTGATAAATGATGATCAGATCGGGATCCAGCGGCAATACGCGGAATTCCAGATTCATAAGGTTGTGGAAACTTGTATGCGCCGCCACGCCGGCGTTTATGACTTCCACGTCCTTGTAGCCGCTCGCCTGCAAGTATTCTCCTAACAAGTACGGATAACTGTGTTGATAGTTAAGTACGTCAATGGAGTAGGTCGTTGAGCCGCCAACGGTAACGATGCGATAGGTGTGTTCTGGTTTTGTGACTGAGATCTCGTCCCCGCGGAATCCCAGCGAGTTATGTTTGTTTTCGCCTCGCCTGAAGTTTGGAGTCGGATAGTAGCCGAGATAATGGTGGGGCGACCAAGATAGGTTGCGGTGATCCAACCTGCTTATCAGCAAGTCGTTGCCATACCTATCCTTGATTTGGTTTATGGAGGCCAGGACTCTGAAATCTTTTTCCGATGCGATATGCCAGAGATAAAACCTCGCCGCAAGTTCTACGACCAAAAGGCAAATTACGACACTCACAATGGAGATACAAAGTTTCGCCAGCAGAGATTCGATACGGTTCATCGATTATCGTCGAGAAGAGAGCTAAGGCGTCGCTTACTTTAGTGGAATTATGAAGGCTGCGCAAACGCAAAATAGAAAGGGTGTCAGCAAGCGAGTGTAGCGTTGGCGGCGGCATACTCT
>JAAXID010000080.1 GCA_012270545.1 Anaerolineae bacterium | reverse complement strand
TTGCAGCGCGACAACAAGCTGTACCTAGTGGACATCAAAACCGCAAAACCCAACAAGTCTAACTTTGAGAACTACAAGCGGCAGTTGCTGGAATGGATGGGCGCCTTCATTGAGCAGGACTCAGATTTGGATGTGTATCCCATGATTGCGATTCCCTACAATCCGTATGCGCCAGAGCCATATCGCAGATGGACATTGCGCGGTATGCTGGATCTTGAGCATGAGTTGCGGGTCGCGGACGAATTTTGGGATTTTCTGGGCGGAAATGGCGCTTATGAACAGCTTCTCGATTGCTTCGAACGCGTCGGAATCCAATTGCGCGAAGAGATTGATACTTACTTTGCAAGGTTTCAGTAGAGCAACAGCGAGTTGCCGAAGGCGAACCGCAAACAGTCCCTACCGCATCATCCAGGATTACTCTTCCGAAAGGACCATCCCATGACCACTTCCCGCCTCACCATGGCCCAAGCCCTCGTCAAGTACCTCGCCCGCCAATACGTATCCCGCGACGGACGCGAAAACCACTTCTTCGCCGGCATGTGGGGCATCTTCGGCCACGGCAACGTCGCCGGCGTCGGCCAGGCCCTCGAACAATACGCGCCCGAGCTGCGCTATTATCAGAGCCGCAACGAGCAGGCGCAGGTCCTAGCCTCGATCGCCTACGCCAAACATCGCAACCGCCTGGCGACCTTCGCTTGCGCTTCTTCCATTGGTCCCGGCGCCTCCAACATGGTGACGGGGGCGGCGGTGGCGACGGTCAATCGGATTCCTGTGCTGCTGCTGGCGGGCGATATCTTCGCCGAGCGCATTCAGGCGCCCGTCTTGCAGCAGGTCGAAAGCGAGCATACGCAGGACATCAGCGTCAACGATTGCTTCAAGCCGGTCTCGCGTTATTGGGATCGCATCTATCGGCCCGAGCAGCTGATCACGGCGTTGCCGGAAGCGATGCGCGTGCTAACCTCGCCAGTCGATACGGGTGCGGTCACCTTGGCGCTGCCGCAGGATGTGCAAGCCGAGGCGCATGATTATCCGACCGCCTTCTTCGAGAAGCGCGTCTGGGAGATCCCGCGCAACCGCGCCGATCGCGGAGCGATTCAACGGGCGGCGGAATGGATCCGCGCCAGCAAACAGCCGCTCATCATCGCTGGTGGTGGCGTTCATTACAGCGATGCTTATGACGCGCTGGAGGCTTTTGTCGCGGCGACCGGCATTCCCAGCTGCGAAACCCAGGCGGGCAAGGGCGTCCTCCAATACGATAATCCGGGCAATCTGGGCGCGATCGGCGTGACCGGCAGCGAAGGCGCCAATATACTGGCGACCGAGACCGATCTGGTCATCGGCATCGGCACCCGCTACAGCGATTTCACCAGCGCCTCCAAGACCGCCTTCAGGGACGAAAACCTGCGCTTCATCAATATCAATGTCGTCGAGTTTGACGCCTACAAACACAACGCCCTGCCGCTTGTCGGCGACGCGCTCGTGACGCTGGAAGAATTGTCCCAGGCACTGAGCGGTTACATGGTCGACGACGATTATCGCGAGCGTGTCCATACCTATAACCGCTCTTGGGATGCCGAGGTGCATCGCATCTATAACCTCGAGCACGAGCCGATGCTGAGCCAAGGTGAAGTGATCGGCATGGTTAACTCGCTGTCGGCGGCTGGGGACACGGTGCTTTGCGCGGCCGGCAGCCTGCCCGGCGACCTGCACAAACTCTGGCGCACGCGCGATCGCAAGGGCTACCACCTGGAATACGGCTATTCGACGATGGGCTACGAAATCGCTGGCGGCATGGGCGTCAAGATGGCTGACCCCGAGCGCGAGGTTTGGGTGATGGTCGGCGATGGCTCTTTCCTGATGATGCACACCGAGATCGTGACCATGGTGCAAGAGGGCATCAAGGTCAATATCATTGTGCTGGACAATCATGGGCACGCCAGCATCGGCGGCTTGTCCAAGAGCGTTGGTAGCGATGGCTTCGGCACCAAGTTTCGCTACCGCAGCGATTCGGGCCATCTGGATGGCGAAACGCTGCCGATCGATTTCGCCAAGAACTGTGAGAGCCTCGGCGCCCATGTCATCCGCGCCAAAGACCGCGAGGAGTTCTCCCGCGCAATGGAAGAGGCGAAGGGGATGCAAGGCGGACCAGTTTGCATCGTCACCGAGGTCGACCGGCGGCAGCGCGTGCCGGGTTACGGTTCCTGGTGGGATGTGCCAGTGGCGGAAGTCTCCGAGAGCGAGTCGGTCAAAGAGGCGCGCGCGGCTTACGTCGCTTACAAAGAACGCGAAAGCTATTATCACAAATGAGATATTTTTGGGGCGTCCTTTCAGGGCGCCCGCTGTTGACTAGGGAGATACCTTGATGAATGTCTTGACTGACCAGGATCTGGCATTCTGGCATGAAAAGGGCTATGTCATCGTGCGCAATGCCGTGCCGCAGGAAAATCTGGACGCCGTCGTCGACATTATCTGGGAATTCATGGAGATGGATCGCGACGACCCGGAAACCTGGTATCGCCCGCAGGATGACGATGACAGCAGACCAAAACTGAAAGAATCCGGCATGGCGGAACTCTACCAGCATCAGGCGCTCTGGGATAATCGTCAGCATCCGCGCGTCTATGGTGCCTTTGCCGATATTTGGGATAGCGAAAAGCTGTGGGTGTCGATCGATCGCGTCAATCTCAACCCGCCGGCGCGCGCCGACTGGGATTTCCAGGGATTCGTGCATTGGGACATCGATACCTCGCTGCGGCCGCTTCCGAATCGGGTCCAAGGGGTGCTGTCGCTGGTTGATGTTCCAGCAGACGCCGGCGGTTTGCAGGTCGTTCCCGGCTTTCATCAGCGCTTTGAGGAATGGGTCAAGACACAGCCGGCCGACCGCGATCCGCGGCTGCCCGACATGACTGGTCTTGAACTGACGTCTTTGTCGATGAATGCCGGCGATCTTGTCATTTGGCACAGCCTGCTGCCGCATGGGACGGGACGCAATAATTCAACGCGGCCGCGTCTCGCCCAATACATCACCATGTTCCCGGCGAAAGAAGATGACGAAGCGATGCGACAAGAGCGGATCGGGTTGTGGAAAGAACGAAGATCGCCCGACCGCAGGTTTTTCCCGGGCGATCCGCGCCGTTGGGAGATAGAGCGCAGCGCAACGGCGGAGCTGACGCCCTTGGGTGAGAAACTTCTCGGCTTACGGAACTGGTAGACGTCCACTGGAGGCGCGATGACCAATCCGCTCAAGGTTGGGTTAATCGGCTGCGGCAATGTCGTCCAATATGGTCATCGTCCGGCGCTGACCACGTTGCCCGCTGTCGAGTTGGTCGCGCTCGCCGATATCACGCCGGCGCGCCGCGCTATCGGTCAGGAATGGTTCGGCTTGCGCCCCGACCAGCTTCACGAAGATTATCAGACGCTGCTGGCTATCGACGAGATCGAGGCGGTCGTCATCGCCGTGCCGCAGAAGCATCGTCCGCAAATCGTACTCGACGCCTTCGCGGCGGGGCTGCATGTACTGAGCGAAAAGCCGATCAGCAATGTGCCGGCCGTTGCGGCCGAGTTGGTTCGCGCAGCGGATGCGGCCGACCTGAAGATGGCGATGGTGCATAACTATCACTTCTTGCCCGAGTTCCGCCAGATGAAGAAGATGCTCGCCGACGGCTTGATCGGCGATTTGCGCGTCGCCACGCTGCACTTTCTGGGCGTCATTGATTATCCGGGCGCGGCCGAATACCAAGCCGATTGGCGTCATACGATGGCCGCGGGCGGCGGCGTGCTGATGGATATGATTCACGCCGTTTACCTGGCGGAGTGGCTCGTTGGCGAAGAAGCGCAGCAAGTCATGGCATTCGTCGACGCGCCCGAATACGCCCATCGTCAGCCCGTAATCGAAGACCTCGCGCTCTTGCAGGTCGCTTTCCCAAGCGCCTACGCCGTCATACACATGGGCTGGGGCGAGGGTGTTGGCGGCGCCGATATCAGCGGGGCGAATGGGCAAATCCGCTTGCGCTACAAGCAGTATCACAGTGGTGGATTCAACCAGCCTATCGAACTGTACAGCGTCGACGAAAATTGGAATCGAACCGATCACGCCATCGCTAATCGGGTGGAGCATTTGGCGGCGGTCGCTGATTCCTTCATCGATCTCTGGGCGGACTTTCGCGGCGCCATCCGCGCGGATTGTGAACCGATGGCGCCGGCGGCGGCGGGCGCGCGCGCTCTGGAGATTGTGCTGGGCGCTTACGCCTCCGCTGTTACCGGACGAGTTGTATGTCTGCCGCTCGACAGTGACAGTCCGGTCTATCAGAAGGGCATTGAAGGCCTTGCCGAGCTAAACGTCTGGGAACAGAGCAAGACGAAAGCGGCCGGCTTGTTCGGCTTGAGGGATTGAGGTCAACTTTATGACAGAAGTCCGCGGTATGCTGACTTTGGACGCGCTTTCAGCGAGCGTCGCCGCCGACGAAATCGACACGGTGATCGCCGCCTTTAGCGATCATTTCGGCCGGCTGCTGGGCAAGCGCGTCGACGCCGAATACTTCCTGGCGGACGTGGCGCGGCAGGGTACGCATGCCTGCAATTATCTGTTGACGACTGATATGGAGATGGAGCCGGTGCCCGGTTATCGCTTCGCTAACTGGGAGCGCGGCTACGGTGATTTTCATCTCGTGCCTGACCTGGAGACGCTTCGTCGGGCGAGCTGGCTGGAAAAGACAGCGATCGTCCTTTGTGATGTTGAAGCTGAAGCGGCGCATCAGCCGGTCGCGATTGCGCCGCGCTCGATCCTGCGCCGTCAATTGGACACGGCCGCCGCTTTGGGTTTCAGCGTCAAGGCCGCCTCCGAGCTTGAGTACTATATCTATCGGGATTCCTATCGCGGGGCGCAGGAAAAGGGCTACGCCGATCTCGAGCCGCTGGGCTGGTATCTCGAGGATTACCATATCCTGCAAGGCACGCGCGAAGAGAGTTTCACCGCCGCCGCCCGCCGCCACTTGAAGCATTCCGGCATTCCAGTGGAGAGCAGCAAGGGCGAATGGGGTTTGGGGCAGCACGAGCTCAACATTCGTTATGCCGACGCCCTGGTGATGGCCGACCGCCACAGCTTGATGAAGCACTGCCTGAAAGAGATCGCTGACGGGCAGGGATGCAGTGTCACCTTCATGGCGAAACCCTTCGCCGGCCAGGCCGGCTCAAGCTGCCATATCCATCTCAGTCTGTTCCGGGGAGGTGCGAACGCCTTCCCCGGCGATAAGCAGTTGGGACCGGTCGCTGGCTCGGATGCCTTCCGTTACTTCCTCGGTGGCTGGATGGCGCGCCTGCAGGAGATGATGGCGCTCTACGCGCCGACCATCAACGCATACAAACGCTACGAAGATGGTTCCTGGGCGCCGACGCGCATCGCCTGGAGTTACGATAATCGCACGGCGGGCTTCCGCGTCGTCGGCTCGGGTGAGAGCCTGCGCATCGAGTGCCGCGTGCCGGGTGCCGACTGCAACCCCTACCTGGCTTACGCCGCGGCGCTGGCGTCGGGACTCGATGGGATTGCCAAGGAGATCGAGCCGCCCGACATATTCGAGGGCGATATCTACGCGGCGCGACATCTGCCGCGTGTGCCCTATACACTTGAGCAGGCGGTCGACAATTTCGAGTATAGCGAATTTGCGCAGAGCGCGTTTGGCGCCGATGTGGTCGAGCATTACAGTCATTTCTTCCGCACCGAGATCGAGAGTTTCCGCGGCGCCGTTACCGACTGGGAGCGCCGGCGTTATTTTGAACGCATCTGAATCCAATCTACCGCGCAGGACTAAATTCTAGGGACGACGCTTGCATCGCCAGTAAACGCAAAAGAGGAAATCCCAATGCGACTGAAAGACAAAGTGGCGCTGATTACCGGCGCCGGCAGCGGCATCGGCTACCAGACGGCTTTGCGTCTCGCGCAGGCGGGCGCGTCAATCGTGGCAGTTGATATCAATGAAGAAGGCGGCCTGCAGTGCGTCGCCGATATCGGCCAGCGCGGCGGAGCGGCGACATACGTTTATGCGGACGTGTCGCTGGCGGCGGACTGCGAGAAGATGATTGCCGCGGCCGAATCGACTTATGGGGAGCTGAATATCCTCTTCAACAACGCCGGCATCAGCCACGCCGAGGACGATGACGCCATCAACACATCGGAGGCCGTCTGGGATCAGACGATGGCGGTTAATGTCAAAGGCGTCTTCTTCGGCTGCAAATACGGCATCCCGGCCTTAAAGCGGGCTGGCGGCGGCAGCGTCATCAATACCGCTTCCTTTGTGGCGGTGCTGGGCGCGGCCACCCCGCAGCTGGCCTACACAGCGAGCAAGGGCGCGGTCTTGGCCATGACGCGCGAACTGGCGGTGATTCACGCGCGGGAGCATATCCGCGTCAACGCGCTTTGCCCGGGTCCGCTGCGTACCGAGCTGCTGATGAAATACCTGAATACCGACGAAAAGAAGCGGCGGCGGCTGGTTCATATTCCGATGGGCCGCTTTGGCGAGGCGGCTGAGATCGCGAACGCGGTTTTGTTCCTGGCGTCGGATGAATCCTCATTTGTGACCGGAAGCAGTTTCCTCGTTGATGGCGGCATCACCGCCGCTTACGTCACACCAGAATAGGCAAGATCCTCACTCAATCGCCACGCAGTCAGATCACGCGAATCGACCACTGTGGTCCGGCTGACAAGTGGGGCCTCATCCCGTATAATGTGGCAACTTGTATCTCGATCATCCGCAAAACGGCAAGCTGGGAGCATCTTTATGTTATCGGGCCTGATGATGGATTATCCCCTGACGCTGAACACCATCGTCGAACACGCCAGCCGCATGACCCCGCGGAAGACGATCAAAACGAAGCAGCCGGACGGGAGCTGGCATGAATATAGCTATGCCGACTTTCAGCGGCGCGTCAAGCGGCTGGGCAACGTGCTGGGAACCTTGGGCGTCGAGCCGGGCGACCGCGTGGCGACCTTCGCCTGGAACAACTACCAGCACCTGGAGTTTTACTTCGGCATACCCTGCGCCGGCGCCGTCGTACACACTTTGAATATCCGCCTGTCGCAGGAGCAGCTCAAGTACATCATCGACCACGCCGAAGACAAAGTCATCTTCGTCGAGGGCTCGCTCTTGCCGCTGATTGAGCCGATCGCCGGCCAACTGAAGACGGTAAAGCGCTTTGTGCTCTTCAACGCGGCTGACGGTCAAGAATGCAATCTGCCCGGCGTATCGCATTACGAAGACTTGATGGCGGCGGCGGAGGAGGATTACGACTGGCGCTGCGCCGACGAGAATATGGCGCTGGGCTTGTGCTATACCAGCGGCACAACCGGCCTGCCCAAAGGCGTCTTGTACAGTCATCGCTCGATGATGCTGCATACGCTGGGCGTGCTGCAGGCGGCGGCTCTGGGTCCTACAGAAGCCGATGTCGCCCTGGCTGTTGTGCCGCAATTCCACGCGATGGCTTGGGGATTGCCTTATGCATGCGCCTGGGTGGGCGCCAGCATCGTGATGCCCGGTCCGCATCTACAGCCGGCGCCGCTAGCGGACATCATCGAAAGCGAGCGCGTCACCATTGCCGCCGGCGTGCCGACAATCTGGAATGGACTCTACCACGAGCTACGGCGCAACCCGCGCGATATCTCCTCCATTACGCAGCTCGTCGTCGGCGGCTCAGCGATGCCGCGCGGACTGATTGAAGCCTACGAACGTGACTTCGGCGTCAATGTCGTGCATGCCTGGGGCATGACCGAGATGTCGCCGATCGGCAGCGTATCCAGGCTGCGGACGCAGCATCAAGGTTTGGACGCCCAGGGCCGCTGGGACGTCAAGGCGAAGCAAGGCTACTTCGTGCCCGGTGTCGATGCGCGAATCGTGGACGAAGCGGGAAGCGAATTGCCCTGGGATGGCGAGGCGATGGGCGAGTTGCAGGTGCGCGGCTACTGGGTGGTGGGGCAGTATTACAAGATCGAGCATGACCACGAGCATTTCACCGATGATGGCTGGTTCCGCACCGGCGATGTCGTCACCATCGACGGGGACGGCTTCATGACGATCACCGATCGGACGAAAGATTTGGTCAAGAGCGGCGGCGAATGGATCTCGTCGGTTGATCTGGAGAATATGCTGATCTCGCATCCCGATGTCTTGGAAGCGGCGGTGATTGCCGTGCCCGATGAACGCTGGGGCGAGCGGCCGCTGGCGGTCCTGGTGCCGCTGGACGGTGGCCAGGACCCGCAGATCTTGAACACTTACTTGCTGGAGCATTTCCCCAAGTTTTGGCTGCCGGACGACTATATCGTGATGGAAGCGATCCCGAAGACCGGCGTGGGAAAAATGGACAAGAAACTGCTGCGTCAGTGGCACGCCGACGGCAAATTGACAGGAAGCTGAGGACGAGAATGAAAATCACAGGCATTCGCTCGATTCTGTTTGAGCATAAGATGGCGCGGCCGATCGGCGATGCCAACAATCCGCGCGGGCGCGATCAGTACGCGGCGCTGGCCGTCTTTCTGGACACGGACCTGGGGCTGACGGGCCTGTCGCTGGGCAATCCGGCGCAGCAATCCGATATCCACGCGCTGGCGGAGAATCTGCTCTTCGGGCGGGATCCGCGCGGCGTCGTCGGGCTCTGGGGGCGCATGGTCGATTTCGCCTTCAAAGGCGGCAACCGCGGCGCGATCACCGATGTCATTGGCGCGTTGGATGTGGCGCTCTGGGACCTCAAGGCCAAGGCGAATGGCGAGCCACTCTGGAAGACGCTGGGCGCCTCGAGCCGGGCGGTTAAAGCCTACGCCAGCGGCATTGACCTCTGCCTGAACGACGCCGAGATTCGGGCATTCTACGAAAGGCAGGCGGCGCGCGGCATCTGCATCGGCAAGCTGAAAGTGGGGCTGGA
>JAAXID010000045.1 GCA_012270545.1 Anaerolineae bacterium | reverse complement strand
GCGTTGGCTTTGTCGGGATGATATTCGATCTTCTCGCTGAACCAATCGTCGTTGAACCAGGGCAGCGTCTTCAGCGGCGTCGCCGGATGAGGCGCCGCCAGCCCAAAGAAGAGCACATCGTTCATCTCGTCGCGGTCAATCGCCATCGACAGCGCGACACGGAAATCGACATTCTGGAATAGCTCGCGGAAGGCCTCATCGGGGTAGTTCTGATTGGGAAAAAGCGAGAACTCCGATGGACGCAGCGACTGCGCGATGTAGGTGGTGAATCCGCCGGCCTCCTCTTCGGCGCGGTAGAGCCGCAGATCGGTCGGACGTGTATAGCGCACGCCGAAATCGAGTTCGCCAGCCGACAGCCGCAAGGCGTAAATGTCGAGGTCACCTGCGAGAGACACTTCGATGTAGTCCATGTACGGCAGCTGATTACCCGCTTCGTCCACTTGATGGAAGTAGGGGTTGCGCTCCAGTAGGACGCGGTCGCTCTCGATGATAATCGGCACCCAGCTGTCCATGTACGGGCGGTCGAGCGGCTGCGCGGACAGGTTGTAGCCTTGCGCGCGTTTGCTATTGACGAGGTCAACCCAGGATTCCAAATCGGCTTCTTCCGCCAGCGCCTGCGCATTTTCGTTGTATTTGGCGTGATACTGCTTCAGCCAATGTGAGGGACCGTATAGGCTGTTGTCGCTGGAGAAGTGGGTGCGCCCGAAGCTGTCCATCGCGATCGGATAAGGAATCGCCCAAGTATAGCTGAAGCTGTAATCGTCGATGACCTCAAAGGTCGCCACTTCGCCGCCCGCGCGCCAGAAACCGCCTGGCCCATTGGGGGCGATATCCGGATCATTCAGGATATCTTCCCAATGCCAGCGGAAGTCCTCGGTGGTGAAGTCATCGCCGTCCGACCATTTCAGCCCTTCGCGCAGCTTGATGGTCAGCGTGCGATTCCCGTTGGACCATTCCCAGCCCTCCGCCAAATCCGCCTGATATACGCTGGCGGTGAAGTTGTAGCGGAAAAGCCCGGTATGACGGATGCGCAGACCTTCGTCAAGACGTTCGCCTATATCGCCAAAACGCAATGTCCCGCCATAGGTACCGATCGAGTCAACGACTGGAATGACCTTGGGATTACTCGGCAAGCGCTCTTCTACTGGAGGCAGATCGCCCGCGGCCACCCTCTCGGCCAGCATCGGCGCTTCCGAATACATCAGGTCCTGTCCGAAAACGGGCGCTAATCCGCCCAGCAAGACGAGCAAGACTAGCGTAAATGTGAAAAAGCGTTTCATATTCATGTGGTTCTCCCTTAAACAAGTGACGAATCTCATCTTCGCTTACGCTGCGCAATTAATCGACTTTCACCCTCCTTTTATTTCCCATTTGGCAGCGGCTACCGCAAACCACAGGGCATCCATAATCGTCAAATCAAACTTAACACCTTTAAAATCCCCCGTCAATTTTGCCGTCACCTGAGCCCATATACCGGCCCGCCGTGTAAGGCTTGATTGGGATTGCGATTTGTACATTGAAATTCTACCCCATCCCCCGGCCCCTTCCCCAGCGAGCTAAGGAAGGGGAGCTAAATGCGCGCGAATTTGCAGTTTAAGTAAAAGAGCCGCCACGCTGACAAGGCTTGACAGGAGCAATTGGGCACAGATTGGACGCCAATCAGCTAATGCCAATCAAGCCTTGTAGAAGCGACCAGCGGTTAATGTTCAGGCGACCTGTCCGCTGGCTCGCATTCCTCTGCGCCCCTTTGGCAAATGGCTCCCATCCCGTCTCAATCTCGATACAGCCCCTTAGCTTCCTCAAACAGTCGTTTCAGTTCCGCCAGTACGCTCCGTCCGTCCCCGCCCTGCATCAAATATTCACGAATCGGCACCCCGGCGTGATCCTGAAAATGCAGATATCCGGGAAACCGCGGGCGCAGATATGCGCGATCCAAGGCCGGCAAAGTATTTCGGAAGTAATTGTTCGAGCGTCGATTGACTTGGGCATCCTCCCACGCGCTCCGATGCCCCGGCTGTCCCCCGTTCTCGAAGAAAAGCGTACGCTGTATCTCCGCGCTGGCGGTGAACATCGCGTAATCCCGCGCCACCTCGGGCATTTGGCAGCGGCTGGAGATCGCCAGGCCCGTGCCACCGAGCGTCGATTGGCAGCGTCCTTGCCCTTCAATCTCTACCATATCGTCGAATGTCAGCACATTGTCCGAGTAGCCGGCGCGCGAATAATTCGAATAACCATATGCGAAGGGGCAGTAGACGAAGTCATCGCGCCGCGACAAAGCTTCGTATACCGCAATCGGATTCCAGCCGAAAATCGCCTCGGGGCAGAGACCCGCCAGCTCCCGCAATTGCTCAAGCGCCTGCAAGCTCATGTCATCCGAAACCGCCCATTCATCATCGACAAAAGGCGGCTCACTCTGGGTCGCGCATAGCATATAAAAATTCATCAGCGTGTCGATTGGAATTCCAGGCATGATGACCCGCCCCTGCCGTGCCAATGCCAGCAGATCGCACCATGTCCGCGGCTGCTCCAGCATGTACCGTTCCAGCAGATCCGCGCGATAGGACGCGACCGGCGTCGCCGCGTCAATCGCTAGTGCGCATTGTCCGCCGTCGAAGATATAACTCGCATGCGAGTGACCAACCGAATGCTCCGCTTGATCACGCAGGTATTCGGCCGGAATGGTCTCCTGCAACGGCAGCAGCGCCTGGCTGTAGGCGGCGTAACCGGCCCAGGGATGATCGATCACGAGCAGGTCATACTGCTCCGCCAAGCCTTGAATCGGCGCATCGGCGAATTCCTGCAGCGAGCGCTTTTCCCAAGTGATTTCCACCTCCGGGTGGATTTCACTGAATCGCTGCGCGGTCGCCACGACCGAAACAAATCCACGCGAATGATTCCAAGTGATGCCGCGCAAGATGGTCTTCGCTGCCATGACGATCACTCCTTTGCGCATGTTTTGGCGATAGGCGGCCGCAGGTAATTTTGCTTGCAAAATAGTATTTTGTCTGCAAAATATAGTAATTGATTGCACGCTTGTCAACAAAAGCGCGATGGATCGTCCAACACAGTCATTTCCCAGGGTTATTCCATGATTAAGACAACTTATTTCGAAGACTATGAGATCGGTTCAAGCCGCGAAACCTTTGGCCGGACCATCACCGAAGCCGATATCGTGCTGCATGCGGGCCAGACCGGCGATTTTTTCCCTCATCATATGGACGCCGAATGGGTCAAGACTCAAGAGTTCAAGGAGCGTATCGCCCACGGCACGCTGATCTTGAGTGTCGGCATCGGCATGACCGCCAACGAGATCAATCCGGTTGCTTTCTCCTATGGCTATGACCGCATACGCTTCATCCGACCGGTCTATATTGGCGATACAATCACCGTCAAAGCCACCATCAGCGAGAAGCGCGATTATCCCAAGCGCCCCGATCACGGCTATGTAATCGAGCAGGTGGAGGTCTTCAACCAACATGGAAAGATCGTGCTCGCCTGCCAACATCTCTATCTCGTGCAGCGCAAGGAACTCGCGCCGGCCGACTAGCCCGTCCACTGTCGCCAGTCACCGAAAGAGATCCAATATGGTAGAAGTGAAATCCGCGCCAAAGTACAGCGTGCCGGCTTTAGAAAAAGGTCTGGCCGTGCTTGAGTTGCTGGCGCGCGCCCCGGAACCACTCTCCCTGTCGCAAATCTCCGAGATGATGGCGAACAACACCAGCCAACTCTTTCGTACAATGAATTGCCTTGTCGAAGGCGGCTACGTCAGCAAGGATGAGATGCACGGGAAATACAGCCTCACGCTTAAGCTCTTTGAGCTGGCGAATCGTCATTCACCGCTGAAACACCTGCTGCACGTTGCCAACCTGCCGATGCAAGAGCTCGCCCACACCATTCGGGAATCCTGCCATATTAGCATTATTCAACACGGACAATTGCTTGTCGTCGGCCAAGTCGAAAGTCCAGAAAAGGTGCAGATCACGGTTTCAGTCGGCACTTCCTTCCCGCTCGTATCCACCGTTTCCGGTCGCTTGCTTCTATCGGCAATGGACGACAGCAGCCTCAATGCCATCCTGAAAGAGAGCGTGGATTATCGGCAGCTTTCGGCCGCGGAATGCGATCTCTTCTGGGAACGAATCGCGGAAATCCGCCGAAGCGGCATATCCACCGCCGTTGATGAATCCTTCATCGGTTTGCATGACACGGCCGTGCTGGTCGGCAATCCAGCGGTTGGCGTCACCGCCGCCATCGCCATCACGCAGCTGACCGCCAGCCGTCAAAGCAGAGCACCGCAAGTCGTGGTCGACGCTCTGCTGCGCTGCGCCCGCCAAATCAATCAGCGCGCCGGCTTGACCGACTTCGCCGCGGAACCGGCATTAGAAGCCTTCTAGCACGAACATTGCTCAAAAAGGATGAAATCACATGCGCGCCAGTGACATTCGCCAATCAGCGATTCTGCCCGCTAGTCCACTGCCAATCGTCAGCATAGGCTTGGGTGGGATCGTCCATGACGCCCACTACCCCGCTTACAAAATAGCTGGCTTTGCTGTTGCCGGCGGCTTCGACATCGATAGCGAGCGCGCAACGATGATGGCTGCGAAATTCGACATTCCGCAGCTTTACCGCTCGTTGCCAGAAGCAATCGAGGAAGCGCCCGCCGAAGCTGTTTTCGACATCGCCGTGCCTGGCAGCGCCATCGCCGATATCCTGCGCGAAATCCCAAGAGGACGCGCCGTGCTCATCCAGAAGCCGATGGGTGAGGATTTCGCGGCGGCCCGAGAGATATTAAACATCTGTCGCGAACGAGAGTTGGTCGCCGCCATCAACTTTCAGTTGCGCTTCGCCCCGTTCATCATCGCCGCCCGCGACATGATAGAGCGCGGCCTGCTCGGTGACTTATACGACATGGAATTCCGCGTTCAGTGCAATACGCCTTGGCATCTTTGGGGCTTCCTATTCCCATTGCCTCGGGTCGAGATCCTTTACCACAGCATCCACTACATCGATCTGGTGCGCTCATTCTGTGGCACGCCGAAGAGCGTCTACGCCAAGACGCTGAGTCACCCGATCGCGCCTGACCTGCGCGGTGGCACCCGCTCGATGGTCATCATGGACTATGGGGAGAATCCGCGCGTCAATGTGATGACCAATCACAGTCACGCTTATGGCGCCGACAAGCAGCAATCCTACGTCAAGTTCGAAGGCAGCAAAGGCGCGATTCAGATCCGCGCCGGACTCAATATGAATTATCCCAATGGTGTGCCCGACCGCTTCGAATACATCCTGCTTAAGGAAGACGACGCCGCCAATTGGCAGACGCTTGACATCAGCGGATCGTGGTTCCCGGAAGCCTTTATCGGCACGATGGCGAGCTTGATGCGCTATAGCAACGGTGAGACGGAGAGCTTGCCTACATCGGTTGAGGACGCCATTTTGACGATGGCGACGGTGGAAGCCGCATACCTATCCAGCGAGCGCGGCGGCACGCCACTGCCGGCTGTCTAACGCGATACGATTATAAATCCAGCTTGTAAAAGGCTTTGCCCGTCTCGCCCAAGATGGCTTCTCGCTCCGCTTCCGACAGATCCGCCAGGCATTTATTCGTCTCGTCCCAAACCTTGGCGTAGTCGCCGGCGAGCACTGCAACGGGCCAGTCGCTGCCGAACATCAAGCGGTCGGCGCCAAACTGCTCCATGGCGTAATCCACCAGCGGCTTGATATCTTCATAAGTCCAATTCTCGAAATCCGGCGTCACCGTGTTCAAGCCCGATACTTTGGCGTAGACATTGGGGCTTTCAGCGGCAGCAGCCAACTGCTCACGCCAGACCGCCCGTTCTTCCTCGCCCAGCGGTGGTTTCGCCAGGTGATCGATCACCATCTTCAGATTCGGCACTTTCTCCGCCAAGGTCGGCACATGCTTGAGATGATTGGGAAAGACCGCCACCACATCAAAGGTCAATCCCCGATCCGCCAGGATTTGCAGACCCTCGATCACCTGCTTCTGCACCACCCAGTCCGGATTCGTCTCTTCATGAATGAGATGCCGCATGCCTTTGAAATACGGATTCTGGCCGTAATCATCTAACTTCTTCGCGGTTTCGGCGGGGTCGTGAATCGGCACCCAGCCGACGACTCCGGCTACCCAATCATAGGCTTCGGCGATTGCAAGCATCGAGTCGGTATCGGCATAGGAATCCATAGCCTGCACAATCACCGTCTTGTCGACGCCGGAGGCTGCCAGCTGCGGCGCCAGCTCATCGGCGGTGAAGGTCCGATAGATGGGACCGTAAGCCGGCACCAGCCAGGGATAAGCCACATCATCCAAATTCCAAAAGTGCTGATGCGTATCAACCGTGATCATCGCCGCCTCCAAAGACCTGTGACCCCACCTGCCGGACAATTTGACAGAAATGACTTTGCTGACTATATTTTACGGACAAAAGATGTTTTTGCAAGCAAAATGAAAGCGCTGAATAACCAGCCAGGATTTGCCCTTGTAGACGCGCGCCGCGCCAGCAGCCAGTGAGGAGATCGAAACGACAATGAGACCATTGGAAGGCTTGCTTGTACTCGACTTCAGCATCTTTTTATCCGGTCCCTCAGCCGCATTGCGCTTGGCCGATTTGGGCGCGCGCGTCATCAAAGTTGAGCGGCCGGACGGTGGCGATCTCTGCCGTCAGCTTTATATTTCCGAGCTCGAACTCGATGGCGAGAGCACGCTCTTTCACTCGATCAATCGCAATAAGGAGAGCTTCGCCGCCAACCTCAAAGATCCGGTAGATCTTGCGCATGCCAAGGCCTTGATCAAACAGGCGGACGTTATCATTCAGAACTTTCGCCCCGGCGTGATGACGCGCCTGGGCCTGGATTACGAATCGGTTCGCGCCCTTAATCCGGGCATCGTCTACGGCGAAATCACCGGCTATGGCAATGAAGGACCTTGGGTCTACAAACCTGGTCAAGACTTGCTGCTGCAATCGATCTCGGGTCTGGTCTGGCTTAATGGCGACGCCGATCGGCCGCCGACGCCTTTCGGTCTGGCGGTCGTCGACCTCTTTACTGGCGCTCACTTGGTGCAAGGCATCCTTGCTTGCCTCGTGCGCCGCGGTGTCAGCGGAGAAGGCGGCTTGGTCCAGGTCAGCTTGCTGGAGTCGATCCTGGACTTTCAGTTTGAAGTGCTCACAACCCATCTCAACGACGGCGGCAAGCTGCCCCAGCGGAGCGCGATTAATAATGCGCACGCCTATCTGGCAGCGCCCTATGGCATCTATCAGACGGCGGACGGCTATCTCGCGCTGGCGATGGGTTCGATTCCCGTCCTCGGCGATCTGCTCGACTGCCCGCCCCTGCTGGCTTTTACCGAAACCACCACCTGGTTCACACAGCGGGACGAAATCAAGGCGATCCTGGTCGATCATCTCAAGACACATTCAACGACGCATTGGCTTGAGATCCTGGAGCCGCAGGATATCTGGTGCGCGGATGTATTGACCTGGGATCGCCTGCTACAGCACGACGGGTTTAAAGTGATCGATATGATTCAAGAAGTATCGCGCGACGAACACGTCAAGCTCGATACAACCCGCTGCCCCATCCGCATCGATGGTGAGGTATTGAAGAGCGCCAAGGGCGCGCCGCGCATTGGTGAAAATACCCGGCGCATCATGTCAGAGTATGCCATTGGCAGTTGAGGAGACAAACATGCCGGAGAATACGCCCGTAGAAATGCATAAGGACTTGCCGCTGTTCAATACTGAGACTTGGATGTACGAGGATTTCGAGATCGGCGCCAAGATCAAGTCCATTCGCCGCACGCTCTCCGAAGGCGAGTGCATGATCTTCAACGCCATCGTGCTCGATATGCACCCCTATGTCGCCGATGAGATCTTCGCCCGCGAGGAAGGCATTTTCGACAAGCGGCTCGTCGCTGGCTCGATGGTTTTCAGCATCGGCTTGGGCTTGATGGCGCACAATAACATTCATACCTTCAGCTACGGCTACGACAAGCTGCGCTTCATCAAACCGGTCTTCATCGGCGATACCATTTATACTGTGCGCACGCAGTTAAGCAAGGAGCCCAGATACCCCGAAATGGGCTTGGTCAAGGTCAGCTACGAGGTCTACAAGAACGAGGGCGTCCTCGCGCTATATTGCGAACATCTGCAAACGGTGAAATACCGTCAGCCGGAAAACTTCAAGCAATCGACGAATTAGGAGAGGCAAAATGCGACGCTTTGGACAGGTCATCGGCATACGACCGGAAGACGCGGACGAATACATCCGCCTGCACGCAGATGTCTGGCCCGGCGTGCTGAAAAAGATTGAAGAATGCAACATCCGCAATTATTCAATCTACCGCTACGGCGATCTGCTCTTCGCCTACATGGAGTATCACGGGGATGATTTTGAGGCTGACATGGCGGCGATGGCGGCCGACGAGACCACGCAGAAGTGGTGGGATATCTGCATGCCGATGCAGAAGCCGGTTGAAGACCGCGCCGAGGGCGAATGGTGGCACAATATCCAAGAGGTCTTCCACTGCGATTGAGCGCGGCGTCTCATCCCTTGACCGCGCCAAAAGTCAGACCGCTTACCAGGTTGCGCTGCACCAAAATTACAAAAATAACCGCTGGAACCATCATGATCACGCTCATCGCCGCCATACCGCGCCAATCGACGGTGAACTGCTCGGTGAAGGCGAACAGGCCGGGCGGGAAAGTCTTCGCCGCATTATTGCGCGCCAATACGCTGACGATCTGAAATTCGTTCCAAGCCGCCAGGAAAGCGAAAATGGCGGCCGTCGCCAGCCCCGGCAGCGAGAGTGGCAGCTCGATCCGCCAAAAAGCGGACCAATATCCACAGCCATCGATATAGGCTGATTCTGTCAATTCCTGGGGGATCTGCCGGAAAAACCCATCCATCAGCCAGGCGATGAAGGGAATATTGACGGCGACGTATACGAAGGCCAATCCCAGTACATTGTTCACCAGCCCTACGCGGTTGAAAAGGAGAAACAGCGGCAAGCTCAAGGCCACACCTGGGACTGCGCGCGAGAGCATGATGCCCAGAAACAGCGCGGTATGAAAGCGAAAACGGAAGCGCGCGAAAGCATAGCCCGCCAGCGTGCCCAAGGATACAGCGATGGCCGTGCTAATTCCCGATGCGAGCAGCGAGTTTCGCAGATAGGCCTCCACCGCGACCCGCTGCTGCACTTCCGGATTGAGCCCGAACATATTGGCGTAGGCTTCCAGCGTCAGTCGCCGCGGAATCCATACTGGTGGAAAGGTGTTGATCTCGATGTTGGGACGGAAGGCCGTGATGATGATCCAGAAGGCCGGCAGCGCCAGCATGATCAATACCACCCAAGCCACAACATTCCAGATGCTGTCGTTGCGACGGCGGTTGGGACCGACACTGCGCGTGATCATCGAACGATCCGCGCCTTGACCAACTGCCGGAAGAAATAAAGCGTGAAGAGCACCGATAGGAATACGGTAATCCACGACATCGCGCTGCCCAATCCAAACTTGGTGTCCTCAATCGCCAAGCGCGTGATATAGGTCCAGAGCATTTCGGTGCGCCGCGCCGGCCCGCCATCGGTCATGATCCGCACGATATCAAACGCGCGCGCGATATCCAGCGACATAATTGTCAAAGCGATGTAGGAAAAGGGCGCCAGCAGCGGGAATGTGATAAAGCGGAATTTCTGCCAGCCGGAAGCGCCATCTACTTCCGCCGCCTCAAAAGTCTCCGACGGCAAAGATAAGGTGCCCGCCAACAGTATGATTGTCATCACCGGGATATTCATCCAGATCGAAGCGATGATGATGGTGATCATGCCCAGCGGCACATCAACCAGCCAGGCGATTTCTCCCTGTTCCTGAATGAGCCCGATGCTGATCAGGAAGTTGTTGACCAAGCCGACGTTGGCGTTGAAAAACCAACGGAATTGCATGCCAACGAGGATGGGCGCAAACATCATCGGCACCATCAGCAGCGTCCGCAGCAAGCTCTGCCCGACGGTCACCCGCGCCAACAATTGCGACAGCGCCATCGAAAGCATATAACTTAAATTCACGGTAACGGCGAGGAAAATAATCGTATTCCAAAGCGACCGCCAGAATATTTCATCATTGAGCAATTTCTGATAATTGCGAAGCGCTTTCGCGGTTGTGAAATTCAAGCTGTTCGGCTTCAGCAGCTCGTAGGGGGTAAAGCTCACGTATAGCGAATAAAGCAGCGGAAAGCCAACCACCAACAGGATCACAACTACCGCCGGCGAGATCATGGCAAATGGGAAAAAGCCCGCCTCAATCCGGCTGGCTTCTATAAAGCGTGTCTGTGTTGCCTTTTCCTTCGGCGCGTTTGAATCTGTGGCCATTACTACAATGCGTGAATAATCTTTCGCTTTGGCAATTCCAGTACAAACCTCTCCCCCTCAAGGAGAGAGGCTGAACATAGACTCACTTCCCAGCCCCTCTCCGCTAGGTTTGGGGCTGGCTACGAGAGTATCGGTCCTCTAGTCGTAATACCCGGCGTCGGCCATCATTTCGCGTGTTTCCGCCGCGGCCGCGTTCAAACCTTCCTGCGCGCCGACATCACCCAGGATGATGGCCTGCAGATGCGGGTAGAAGATATTGGAGAAGGGGATCCATTCAGCGATCAGAGGCGGCGTCTTGAAATCTTCGCCGACCTGGATGCGCGCCAATTCCAGCCGTTCTCGATCCAACGGATTCTCCGCACCGGAGGCATCGGCGATGACGCGATCCCAAACATCGCTGCGCGTTGGCAGGAAGCCGAGGGTCGCCTCTTCATAAGCGACGCGTTCCGAAGACAGGAACTTGATCAGCTGCACACCTGCCTGCGGATTTGGCGCGGTCGCCGGGACAGAGAAGGCATGCGCGCCCGCCCAGCCCGAGGGACGTACTGCGTCGCCGCCAACAGACAGGCCGGTGAAGCCGCGCGCCAAACCAAAGTTGCCGGCTACCGCACAGGAATCTGCATCCTGGAAGTAGGCGTACCAGCCGTACCATTCCAGTTTGATGGCGACATCGTTGTTGCAGAAGTACTGGGCGACGCCATCCCACAGCAGCGAAGTCGTATCCGACGGGATGATGCCGTCAGCGTACCAGCCAGCCAACAGCTCAGCCACCGCCACGCCGATCTCATCATTGAAGGTCGGCTCGTAATTCTCATCGAAGAGCGAACCGCCGCTGGCGAAGTGCATTTCGTAGAAGCGGCCAGTAAGCGCCTCTTCCTTGCCCGCCAGCGTATAACCCAGCGTGCTGTGCCCGTTCTCGACGAAGAAGCGCGCCTGCCGGTCGATCTGCTCCAAATTGGTCGGCACGGTCAACTCCTCGCCGGTGGCTTCCATGTAGGCGGCGGCGATGGCGTCGTCCGAATAAAGATCGGCGCGATAGTGGATCGGGCTGATATCAGCGTGACGCGGAATTAGATAGAGGTTGCCGTCGATGGTGGCGGCGTCGAGGATCGCGGGGCTGAAGGACGCCAGCTCGTCCTCACTGAAGTAATCTTGCAGCGGCAGCAAGAAGGGCGTGTACTGAGCCACGAAGCTGGTATGATCCCAAGCCACATCATAGTCAGCGGCGCCCGTCGCGAAGTCGACCTTTAGCTTTTGATCCATCGAGAAGCCGTCCAGCAGGGCGACAATTTCCACCGTGGCGCCCGTCGCTTCTTCAAAGACCGAAATAGCTTCGTACATGGCCTCATACTGGCCGCCACCAATGTTCGCCATTTTTATGGTGATACCGGCCAAATCTTGATCCAAGCCGGCGTACTGCGGTTCGTCCTGCGCGCTGACGACGAACGCACTAAACAGCGCAAGTGCCAGCGCAATTAGGAAAAGTTTACGCAACATAATCGCTTCACTCCTGTCTTCTGTAAATCCGCTAACTAACGAAAGATCCTTCCGGAATCTGTCAGCCTCGCCTCACTCCTTTCCTGTCGAAATCCAGCCGAGTATCACAAAATCCAAGCAAAAAGAGTATAACCTATTTTGTCTATGAAACAACTTTTTGCGAGCAAAACCAAGCGCATACCGTCTGCACAGGCTCTTCTGTTGTCGCTGGTTGCTATCAGTGTAGTGGTGTAATAGTCCTGAAAAGCGGGCGCCCCCAAACTCCTCTAGTCTAGAGGCGCCTCGAGGGTCTCGCAGGTTATCTGAACCGAAAGCGCAAGGAAAAGCAAGAGCGCAGGTCTTCAACGGTTTCCCTCATACATGTCGCTTCATCCAGTCCAGGAGCGCCTCGTTCTGCGCCCTCTGAACGCGGATTGGTCCCGTTATCGAAGCCACATGAGCTACCGCGGGAATCCGCAGCATCTCCACGATACAGCCATTTGCTTTCAAGTGGCTGTAGAATTGTTCCGCTTGTCCGGCGGGGCAGCGATAGTCTTCCTCGCACTGAATAAGCAGGGTCGGCGTGCTGCAGTTGTGGGCATAGGTAATGGGTGATCCGCGCCGGTAAATCTCTGGTATTTCATGAGGTTTGCCGCCGAGCTCACTCAATGAACCCCAGGGTCCCATGTCTGCTGTGCCGTAGCGGCTGACCAGATCCGTTATCGGGTTTTCAGCGACCGCCGCCTTGAAGCGATTCGTCTGTCCAATTGTGTAGCAAGTGAGGTAGCCGCCGTAGGAGAGACCGCAGATCCCCAGCCGCTCTGGGTCGGCGAAGCCCGCTTCAATGACATGATCCAGGCCATCCAGGAGGTCTTTGTGATCGAGCACGCCCCAATTCCCCGAAAGCGCGGTGGCGAAGGGGTCGCCATAACCGGTAGAACCGCGCGGATTGACAAATAACAGCGCAAAACCGGCCCCGGCGAGCATTTGAAAATCGCTGCCATACTGATAGCCGTACCAGCCATGCGGTCCACCATGAATGTAGAGAATCGTCGGATAGGGTGGCGCGCCTTCGTTTGGCAGCAGCAGCCAACCTTGGATCTCCGCGCCATCCGCGGTTTGGTATAGCAGTTCTTCCACCTTTGGGAGGTAGAGCTGGCAAAGCAGGGCATCGTTAAAGTGCGTGACCTGGCGCTCGTTTGAACCGTCCAATGCGGCGATGTGAAGCTCGCCCGGATTCTCCAAATCGCCCGACAGGAACAGCATGTTCTCGTCATCAGCGTCATACAGCGCGGTCGTTCTCTTTCCGCCAAGCAGCTGCCGCCATTGGGGCGGCCCGCTCAAAGCTACCGCGTAGATGCCTTTCTTGCCACGCTCCACGACATTCACCAAGGCAGCTGATTCCGCAGTCAGGATGTCCGCCGCGCTAAAGATGGGAAACCACTGAACTTCAATGCCGGTAGGCAGATCGGCCGTACGGTTGACCGTAGTTCCGCTGTGACGATCGAGAATCCAGAGATCGTCTTTGGTCGCCATGGGCTGGTCACTGCGCGAAGCGACAACCATGATGCCCGCCCCATCGGGCAGCCAGCCGGCGTTCTTGATGAATCCCCAGTCCAATCCGAAAATCTCTTCAACATCGCCCTCCAGATTGACGACGCGCAGTTTGGCCGAGAACAAATCCGCCCGATCCGGGTCAAAGGATGCGAGGTAGAGAATCTCCTGGCCATCTGGCGACCAGCGCAGCGTTCGGTCCAGGTGAGCATCCTCGGTGAGTTGCCTGACGGCGCCGCCGTGGATCGACTGGACGAAGATATTTTGCGCCGCGTCATCGACATAGCCTATTCCATCGAAGCGATAAACGAAGCGCGTCACCCGATAGGGCGCTGTCGGATCTTTGGGTTCAGGTGTCCCCGATGCGGTGAATGCGATGCTTTGTCCGTCTGGCGACCATACCGGTGGACCATCGACGCCTTGGCTCAAGTTAGTGAGCTGCCGCGCTTCACCGCCATCCATCGGCAGCAGAAAAACTTGCTTCAGGCCCGAGCGATCGGAGAGAAATGCGATCTGCTTGCCATCCGGCGACCAGGAAGGCGAGCTATTGTTGCCGCTGTCCCAGGTCAACTGCCGTGCATCCCCGGTTGCCAGGTCGATGCGCCAGAGCGATGTGGTCGTCAGGTCGGATGTGAGATCATGCCGGGTCAAGTCGCAGACCGCAAGCTTGCCACAGGGAGACAGCCGGGCGCTGCCTATTCGCGCGTAACGCAGATCATCCAAGATGCCGAAGTTGCGTTTTTCACATGTGGTTATCATATCAATCTCTTAGGCTTGGCGTCTTTTGAAGGCGTACTCATTGCGCAGCCACATTCTCAGTACATCACCGGATTCATCTAGGTCAAAGCGCACCGTTTCGTTTGATCCACCCTGCTCTTGAATTGTGAACACGTGTTCGGTGCCGGTCGGCTCAAGGATGACAGGCGGATACTCCATGGCATCAAGCGAAACGATCTGCAACTGTCCATTGCGCAATATCACCTTCTCGTAGCCCCAATCATGAAAGTAATCGCCAAGGTATAGTTGCCAGGCAGGGGGGGCTTCGGGCGCGGCCGCTTCGGTCGCCTTGATGATCTCGGGCAAGACGAGTTTGTAACCCTGGTTGATATATTCCGGCGGCGCGCTGCCAAGCGCATTCGTGAGTACGATCACCGCCGTCTTGTGCTCCCGGCACAGCGTGAATCCAGTCAGATAGCCTGGGTAGCCGCCAGCGTGGCCGCTTATTGACCAGTCGCCCAGCTTATATTGCATGCTGCCCAAGCCGTAGCCGTCGCGCCATGTTGGTTCCAGCCAGTGTATGCGATGCATATCGCGCAGCGAGTGTGGGGAGAGGACAGCGTTCTCTTCGGCGCTGAGGTGAAAAGCCGCATACTTTACCAGGTCGCTCACGGACGAAGCGAAATTGGCTGAGGCTTCAAAGCCATTCATCAAGAAGAAGGGCATCGGTCTGCGTTCGTAATTGTCGTTGACCTGTGAATAGCCGATAGCCAACTGGGGGTCGTCGCCCTGCGGCACGGGATGCGTTTCCGACATGCCGAGCGGATCAACGATATTGCGCTGGAGATAATCCGCCCATGATTCACCCGTCACCTGTTCAATGACGCCGCCGAGCAGGGAGTAGCCAACGTTGCTATAGGCGAACTTGTCGTAAGGAGCGCGCGTCGGCGGGCGCGACTTGAGGACCTCGACAAATTCATCCCATTCAGGCGCGTCGCATTCCGTCCACATGGGGTTGTGGGAGTCGCGCGGAAGCCCGGAAGTATGCGTCAGCAAATTTCGGATCGTGATTTCAGGCGCGTCTTGATACTGCAAATCAAACCAGTCAAGATATATTGAAAGCGGATCATCGAGACTGAGCGCTCCCGAGTCTCGCAGCTGCAGAATGGCGACAGCGGTAAATGTCTTGCTGATGCTGGCGATGCGGAAACGGGTGTCCAGCGTAACATGTTTCTTCGCTTCGATGTCTGCGTAGCCGAATCCTTGTCCCCATAGCAGCTCGTCAGCGTAAACGATGCCAACAGCAAGCCCGGGTTGGTGTTTCCTGTGCATGGTAAAGCGGATCCAGGCAGCGTAAAGGTCAATCGCGGCGGCAAGATCCGGATTTTCGTTCAGCAAAGTATGGGTCATCCTATCCTCCCGCTTCGGCTGTGACCTCGCCGTGCATCGCGAAATCGCAGAAGTCGATTCAGTTGCCTTGATCTCAATGCAGAAGAGTTGCTAGGAATCAAATTGGCGGCGGCATTGATTAACGGCAAACGACATCGCGTCCCCTGCCTTCTACCTTTTCCGGTGCTTCACCGGGCGCGTCCCCGACGACACCCTCCACGAACCAATCCATATCGGTATAGATGTAGCCCTGCGGAAATTTATCGCCCTTTGCCAGCACCAGATCGCCGTTTTGGGCATAAACGGGTCCATCAAAGGAGTCCTTGACCGTCTCATTCCAGGTGATCCGCCATTTGAGCGGTGGCGCTTCCATTATGTGGGGAATCTGATCATAGTTGTACGGCGCCATGTCGATGATGCCGCGGCCATGAGCTTTGGTGGCGACTTTGCCGTCGTAGGCTCTGGCTTTCCACTTGTCCTCGAGCATGTCGTTGACACGCCGCAGATAGTACCAACCCCACTGCCAGATGACGCTGGTCATATTGGCGTTGGGCGCGAACTCGCGCATATCAAAGCCGTAGCCCATCGAACGAAGGCCTTTTTCTTCGGCGACCTTCTGCACCTCCGGGCTATAGGTGTGCTGGACGAGGACATCGGCGCCGATGTCAACCAGCTCCAGGGCGGCCGCGCGCTCCGCCTCCGGGTCGTTCCAGGAGCCGGTCCAGCGCACATGCACCGAAATATCTTCGCAGGTTCTGACCAGCAAAGAAGCGGCGGTAATCGCATTGATATGTCGTATGACCTCGTTTGTGGGTTCAGGCGCGATGAAACCGATAATGCCGCTCACTGTCATCTCGCCGGTGTAGCCGCCCGCGACATAAAAGGCCTGATACATACGTCCGTCGTAAGTCGCGACATTGTCTGCCGTCTCGCCTCCGCCATAGACCTCGAAGTATGCCTCCGGGAAGTCGTTGGCCACCTTCTGTACGGCGTCGCTATACTCGGCGGCAGTGGCGAAGATCAGCTTGTGTCCCTCTTCCGCGAGTTGACGCAGGACCTTTTCGGCATCGTCAACGGAGACATTCTCAACGTATTTGCTGCCTAGATCTGGCAACTGTTCGTCAACATATTTGCGCCCGATTTCATGCAGGTGGCTCCAATTGTATTCGTCGCTGCTTTCAGGGTAAATGAAGGCGACCTGGCTCGTCACTTCTTCGACGGCGGTACTGCTCGATTCGCCTTCGCTGCAAGCGGCAAGGACAGTTGCGCCGACAATGAGGATAGCGATCAGATATGAGCGTCCATTCAAGATTTTCATGATTCGCCCCTCTCATTCATAACTGTGGTGTAGCGACGAGTCCATAGTCGCCCCGGGAAATAAATCAAGCATTAGCCGCTCTGCAGGTACGCGGCGGTGGCGAGACCAGCACAGCACTGTACGCCGACAAGGCTTCTGATTGGGATCGCGCGATAATCGAGCGCGGTTTCGAGCGCATGACCATCCTCGTCAAGGCGCGCCCTCGCTGCTTCACTCGCGGACACAATCGCTGCGCTGCTGTTTCCAGCGGCGATTTCGTCTCGCAGCATGCGCGATAGCAGACCAGTGTTCAGCAGCTTGTAGAATCGGGACGTATACAAATTGCTGAATAATTCCGCCTGCGTGGCTGGTCGATTGGTGTCTTCCGCAGCCATCACCCATTCGCGATCCGCTTCGCGGAAGCCGGCGCTCATGGCGAGGAAATCTTCCAGCGCGCGCCGTACTGGGCTGTCCAGGGAAAGCGCGCCTTCTACAGTAGCGTGCAGACCGCGGATCCAGTCATCGTGTTCAACTGCGATATCCATCGCCTGCAGAATGGCATCGCGCCGGATGGTCGCTGTCAGTGATTGATCGTTGACGCGCGGTTCATCAAAATAAGGCATTTCGACGATCAAAAAGAATGATCCGTGGCGCTCGGCGTATTGCGCGCTTGACGCTTTGAAGCCGATGACCGCGCCCGGGTCGGCGACGCCATGCCGTTCAAGATGGTCATACATATCGTTGCTGGTCAACATGCGGTATATTGCCGGCGCATACGGTTCGGCGAAACTGAGCTCCGGTTCGCCCAGGTCAAGCGCGAGACCGAAGCACTCGGGGATCTGATGAAAGGTATCGTAGAGCGCCGGACACTCGTCCGAAACATAATAATAGACACCGCCAAAGCCAGCGTTATGCAACGAGTAGAGCAGCTTGGGTTTCGTCTCGTCAATGACCTGCATTAGCGCGCGTGTCTCTGGCAATGGATCGTCGAACTTGAGCGTCTTGTAATCTATTGGGAATGTCCACTCGACCTGTTCATGCCGCGCCGGGCGATAAAAGTGGCGGGCGTAATTGCTGGGCGTGAAGGGGCCTTTGAACCAGCCTTCGTTAAGCCGCATCCCGTCGGCATCGATCGACTTGATGAAGCGCCAGGTGTAACCGAGTTCCGCGCGCAGTTGGTCATCCGCGCAGAGCCGCCGCGAAAGGTATTCGATGGTCAGGCAGCCGATGGGTTCGTTGGGATGGGGACCGCCAAAGACGAAGGCATTGTCATCGCCTCCAGCAATGGTCAGGAGTTCAATCGGGTCGCCGCTCCGCGTTTTCCCGACTTCGCGGATACTGACGAGCGCCGGGTACTGTTCGCGCAGCCGCTGGCTCGACTCGTTAAGCTCATCTACGGTGAGGAATTCCTGGTAATCCGGGATGTCTGCGGCGATTTGCTGTAGGTCCATTTACGCTCCGGAATTTGTGGCGCGAATCCAAGCCCGTGGGGGTTCGACGGAGACTCGCGACACATGCGGACCAGGCTCCTGAGAACCTGGTCCCCTGTTTATCGAATCGCGTTACGAATGATCGACGGGCGTCCGCTTATCTTTCGTCCTCGTTGATCCACACATTGTGGTCGTCAGTGACGAGATTCAGCGTCCATTCACCGCCGAAGAAGTCCTTCACGTAATTGTTCTTGACCGTGAAGATGTTGAAGAAACCGAAAGCGGGCTCGAAGTAGAGCGCGGCGACACGCGTGGTAGCCGCTTGCAGCTGCGCCTCTCGCGACTCTTCGTCCAGGTTTTGCGCCGACTGATCCAGCAAACTGAAGATCTCTTCATCCACGTAACCCAGCGTCGAGATCCAGCCGTTTCTGCCCCAGAGGGCATTGGTACCGCCTTCACCGCACCAGCCTTGCCCCAGATAGATGCCCCATTCGCCATCAATCCGTCTGGCATTGTTAGTGCCGGGATCGGCGATTTCCGGCCGGATCCTGAGGCCGACCTGCGCGCCCGCGTCTACCATAGCCGCCACGTAATCGGGCGCCGGATCGGAGTTCCAGGAGAACATTGGGATCTCAAGGAGTTCGCCGTCCATTTCCCGCCAGCCGTCGCCATCGCTGTCGACAATGCCCAGCTCATCCAGAAGCGACATCGACAATTCGGGATCGTAGGCGTGGTATTCGTCGTAGAGCCCTTCGACATAACCGGCCACGCCAGGACCGGCTGTACCCGCGCCTTTCACATGCGTAGGACCACGGAGCGCCGCATTGATCGCTTCACCATCTTTCATGTGAGAGAGCGCCTTGCGGAAGCGAACATCATCAAATGGCGGCTTGTCCACCGACATATACAGACGAGTGGCGACCGGGCAGCCAAAGTTGATGACGGTCATGTCTTCGTTATCCAAGAAGCGACCAACATCGTCACCCGGCGTTACCGAACCCCACCAGTCGATGTCGCCGGCTTCGAGCGCGATCATCGCCGCCGGCACATCAGGCATGACCCGGAAAATAACCTCATCCAGGCAGGGGTCGATATAATAATCTTCGTTGGCGCGCAAGACGACTTCTTCGTCGGGCGAGTAGGAGACGAATTCGAAGGGACCGGAACCCAGCGGATTCAGACCATAATCATCGCCATAGTGCTCGATGGCTTCTTTGGCGACGATGGCGGTGAAGGTCAAACCGCGAGCCTTGTCATAAATGATGGCGTCGGGACCGCTGAGGGTCAGAACAACGGTATGGTCGTCGGTCGCCTCAGCCGAGACAAAGAGGTTGCGCAGATCTGCGGCCATGATCGACGATTCATCGTCGTATTGGCGGTAAATCGAATAGACCACGTCATGCGCGGTCACTTCGCGGCTTTCGCCTTCGGCGAATATCTCATTGCCATCATGCCACATCATGCCGGGACGTATATGCCAGGTGTAGACGGTGCCGTCTTCGCTGATATCCCAGGATTCCGCCAGGTCGCCGACCGGCTGGCCCGATTCGATGCGGAATAGCATGCTGTTGATGTTGGTTATGGCATAGAAGGTCCAGTCATGCGCTGCGGTATTTGGATCCATCGGCAGGAAGGTATCGACGCCGATGGTGAAGGTGCCGCCTTCTTGCGGACAGTGGCCGTCGGCAGCGGCGGGCGCGAGTGACAGGGCCAAGACGAAGATCAGTGCCGCAAAAATCAATGCACTTTTGAGTTTCACGAGTAAGCTCTCCTTATGCAAGCTCGATTGGGCGAGAAAAAA
>JAAXID010000242.1 GCA_012270545.1 Anaerolineae bacterium | reverse complement strand
GGATATACCCGTTCGGATGTTTATAGTGTGAATGCGCGCGCCTACTTCTTAGTGGCGCCCCGACGGCGGCCACGCCCGGCAACCGTCTGCTTCTTGCCGCGGCGCGTACGCCCGTTTGTCCGGGTCCGCTGCCCGCGCACTGGCAGACGCCGCCGATGACGCAATCCGCGATACGAGTTGATTTCCATCAACCGTTTTATGTTCAGCTGCGTTTGACGGCGCAAGTCGCCTTCAATGGTCAGGCCGCTAATCAGCTCACGGATACGCTGCAATTCGCTCTCGCTCAGATCGCGTACGCGCGTGCTGTGATCAATGCCGGCGCTATCCAGCAGCCGCTGACTTGTGGACTTGCCGATGCCGTAGATATAGGTCAAGCCGATGACGACACGCTTGTCCCGCGGCAGATCAACACCTTCAATACGAGCCATCATAATACTCCTTGATAAATCCGGGGAATCTAGCCCTGCCTCTGTTTGTGTTTCGGGTTTTCGCAGATGATCATCACCCGACGCTTCCGCTTGATGACCCGGCACTTCGGGCAGCGGCGCTTGACACTTGCTGATACCTTCATACGCTCTTCCTCAGTCTCAGTTCCCTTTGCTGAAAAACGTTCCAGCAACATGCACACAGTCTACAGAGACATCCATCTGCAGATGCGCTAGCTACAACCTATGAACGATGCTTCCAACGCTTCAATTGTCCAAAGTATTGCATGGGGCAATTGAGAGCGAAAGAACAGTGTATCACATAAATTCGCATTGTAAACGGACATTTTCCTCAGCAGTCCATCTTCAAGGGCGGATGTAAAAGTCCGGTGG
The DNA here is from genome assembly GCA_012270545.1 of Anaerolineae bacterium. Lineage (GTDB taxonomy): Bacteria > Chloroflexota > Anaerolineae > Aggregatilineales > Phototrophicaceae > UBA6055. The sequence goes on along the minus strand of JAAXID010000242.1, from coordinate 22,873 downwards.
AGACAAAGCCTCCATGCACGCATCTGTTGGCTGACGCTGAGGATTCGCGAGGAATGAAAGCGCGATCGACTCGGCGCAGCCGGCGTCGACCCTAAACAGCAGGCCATGACCACTATCGGGGAATACATAGCGCCAGCTGTTCACCAGGTATTGCGCCGCTTCAGCGCCCCATTCCGGCGGCGTTACCGGATCATATCGTCCTGAGAGCAACAAAGTCGGAATATCGCTCGCGACTGGCTGATTCTCAAGATCAGGCGCCCGCGGCACCTGCCACTCACTGCAATTGCTAATATCACTGATTGCGATTTCGACCAGTGGCCGCCTCACAGCTCCTGGCAAGTTCGCAGCCCGGTTGACAATCTCGTCTCGGCTATTGAATGGGACTTCTTCCGCACAGGCGACGCTGAGCGCCAGGCCTTCGCTTGACTTGTCCAAGTTCCAAAGCATTTCTGCCCCAATCAAGGTCTGCGCTTCGCGCCTTCTGGCTTCCTCAGCCGGGTCATAATCATAGTCGCCTTGCGCATAGGCATCGATTAGCGCGGGCAAAAAGGGTATGAGATGCGCGTCGTACAGCTTGGCGTAGATTTCATTCACGAGATCATCGCCTGTAATCACAATTGGGTAATCCTTGTCCCCTTGGTCTATTTCGGCAGGCTCACGATCCATCGTCTTGAGCGCTGAATAAAACGATTCGCGAAGATTCGGATACGCTCGATTACAAATCCTGTCAGCGCTGCAGTCAGCAAATAGCTGCTCTATCGCTTGATAACCATTGAGCGCATGCGTCTCCAATCGCTTGACCTGCAGCGGCAGCACGCCGTCCAGTATGAGCGCCCGGAGACGCTCCGGAAAATCGCGCGCGACAGTCAAGGCCAGCCTCGACCCGTATGACAGGCCGTAGATATTGGCTTCTTCGATGTCCAGCGCCACCAGCAAATCATGAATGTCCTTGGCATTGTTCGCGCTATTGTAGCTGTGAAGGGCGATGCCTTCGTCCAGGAGACGCCGATAACAATCTTGGCGCCAGTCGGAATAGGAAGTTCGCGTCTGGTCGTCCAGTTCGACGCAATTGAGCGACGGGCGAGAGAAGCCCGCCCCGCGCTGATCTACAGCGATGACTTCGTAGTTCTGACGCAGCTGCGATCCCAAAATGAACGGCAGGCGCTCGGCTACTGCTGAGCCGGGGCCTCCTGTTAGAAAAATGAGTGGCGCATTGCCAGAAGGATGTCGCGCGGCGATTCTGACGACGAAGAGCGCTATCAGGCGGCCGTTTTCGCTAGCCTCCCGATCTTCGGGAACAATCAGGTAGCCACAACTGATGTCCGCGTCGCTGTCTTCCGCCAGCCGCCGAATGAAAAAGGGGCAGTCGCTGTTGGCGTAGCGCGGTGTGTAACTTTGCGCCGATACAATAATCGAGAAAATGAGGAAGCTTGTGCCGAGCAGCCGCGCCATAGATTCACGGCAGCGTCAAGATCAGCGGCCCGTCTTCCGTGATCGCGACCGTATGCTCGAAATGGGCAGTGAGCGAGCCATCTTTCGTGACCACCGTCCAGCCATCATCCAACTCCATGAGATCGGGACGCCCGGCAATCAGCATCGGCTCTATGGCGTAGGTCATGCCGACCTGCAGATCGTAATCTTCCCACTGACGCTTGCTTTTCTTGCTATGCCACCAATTGGGGACTTGCGGCTCCTCGTGCATCGCTTTGCCGACGCCGTGCCCTGAATACTCGCGCGCCACGCTGTAGCCCAGCCCTCCCGCGCATTTCGCCGTCGCCTTGGCCACATCGCTGATCTTGTTGCCGAGGATCGACGCTCGAATCGCCGCTTCAAGCGCTGTCTCTGTCGCATTCAGTAGGCGCTTTGCCGAACGCGATATCTCGCCGACTGGATGGGTAAAGGCGGCGTCGCCCACGTAACCCTGGTAGAAGCAGGCGACATCAATGCCAATTACGTCGCCCGCCATCAGGACGCGTTTCTCAGACGGGATGCCGTGCACCAGCTCCTGATTAATGGATGCGGTTATCGTGGCGGGAAATGGCGGGTGATCCCCGGGCGCGTATCCGAGAAAGCAGGGTTCGGCGCCGTGGTCGCGCAGTACAGTCAGCGCGATGGTGTCAAGTTCCTTGGTCGAGACCCCGGGCGCAATAGCGCGCCGCATCTCTTCATGCGCGGTCGCCACGATGCGCCCGGCCTGGCGCATGATTTCTAGCTCTTCGGCTGTCTTCAGTACTGGCGCCATAGGAATCGGTTCGCAGGAAAGCTGCAGAACTTAATCTGTCTCAAGAGCGCGCCTGATATCAGCCCAAACAGCTTCAATGCTCTGGTCAGCATTGATCTTCCGCACACTGCCCTTCGCTTCAAAATAACTGATGAGTGGCTGGGTCGTTTCCAGAAAGGTGTCAATCCGCTTGATAATCGCATCGGCGCTGGCGTCATCGGGGCGTCGCCTGAGGGCTTCGCCGCTGGCTGATAGCGATGCGTCCAGGCGCGGGGGAAAAGAACTGTCAGCAGCCAGCACCCAGCTGAAGTCCACCCCATCGGCATTGTAATAGTAATTGTAGCTTGCGCCATCCTCAGCTGATACGCGTCCGAAAGCGCGTTTGAAAGCGACATAGAGATCGAGTTCCAGCAGCAGCACAGCCTTGACGCGCGCGCCCTTCTCTTGCAGATGCCGCTCCAGGAAGGCCGCCTGAATCCGATTGCGCGGGTAGCCATCGAGGATCACGCCGTTTTGCGCGTCCGCCTGCGCCAGGCGATCGGCGACAATCGCGTTGGTTGTGTCGTCATCCACCAGTTGACCCGACGCCATGATGTCTTGCACCTTGCGCGCGAGCTCATCCTTGCGCGTGCGCATCGCCCGGAAGAGATCGCCGGTGGATACCTGCGGGATGCCGTAGTTCTCTTCAATCAGCTTCGCCTGCAATCCCTTGCCGGCGCCCTGCACACCCATCAAGATTACGTACAAGCTCATCGCGCAAACTCTCCCACATCTGGCCGCGTCCCGGAGAACTGCTTCATTTTTTTGGACGGGGCGCGACAAAAATAGAGCCGAGATCCTGGGCATGAAAACTCGGCTCGTTCGAATCGTCTCGTAGATACGTACTAACGCATGAATCCTTCGTAATTCCGCATCACCAGCTGCGCTTCCAATTGCCGCATCGTATCGATGACGACGCCAACGACGATGATCAAACCGGAGCCAGAAATGACCAGACCGGCGTTGATGACCGCGCCCGATGCTGAGGCTTCCAAGGGGAAGATAATGCGATTCACCAGGTCGACCATGCCCGGTATGATCGCGATCACACCCAGAAAGAAGGCGCCCACAAAAGTGATGCGGCGCGTCGTGCTCTTGATGTAATCCTCAGTACGCTTGCCCGGGCGGATTCCCGGGATGAAGCCGCCATTGCGCTGCAGTGTCTCCGCCAGATTCTGATTGCCCACCATCACCTCGGCGTAGAAAAAGGTGAAACCGACCGTCATTAGGAAGAATGTACCCCAATAGAGCAGGCCCTGTTGGTTGCCAAAGGTAGACTGAATCGTATTGCCGACCGCCCCGGGCGGGAACAGGCTGGCGATGATGGCCGGAAAAGTGATGATAGACTGGGCGAAAATCAGCGGGATCATGCCGACCGGGTTGACGCGCAGCGGAATGAAGCTGTCTTGCTGGGCAAATTGTCGATTGCCGCGCACACGGCGTCCGTACTGAACGGGAATCCGCCGCACGCCTTCTTGAATCACAACCACAGCGAGCACGCTCAGGATCGTGATCACGATGAAGAGGACCAGGTTGTAAATGCTGCGATCGGGCTGCTGCGTCAGCAAGCGAATCAGATTTTGCGGCGCCTGCGCCACGATGCCGGCGAAGATGATGATCGAAATACCATTGCCGATGCCCTGCTCAGTAATCAATTCACCGAGCCAGATGGCGAACATCGTGCCAGCTGTCATGGTCGTCAGTACCGACACGGTCAAGAGCAGGTTGCTGCCCAAACCAAATCCAAAGCCCGGAATGATCTCGGCGCCAGTCCCCGTCGCCAGGTTGAAGATGCTGATCTGACCCAGGGCCTGCAAGACCGCCATCGGAATCGCCACATAGTAGGTGTAACGCTGTATCTTTTCCTGGCCGCCGGGCTCGCGCTGGATCCTTTCCAGCGCCGGCACAATCGGCACCAGCAGCTGAAAGATAATCGAGGCGGTGATGTAGGGATACACGCCATTGGCGATCACGCTGAAATTGGCGACCGCGCCACCAGAAAGCAGGTTCATCACCTGAATCAGATTGCCGGCGCTGCTGCCGCTTTCGAACACTTGCCGCAGGACGTTGCGATCGACGCCGACAACCGGCACATGCGCGGCGAACTGATAGACGATCAGAATGAAGACGGTGAAGAGCAGCTTATTGCGCACATCCGGCAGACGCCAGGCGTTTTTCAATGCTTGAATCATATAATCTGTTCCTCATCAATCATGAGAAGCCTGCAGCGCCATTCACAACGGGGCGCCTTTCTCTGACAGCCTCTACACGCTATACGCAAGAGATGCCTGAACAGTTTTGCCTGGGATGTTCTTCCCTAAGACTTTCCTTAGTCGGCATCCCCATAGAGGCGTTCTAAATCCGCCTTGCGCAGACGTTTGACGGTCGCGCGGGCACCGGTCACTTTCAGCGCATGCGCATGGACACTGCCGCCCGCTTTCTCGATTTTCGCGGCCGCGCTCTTGCTGAACTTGTTGGCATGAACCTCCAGCTTCTTTCCCAATTCACCGCGACCAAGCACCTTGATCGGCTCATCGGCTTTCCGCACCAGGCCCGCTTCGACCAGCGATGCGCCATTGACGACGGCGCCGTCCTCGAAACGCGCCTCCAGCATATCAACGTTCACTTCCTGATAGTTGATGGCGAAGATATTGGTGAAGCCGCGCTTGAAGGGCAGACGCCGCACCAGAGGCAATTGACCGCCCTCGAAGTAGGGACCTTTGCCGCTGCCGCCGCTGCGGGCGCCCTGGCCTTTGTGGCCGCGCCCGGCGGTCTTGCCTTGGCCAGCCGCGATGCCCCGGCCGACGCGCTTCCGCCTGCGCTTTGATCCCGGATCGGGCTTCAAATCATGCAATTTCATTTGTCTTCGACCTCTTCAACTTTCACTAGATGGCTGACCTTGGCGATCATGCCGCGAATCTGAGGCGCATCGCCAATCAACACACTCTGGCTCATCCGACGCAAACCGAGCGACTTGACCGTCGCCTTCTGTCGGTGATTATAGCCGATCGGGCTCTTGACCAGTGTGATTCTCAGCATCTTGCCGCCGCGCTCAGACATTTTCGGCGCTCCGTTCGGTTCGACGCTCCCAGAATGGCGCCACTTCATGAGCCTGCTTGCCGCGCATTTCCGCCAACTGCTCGGCGCTGCGAAGCTGCTTCAGCGCGTCAAGCGTCGCCATGGTCACGTTGAGCAGATTGGCGCTGCCCTGGCTCTTGGTCAGGATATTGCGCACACCGACAACTTCTAATACGGCGCGAACGCCGCCACCAGCGATGACGCCAGTGCCAGGCGCGGCCGGCTTCAGCAGCACGCGAGCGCCACCATGCCGTCCGATAACCGTGTAGGGAATGGTCGTCCCGGAGAGAGCCACGCCCTGGATATTGCGCCGCGCCCGTTCAGCCGCTTTGCGGATGCTATCCGGCACGGCACGCGCTTTGCCGATGCCGATCCCAACATTGCCTCGATTATCACCCACGACCACAACAGTGCGAAAGGCGAAACGCCGGCCGCCCTTGATCACTTTGGCGACGCGGCGGATATCAACGACGCGCTCATCAAATTCATCACGCTCGTCTTGGTTTCTGCGCGAATCCCGTCTTCTTCTTTCTGCCATATTCAATCTCCACGTCTAAAATTGCAGACCCGCTTCACGGGCGCCCTCGGCCACAGCCGCCACCCGTCCGGTGAACATAAATCCGCCACGGTCAAATACGACCGCGCTAATGCCCGCTTCTTTAGCGCGCGCGGCAACCGTCTGTCCAACGAGTTTCGCCGCTTCAACCTTTTTCATGTCGCCCAATTGCGGCGCCAGTTCCTTGTCGATTGTCGAGCAGGAAACCAACGTCCGCCCCTGGATATCGTCAATCACCTGAACGAAGACATGGCGGTTGCTGCGATAAACATTCAGCCGCGGGCGCGCCGCCGTGCCGGAAATGTTCTTGCGAACACGCCGATGTCGACGCTTGCGCGCTAGGTATTTCTTTCGACCAGTGATATCAGCCATCTTCTCTTTCCCCCGCCGTACCGATCCCGTGATAATCAGGACCGTTCAACTAGCGCTTGCCCGCCTTGCCGGCTTTGCGGCGTACATACTCACCCAGGTAACGCACGCCTTTGCCCTTGTAGGGCTCGGGCGGACGCCAACCGCGGATATCTGCCGCCACCTGTCCAACCACCTGCTTGTCAATGCCATCCACATGGATGATCGTCCCACGCGAATCCTGCGGCACGTCAAAGGTGATATCCACCGGCGGTTCGATAATCACTTCATGCGAATGCCCCAGCCTAAGCTGCAAGTTTTTCCCTTGCATAGAAGCCTGATAACCCACGCCCTGTATCTCCAGCGTCTTGCGGAAGCCCTCGGATACGCCGAGCACCATATTGGAAACGAGAGCGCGAGTAAGACCGTGCAGCGCCTTGTGATGACGCAGGTCCGACGGGCGCTCCACGATGACCGACCCGTTCTCCTGCCGTATCGACATTTCCGGATTGAAGTCCTGCGACATCTCGCCTTTGGGACCCTTGACCGTCACCGTATTCCGGTCGATCTGGACGGTCACTCTGTCCGGCAGCGCAATAGGCTGTCTTCCTACGCGCGACATGTTAACTCCCCTTCCGTCACCAGACGTAACAAAGGACTTCGCCGCCGACGCCATCGCGGCGCGCCTGCTGCGCGGTCATGACCCCCTTGGGGGTGGTCACAATCGCGATGCCAGTGCCGCTCAGCACGATCGGCAGCTCTCTGCGTTTGCGATAGACGCGGCGTCCCGGTTTGCTAATGCGCTTGAGCTGCGTTATGACAGGCCGCCGGTCACGCCGAGAGCCGAAATACTTGAGCTGAACCTTTATCAGCGGCACGGGGCTTTCATCGCCGAGCGAATAATCCTCGATATAGCCCTCTTCCTTAAGGATGCGAGCGATTTCGATCTTGATCGTGCTCTTGGGCACGACAACTTCGGTCATGCCCCTTGTCAACGCGTTACGAATGCGCGTCAGCATATCGGCAATTGGATCGTTTGTCACATTAGACACTTTAGCCGCCTCCTACCAGCTCGACTTCACAACGCCGGGAATCTCGCCATTGAGCGCCATCTCGCGAAAGCAAATCCGGCACAAACCAAAGCGGCGAATGTAACCGCGCGGACGCCCACAAACCTTGCAGCGATGGCGCACGCGAACCGCATACTTGCGCCGCTGTTCCCGAAATTGCATGCATTTCTTCGCCATAAACTCCCTCAGTTTCCTTGGAAGGGCATACCGAGCAGCGAAAGCAGCCGGCGTCCCTCGTCGTCCGTTTTGGCCGTGGTGACGATAGTGACTTCCATACCCCGGACCTTATCGATCTTGTCGAAGTCGATTTCCGGGAAGACGAGCTGCTCCCGCAAGCCGACCGTGAGATTGCCACGCCCGTCCAACTTGGCCGATACGCCGCGGAAATCCCGAATACGAGGCAAGGCAATGTTGACCAGGCGGTCATAGAGCGACCACATCCGTTCCTTGCGCAGGGTCACCTTGGCGCCGATCGCCCGACCTTCACGCAGCTTATAGGTGGCGATGCTCTTCTTGGCTTTGGTGATTACCGGCTGCTGCCCCGTGATGACCTTCAAGTCTTCTACGGCGCCATCCAGCGACCGCGGCTCATCAATCGCCTCGCCAACGCCAATGTTCAGCGTGATCTTGCTGATCGTCGGCACCTGCATCGGATTGGTGTAGCCGAACTCGGCCGTCAAAGTCGGCACGACTTCTTCCAGATAGCGGGTGTACATTCGGTTTTCCACTATTCACCTCGCTCCACTATTTCTCGATGACGGCATTGCACTTCTTGCAATAGCGCATCTTCGTGCCGTCATCCGCCAGGCGATAACCAATGCGCGTGCGTTCATCGCAGACGCCGCAGACCACCATGACATTCGACAGATGGAGCGGCGCTTCAAACTCGATGATCTGCGCCGGGATCTGCTGCCCGCCCGGCGCCGGACGCGCTTTGCGGTGACGCTTCATAATGTTGACGCCATTGATGATCACGCGATCTTTTTTCACCAGGACACGAACCACTTCGCCGCGCAGACCTTTGTCCTTGCCGGCGATGACTTCGACCGTGTCCCCTTGCTGTACTCGTTGCATGTCAGTACCTCACCTATAAGGTCTCTGGCGCCAGCGAAACGATCTTCATAAAGCCTTTGTCGCGCAATTCACGCGCCACGGGACCAAAGACGCGCGTCCCGCGAGGGTTCTCAAGGTCCTCCGCCAGAACCACCGCCGCATTGTCGTCGAAGCGGATCGTAGAACCGTCGTTCCGGCGATATTCCTTATGCGTCCGCACGATGACAGCGCGCACGAGCTCGCCTTTCTTGACGCCACCGCTTGTGGTAGCCGATTTCACCGTGCCGACTACGATGTCGCCGACATAGCCGTACTTCACTTTTGAGCCGCCGAGCACGCGGATTACCAGCAATTCCTGCGCGCCACTGTTATCGGCTATCTTCAAACGCGATTCCGTTTGAATCATCGCAATCACTCTCCGTTCAAGAAAGCGGCGTCCACAGCCTCAGGCTAGTTCGCCAGCTGTTCCGCGTCTTCCAATACTGCTTCCACCACCCAGCGCTTGCGTTTGCTGATGGGGCGGCTCTGCACAATGCGCACCAGCGCGCCAATGCTGGCGCCCGTTTCATCATGCGCCATCACCTTTTTCGTCGATGTCACCACCTTGTGATAAACCGGGTGCATCTTGCGGTTTTCGATCGCGACAACAACGGTCTTGTCCATCTTGTCGCTGACCACTGTGCCGACCAGGCGCTTGCGATTATTCGGCATTCTCTCCCCCTTGAGCAACAAGTTCCGCCGCCAATTCACGTTCGCGCAGCGCCGTTTTCAGGCGCGCGATATCGCGCCGTGTTTTGCGGAACAGGGTGGTATCCTTCAATTCGCCAGATTCCTTCTGAATGCGAAAGGTATACATTTCCACTTTCAAATCTTCGATTTTGTCCAGGATTTCGTCGGTGGACAGCGCCCGGATTTCGTCAATGAACATTAGCTGACCTCCCGTCCGGAAATCGGATCGAAGCGCTTGACGAACTTGGTTTTGATCGGCAGCTTGTGCGACGCCAGCCGCAAGGCTTCCCGCGCGTCGGCCTCAGGCACACCACTCATTTCGAAGAGGATGCGCCCTGGCTTGACGACGCAGACCCATTTTTCTACCGAGCCCTTGCCTTTGCCCATGCGCGTCTCGGCCGCCTTCTGCGTCACCGGCTTATCCGGGAAGATGCGAATCCATACTTTGCCGCGCCGGCGGATATAGCGCACCATCGCCCGACGGCAGGCTTCGATCTGTCGGCTGGTCACCCAGCTCGGCTCCAGCGCTTGCAAGCCGTAATCGCCGAATTGCACGACGGCGCCGCGGCGCGCTTTGCCCCGCATCCGCCCGCGCATCTGCTTGTTATACTTTCTCCGTTTCGGCATTAACATGGCTCTTGCTCCTAATGCTGTAGCGACCTAGTTTCTGCGGCCGCGACGCCCGCCATGATCGGCTGGACGCTGCGCCGGGCTGCTGAACGGGTCTTCGCCCGGTAGAATGTCGCCCTTGTAAATCCAGACCTTGACGCCGATTTGACCAAAGGTCGTCAGCGCTTCGGCGAAGCCATAATCGATATCGGCGCGCAGCGTATTGCGCGGTACGCGACCGTCAAACATCCATTCACGCCGCGCCATGTCAGAGCCGCCCAGTCGTCCACTCACCTCGACGCGTATGCCACCGGCGCCTTGACGCATCGCCTGCATGATTGCGCGCTTCATCGCTCGGCTATGCCCGATGCGCCGCACTAACTGCGATGCCACATTTTCGGCGACCAGGGTGGCGTCCAGGTCCGGCTTTTCGATTTCGCTAACTTCGACTTTCACGGTCTTGCCCGTCATGTCCTGCAATTGCTGACGCAGTTCCTTGACCGCCTCGCCCTTGCGCCCGATGATTAAGCCGGGGCGCACGGTATTGATCGTTATGATGACGAGGTTTGGATGACGCTCGATCTCGATGCGCGAGACGCCGGCGCGCGTCGTCTTCGCCTTTAAGAACTTCCTTATTTTGCGATCTTCCATCAACAAATTGACATAGCGTTCGCCCTCGGCATACCAGCGAGCGTCCCACTCGCGGATCACTTTCAGACGGAAACCCTTTGGATGAACCTTACGACCCATTATTCATCTTCCTCTCGCTCAGACAGAATCACCCAAAGGTGAGACGTGCGCTTTAGACGCGGCTTGAATCGACCGCGGGCGCCCGCTTTGAAGCGCTTCAATGTCGGACCATCGCCGGCGTAGATCTTCGATACATACAGATCATCCGGATTGAGGTCAAAGTTATTAGACGCGTTCGCCATCGCCGAAGACAATGTCTTGCTCACAAAGGCGGAACCCTTCTGCGGCATATAATCCAAGACGATCAAGGCTTCCTGGGCATCCATCCCACGAACTTTGTCGCAGACGAGACGCAGCTTCCGCGGCGAGATTGGCAGATACCGGGTGATTGCGCGAACTTCCATCTTTGTGTCTCCTAGCGCCTGCTATCCACGATGTGACCGCGGAAGGTGCGGGTGGGGGCGAACTCACCCAGCTTGTGCCCGACCATATTCTCGGTGATATAAATCGGCACGTGCCGGCGGCCATCATGCACTGCGATCGTGTGGCCGACCATTTGCGGGAAGATGGTGCTCGCCCGGCTCCAGGTGCGAATTACGACCTTTTTATTTTGCTGGTTCAGCCGTTCAATCTTTTCCAGCAGCTTCGGGCTGATGTAATAGCCCTTTTTCAATGAACGTGACATGTTAGTCTCCCCTGAGATTAACGGCGCTTGCCCCGGCGGCGAACGATAAAGCGACTGGTGCGCTTGTTGCGCCGCGTCCGCACCCCCAGCGCTTTCTTGCCCCATGGCGTCTTGGGCGCGGCCATACCAATACCGGCTTTGCCTTCGCCGCCACCGTGGGGATGGCTGGCCGGATCCATCGCGGAACCACGAACCGTCGGCCGCCAGCCCAGCCAGCGCTTGCGACCGGCTTTGCCCAGCTTTACATTGGCGTGTTCGGCATTGCCAACTTGACCGATGGTCGCGCGGCAGGTGTTCAATATCATGCGCATTTCGCCACTTGGCAGACGCAAGGTGACATATTTGTCTTCCGACGCCAGTATCTGCGCCGATGTGCCGGCCGAGCGCGCCAACTGCCCGCCCTTGCCCGGGCGCATTTCAATATTGTGCACCACCGTGCCCAAAGGGATGTCTTTCAACGCACGGCTGTTCCCCGGGCGCAGTGTACTCATGGCGCCATTGCCGATCTTGTCACCGACCCTCACACCCATGGGCGCAATGATATAGCTCTTCACACCGTCTTCGTATTGCAGCAGCGCGATGCGCGCCGAGCGATTGGGATCATATTCAATGGCGGTGACTTCGGCGCGGCAATCTTCCTTGTTTCGCTTAAAGTCGATGAGCCGATAACGCCGCTTGTGCCCGCCGCCACGATGCCGAACGGTGATCCGCCCCGTGTTGTTGCGGCCGCCCTTCTTGCGCAAAGCGCGGGTCAGCGAACGCTCGGGCTTGCTCTTGGTGATCTCTTCAAATGTGTAGCCGGTCATATCTCTGCGACCGGGCGATGTCGGCTTATAAACCTTGATGGGCATCGCTCATGCTCCCACTAGACGTTAAATAGCTCGATCGTAACGCCCTCTTCCAGCGTGACGACTGCCTTCTTCCAAGCGCGGGATCGAATATAGGTATTGCGGCCGCGGCGTCCCCGTTTGGCAGGCATCATCATCGTATTCACCTTGACGACCTTGCCTTCCAGGTCGAAGATCTCTTCGACCGCTTCCTTAACCTGGATTTTGTTGGCAGCGCGCGCCACTTCAAAGACGTACTTGTTCTGCCCCTCCGCCATCTCGGTCGACTTCTCGGTGATTACCGGGCGGCGGATGACATCGTATAGATGTAGTTCTGCCATGTTATGCTCCCATTCCCCAAATGCTCGTCACGACAGCGAGCGCGTCCAGCGACATAATCACTCGGTCGTATTTGAGCAGGTCGCGAATGTTTAGGTAGTTGACAACAATCGAATGCGCGTTGGGGAGATTGCTCACACTTTTGCGCACCGCCTTTTGCTCGCTCGTAACCACCAGCAGCGCCGATTGCTCTCCAACCAGCGTTTCAATCAGCTCGCGCATTGCCCGGGTCTTGGGCGCATCAATGTCGAGTTTGTCCACGATCACCAACTGATCATCACGCACCAGGGCGCTCAAGGTGGAACGTATCGCACCGCGCCGCATCTTCTTCGGCATCTTCTTCGTGTAATCGCGCGGCTTAGGACCATGCGCCAGGCCGCCACCGACAAATATCGGCGCGCTCTGAGCGCCATGCCGGGCGCGGCCGCTGCCTTTCTGGCGGTACCATTTCGCGCCGGTCGCCCGAATTTCGCTGCGGGAAAGCGTGCTGTGCGATCCCTGGCGGGCGTTGGCCATTTGGCGAACGAATGCCTGGTGCATCAAACCCACATTGATTTTCGCTTCAAAGATATCGGCCGGCAGTTCAACCTGCGACACTTCTCGTCCGGCGCTATCCATCACTGGCAATTGCATGGTGTCAACTCCTGTTCGCTGCGGCTCAGCTAGGCGCGTTTGGCTGAGGGCTTGATCATCACGATGCTGCCCTTGGCGCCGGGAACAGAACCTTTTACCGCCAGCAAGTTCTTCTCGGCGTCGACAAGGACCAGGGGCAGATTCTGCACCGTGACGCGATCGTTGCCCATCCGCCCCGCCATCTTCTTGCCCTTGAGCGTGCGACCCGGCGTGGCGCACATGCCGATCGAACCGGGCGACCGCATCCGGTCGGATTGTCCGTGAGTCTTGGGACCGCGCGCGAATCCGTGCCGCTTGATCGTACCGGCGTATCCGCGCCCCTTGCTGGTGCCGATTACATCGACCCGGTCACCTCGTTCGAAAATATCCACCTTGATTTCCTGACCCTCTTCCACGCCTAAATCAGCGGCCCGCGACAGCCGAAACTCGCGCAGATGACGCAGCGCCGGCAGGTCCAGCTTCTGCAAATGGCCCAGTTGTCCTTTGCTCAGGTTCTTGGGCTTGGTCTCGCCGAAACCGAGCTGCACGGAAACGTAGCCATCCCGTTCGGCGTCGCGGACCTGGGTCACATAGCAGGGGCCAGCCTGGATGACGGTAACCGGTACGACGGTTCCCTGTTCATCAAACACCTGGGTCATCCCCACTTTTTTGCCAATCATGCCCTTCATGAGCCTAGCCTCCACTCGGGTGACCCAGTCGTTCAGCGAATCTGGTCGCACCCGGTTTTCTCATCGCCAGCCTTGCGGACGAAAGGCCTGTTGCGCCGCCGGCCTTCGCGGACTAAATGTATGCCTCAGGCATTAGCCACTTGATCGCTTTCCTTGTGCGCTAGCGGCAAGCCTAAATCTTGATTTCGATATCCACGCCTGCCGGCAGATTAAGCCGCATAAGCGTGTCAATGGTTTTGCTGTCCGGATCGAGCACATCAATCAGCCGTTTATGCGTCCGGATCTCGAAGTGTTCTTGCGAATCCTTGTCAATAAAGGGCGACCGTCTGACGGTGAATCGCTCGATGCGAGTCGGCAAGGGTACCGGACCCACAACCCGCGATCCGGTGCGTTCCGCCGTATCAACAATACGCTGCGCGGACTGGTCGAGCACGCGATGGTCATAAGCCTTGAGTCGGATACGAATCTTGTTCTTTGCCATTTAGCAACCTTTATCCGTTCATCCGGGACGTCGACCAGGAATGTTGAGCCGGGCTTTGAACCCGACTCAGGTCGCTAGCGTCCCAAGGAGAGCTACTCAAGAATTTCGGTGATGCGGCCCGCGCCCACCGTCAAACCACCCTCGCGAATGGCGAAGGACGAACCGCGCTCCAGCGCGACCGGCGTGATCAATTCCACATCGAGATTCACGTTGTCGCCAGGCATGACCATTTCAACGCCGTCGGGCAGCGTGATCGTGCCGGTGACATCCATGGTGCGGATGTAGAACTGCGGACGGTAACCGGTGAAGAAGGCTTTGTGGCGCCCGCCTTCATCGCGGCGCAAGACGTAGACCTCGCACTTGAATTTCTTGTGCGGGGTAATCGAACCGACCTTGGCGATGACCATGCCGCGCTGCACCTCATCGCGACCGATACCACGCAGCAGAATGCCGGCGTTGTCGCCCGCCTGCGCCTGATCCAGTTCCTTGTTGAACATCTCGATGCCGGTGACGACCGTCTGGACGATTTCATCGCGCAAACCGACGATATCGACCTCGGTGCCCTTGAGCAACGTGCCGCGAGCGACGCTGCCGGTCACGACTGTGCCACGCCCCTTGATGGAGAATACGTCTTCAATCGCCATCATGAAGGGCTTGTCGACATCGCGCATCGGCGTCGGAATCCATTCGTCGACAGCATCCATCAATTCAACGATCGACGCATATTCGGGCGCGTTCGGGTCGTTGCTGTCACACTCTTCCGCCGCCAGTGCTGAACCCTTGATGATGGGCGTATCCGGATCGAAATCATAACCCTCCAGCAGCTCAGCGAGTTCCATCTCAACCAGTTCGATCAACTCTTCGTCATCCATCTGATCGGTCTTGTTGAGATAGACGACCATCGCCGGCACTTCCACCTGCTTCGCCAGCAAGACGTGCTCACGGGTCTGCGGCATAGGACCATCGGGCGCGCTAACGACCAAGATAGCGCCGTCCATCTGCGCCGCGCCGGTGATCATGTTCTTGATGTAATCGCGGTGCCCCGGGCAGTCCACGTGAGCGTAGTGACGGGCGTCGGTTTCATATTCGACGTGGCGGATATTGATGGTGATGCCGCGCGCGCGCTCTTCCGGCGCATTGTCGATATCGCCGTATTCGCGCTCCTGCGCCTGGCCCTTCAGGGCGAGCACTTTGGTGATGGCCGCCGTTAGGGTGGTCTTGCCGTGATCCACGTGCCCGATGGTACCGATATTTACGTGCGGCTTGGTACGCTCGAATTTCCCTTTTGACATCTGACAATCCCTCTTGTTAACTTCGTGATTTGAACTTGAATTCGCGAACAAGAACTGCTGACGAGGCGCCGCCCCATCAATTGCTTAGCGCGACCCGGACTTCACCGCCTCGGCGATTTCATCTGGCGCGACCGTATACCTATCAAACTCCATGCTAAAGTTGCCGCGTCCCTGCGTGTTATTGCGCAGATCATTAGCGTAACCAAACATTTCACCCAATGGCACTTGCGCCTGGATCACGGAAATGCCTTCACTGTGCGGCTCCAAACCTTGAACAACTCCGCGCCGCGAAGAGATATCACCGACGACAGCGCCGGTATAATCATCGGGCACAACAATCTCGACACTCATGGACGGTTCCAGGATGACTGGCCCGCCCTTAAGAACGCCTTCCTTTAAGCACATCGAGCCGGCGATGGTGAAGGCGATTTCGCTCGAATCGACCTCGTGGTAGGCGCCGTCGATCAAGGTGGCCTTGATATCCACGACCGGATAACCGGCGATGACGCCGCCCTGCGTCGCTTGCTTGACGCCTTTCTTCACCGCGGGGATGAATTCCTTGGGTATCGCTCCACCACGGATGCCATCGACAAATAGAAGCTCGCCCTCAGCGTCCGCCTTTTCGTCGGCGGGCAGCGGCTCAAAGCGGAGCGTGCAGCGCGCGTATTGTCCGGCGCCGCCCGTTTGCCGCTTGAAGGTCGTATCGATTTCCACCATACGCGTGATGGTCTCGCGGTAGGCGACCCGCGGACGTCCAACGCGCGCGTCCACTCCGTATTCGCGCATCAAGCGGTCGACCAGCACTTCGAGGTGCAGTTCGCCCATGCCCTTGATCTTCGTCTGTCCTAGCTGGTCGTCTACCTCGACCTGGAAGGTCGGATCTTCTTCCGCCAGCCGCCGCAAGCCCAAACCCATCTTATCCTGATCGGCTTTG
Source organism: Anaerolineae bacterium (assembly GCA_012270545.1). Taxonomy (GTDB): domain Bacteria; phylum Chloroflexota; class Anaerolineae; order Aggregatilineales; family Phototrophicaceae; genus UBA6055. The sequence goes on along the minus strand of JAAXID010000242.1, from coordinate 6,621 downwards.
GTGTTCGGCTCGATAGCAACTTCGACCACCGGCGCGGGGAAGCTGATATTCTCGAGCAAGATCGGACTGTTGGTCGCGCTAAGCGTATCGCCGGTGAAGGTCTCCTTCATGCCGATGACGGCGGCGATGTCACCCGCATGCACTTCTTTGACATCCTCACGGCTGTCAGCGAACATGCGCACGATGCGTCCGATGCGCTCGCGCCGCCCGGTGGCTGTATTGAGCACCATCGTGCCAGCCTTCAAAACGCCCGAATACACGCGCGTGAACGCCAGCCGACCATATTGATCGGAGACGATCTTGAAGACAAGCGCCGCCAAAGGTTCATCATCGTCGGCATGCCGCAGGAGCTCACTGCCATCCTTGGGGCGCTCGCCGGTGACCGGTGGAATATCCAGCGGCGAGGGCAATAGCGCCACCACCATGTTCAGCAGCGCCTGCACGCCCTTGTTCTTCAACGCCGCGCCGCAAAGCACCGGATGCAAGTGACCGGATATCGTGCCCGATCGCAGCGCCGCCAGCAGCTCCTCATTGCTGATCACCTCTTCTTCGAGATATTTCATGGTGAGATACTCATCGTGTTCGACGATCTTTTCGATCATATCCTCACGGCGAGTCTCCGCCATTTCCCGATGGCTCTCCGGAACCGGGTGCGAGTTGATATCCGTTCCTTCGTCATTGCCGTAGGTAATCAGCTCCATCTTGAGCAGATCAATGATGCCTTCAAAGTTTTCGCCGCTGCCGTAGGGCACTTGAATGACAACTGGGTTGGCATTCAGCCGATCGACCATCATATTGACGCAGCGATCAAAATCGGCGCCGGTCCGATCCATCTTGTTGACGAAACACAGACGCGGCACGTTGTATTCCGAGGCCTGCCGCCAGACTGTTTCCGATTGCGGCTCCACACCGGCGACGCTGTCGAATACGGTGATACCGCCATCGAGGACGCGCAGGCTGCGCTGCACCTCGGCGGTGAAATCCACATGACCGGGCGTATCAATAATGTTGATCTGGTGATCGGCCCAACTGGCGGTTACTGCGGCTGAGGTAATCGTGATGCCGCGCTCTCGTTCCTGCTCCATATAATCCATCGCCGCCGAGCCTTCGTGAGTCTCGCCGATTCTGTGGACCATGCCGGTGTAATACAATACGCGCTCGGTGACGGTCGTCTTGCCGGCATCAATATGGGCTATGATTCCGATGTTTCGGATTTTGTTGAGTTCAATGTCAGCGTTCGATTTAGTCATTTCCCATCCACTTCCCGAATGCGACTTCGGGATTACCAGACCAGCTATCTAGCGGAAGTGGGCGAAGGCGCGATTCGCTTCCGCCATTCGGTGTGTTTCATCTTTGCGGCGGATCGCGCTGCCCTGCCCGTTATAGGCATCGACTAATTCGTTGGTCAGCTTTTCCGCCATGCTTCTGCCGTTGCGCTCGCGGGCGAATTGAATCAGCCAGCGCATTGCCAATGTGATGCCGCGCTCATGCGTTACATCAATCGGCACCTGGTAGGTCGATCCGCCGACGCGCTTCGGCTTAACTTCCACCGCCGGCGCCACATTGCGGATCGCCAGCTCAAAGACCTCTACCGGGTCCTTCTTGGTGCGCTCGCCGATTGATTCCAGCGCAACGTACATGATCCGCGTTGCCACGCTCTTCTTGCCACCGCGCATCATGCGATTGATGAACATCGCCACATGAAGATTGCCGTACTTCACATCGGGCGGCGGAATCCGCTTGGGCGGACGATTTCTTCTCGGCATGGTTCAACTCCTTTACGCGCCTCTCATTCGCTCAGCAGCTACAAGTCGATCCTCGGTCTGCGAGCGCACGAGAACTTCCGGCGCGGACCTTTGTCATCTACTTGGGACGCTTTGTCCCGTACTTGCTGCGTCCTTGCTCGCGGCTGTCGACGCCATTGGTGTCCAGCGTACCACGAACGATATGGTAGCGAACGCCCGGCAAATCCCTTACACGACCGCCACGCACGAGCACGACGCTATGCTCCTGCAAGTTATGGCCCTCGCCACCGATATAAGCGGTGACTTCGATGCCGTTGGTCAGGCGTACGCGCGCGACTTTGCGCAGCGCCGAATTTGGTTTCTTCGGCGTCATCGTCTTGACCTGGGTGCAAACCCCGCGCTTCTGCGGCGCGCCCTTTTGCTGGCGTGAACGCCGCTGCTTCAAAGCGTTAAATGTAAATTGCAGTGCCGGCGCCTTATTCTTTTTGCCTTTGGTTTTGCGCCCTTTGCGCACCAACTGGTTAATTGTGGGCATAAACTTCTCCCTAATTCGCGATGCAACTTTGCTTTCAGACAGGCAAACAGGCGCTCGTTGGACGCCCATTCTTCGTTTCACTCATGACGAGACGCCTTACGGTCGCAAAGCACTTTCGCCATATCTGCTCAGTTCAGCCCGCAGCGCCTCTATTAGAGGTTGCTGGCCGCGAGTGCAAAGGCGCATATTATCAACCGTTTTAAATCCTGTCAAGGCGAATCTTCGCTTCCCAACGAAGTTGAGAAACGCCGCCCGCCTTACATTCCTCGGAACAGTTCGCGTACGATGATATTGCGCTGAATCTCGCTAGTGCCTTCATAGATCTGGAAAATCTTGACATCGCGCAGCAGCTTCTCAACCGGATACTCCTTCATATAACCGTAACCGCCGAAGACCTGCACCGCTTCCACCGCCGCCTTCGTCGCCATATCAGCGGCAAAGGCCTTGGCGTATGCCGGTACACGCGGATTGAAGACGCCGGCATCCACTTGCCAGGCCGCCTGCCAGGTCAAAAGCCTTGACGCTTCGTAGTTGATTGCCATGTCCGCGATCTTGTGGCCGACCGCCTGGTGTTGGTAGATTGGCAGGCCGAAGGCTTCGCGCTCACTGGCATACTTGACGCTTTCATCCAGGGCGCGCCGCTGCAAACCACAGGCGGCGGCCGCCACACCCGGGCGACTGTGATCGAACACTTTCATCGCAATGTAAAATCCCTGCCCGACCGCGCCGACAATATTCTCTTCCGGCACTTCGACATTCTCGAATACGATCTCGGCGGTATCGGACGCGCGCTGACCCAGCTTGTCGAATTTCTTGCCGACGCTTAAGCCCGGACTGTCCCGATCGACGATGAAACAAGTCATGCCACGATGCCCGGCGGTGACATCGGTCTTGGCGAATATCGTATAGAAATTTGCGTAGCTCGCGTTGGTGATGAAGGTTTTGCTCCCGTTGATAATATAGGCGGCGCCCTTTTTGTCTGCGCGCGTCTGAATGCCCGCCACATTGGAGCCGGCGTTGGCTTCGGTCACGCCATACGAACAGAATTGGCCCCGCTCACCGGCGCGTTCGCCCAGCCAATAAGCCTTCTGTTCGTCGCTGCCGGCGATCATAATCGGAAGCATCGCCAGCGAATTGACGCCCAGGCTCGAGCTGATCCCAGTACAGCCATAACCCAGCTCCTCGGACACAAGCGCTTCCTCGAATGCGCTGGCGCCGACACCACCGTGTTCTTCCGGAATGAGCATGTTGACGATGCCAAGTTCGCGCGCCTTGTGGAATATACCTTCGGGGAATATCGCCTTTTCGTCGTATTCGGCCGCGACCGGGATGATATTGTCCGCCGTGAAATCTCGCGCCATCCGCACCAGCATCTCTTGTTCATCGCTCAGCTTGAACTGCGGACCAGCCAATGACTCCAACGCAAGATCGCTCATCTCGGTCACCTCAACGCTCATTATCCAGCAATCAATCTAACACGGATTAGATTCGCGTTCCAGCCTCTTGCAAGATCCGCAGGACTGCGGCAGCTACTTGCGCATGCTGTTCTTCACGACTATTCGCGCTGGATTATGGCGTCAATTCACCAATTGCTGAGCGCTGCGAATACAACAGCGTCGTGAACGGTGTTGTAACCAGAATAAACGCCGCCAGGTTTTCACGGCGACGCCTGCGGAGAACGTTGTCACGAATCGGCGGTCAGCGCATCGGCCATGGCCTCGCCCGCCGACAGACCGGACACAAACGCGCCTTCCACGCGCCCGCGGCCGCCGAAGGCGTCACCGGCGAAAACCAGCGGCGGCAAATCCTGCGCCAGCAGATATTCTTGCGGATAAGTGGTAAGGGGCACGGAATAACGCCACTTCTTGAGCTGCGTATGCAAGATACGCGCGCCTTCCTTGAGGTATGGCTGCACGGCCGATTCCAGCGCCCGAATGATATCGGCTTCGGAGGCATCCCAGTTCTGTCGACTGAATTTCGCGTTGGCGTGACTTGTAATGATAGTCGTCTCCGAAATACCTTTCGCCTGATTATCCGCCACCCAGTAAACCTCGCTCTGGAAGTTCTGCATCGCGCCCGGCTCGGGCAGATCAACGTCTCCGCTGACCGCGTGTATCCCACAAAGGCAAGGACCAAAACGTATCCGCCGTAATTCGGCGAAATCATCGCCATTGAGAGGCACACCGCTGGCGGTCAACAGCTCGAGCGTCTCCGGCATAGGCGGCGTCATAATAAGCCCTTGGCTCTCGTAGGCATTGCCAGCACTATCTTCAAGCGCCCAACCGCCAGTTGTCATTCGCACCGAGATAACCAGTCGGTCAACGGTGATGTCTATGCCCTGCGCCAAGTGCTTGGCCAGCTTGTTCATGCCACCGCGAACCACATAGCGCGGATGTCCATCCCCGGCTGTACGTTTGACGCTGCCATCGGACCAGCCGGTTCCCCAGACGTACACCAGATCAAGCGCGCGCCAGCGATCCACGTAGCGCTGCAGGGTCGAGCTGCGTACGGTGAAGAATTGCGCGCCATGATCGGCCAAGCCATTCGCGCCAACGCGTCGGGTGGCGAGGCGGCCGCCGACGCTGCGTCCCTTGTCAATCGCGTGTACGGAGTGGCCGCGCTCAAGCAAGGTCTGAGCCGCCATCAGTCCGGACAATCCCGCGCCAACAATCAAGACATCCACCGCCACATCAGGCGCCTTTCGCCAGCCGATTCCATTGAATGTCAATCATACCGCATTCAGCTTGATATGTTAGGCGGACACGACGCCGTTGCTGACAAATGATCTCTTATGCGTCCCTATTGCCACTCGCTTCACATCTGGCGCAAAATGTGGTAGACTGTTTTTGCGTGGTGACGGGGGCTGATTGGGCAGCCTCTATCATCAGTCATCATGGGAGCGAATTAGATTCGACGTTGGTGGCTGAAGCCGCACGGCAAGCCGTGGCGCCAAGACACGTTAAACTGGCAAAGCACATAGGTGCAAAACCCAATTTCCAACCCCTCCCAATGGTTGCTTAACCAACCGGCGTGAGGGTGTAGAGGCAAAAAGCCCTCTACCGCTCCTGCAGACTCGTCTCCCTTCACGAACTGCAACGAGTGTCATAAAAAGCTAGGGTGCCCGCCGTCCACGCCGATAAGACGGCGCCAAGACCAATCGGCTAGCGCAATGTGAACCGCGCACTCTGGGCTGCATGGCGCGAAACTTTTCAGAGGGCTAAGCTTGTAGGCGTGCGAGATTCGAAACCAGCGGACCCGGGGGGCAGGTCCCCGGCGCTTCCACTCTAATAGACCGTCTTACGCCGCGTAAGGCGGTTTCTGTTTAGCAGGTTATAATCTCGCCTATTATGACCAGCATGTTCCCTCCACACGCGCGCTGCGTCATCACCTGTGTCATCGCAGCGGGCGTCGCCATTGCCATGACCGCATGTCGCTCCAGCGAGCCACAGCAGACCGCGACAGCCGCTTATGACGAAGCCATCGCAGGTATAGAAATGCTGCGGACTACGGCAACGGTCGTCCGCGCTCGTATTCAGACCACCCTTGATCATGCCGGTACGCGTGTCGGTCAAGCACAGGTAGCGGGCACCTTCCTCGCATCCAACCTGATTAGCCTGGGCACCGAAGCCGCCTTCATCGAAGACAGTCTGGAGCAAATGGACCAGCTCGCGGCGCCCGCCCCGCAAAGGCCCACAGCCCACCCAGCCGCGCGTTCCAGCACGACAGAAACGCCGAACCCGGCCCAAGCGCCGAGAACGATCGTGACACCAGCGCAGACATCCAAGCAGAGCGGTCCACGCTTGGAGAACATCATCATGGCGTCGGGCGTCAACCAGTTCGATTGCGCGATCGATGTTAATCCCCACTTCACGCCCGCATCGACGGCAATCTACGTGGTTGGGCGCGCCTACAGCATTCCCGCTGGCGCAACCATATCGTCCAGCTGGCGGCGCTCAGGTACGGAAGTTGTCAACCTCAGTTTCCATAAGGAACACGAGATCAACGACAATTGCATATGGTTCTTCATCGACCAGACGGATACGCCATTTACCCTGGGGTCCTGGAGCGTCGAGATAAGCGTAGACGGCGTAGCGCTGGCTTCCCCGGTAGCCTTTCAAATTGTCTCAAACTGAAAGGAAACGTGCCAGGGAGTGTCTAAATGGCTGGACTCTGCTTTTCTAACCCCAGCCCCGGCCCTTCTCGCCATCTCTATGGCGAGCATCCCAAAGCATTGGAGAAGGGAGTTCTCTAGCGGGTTTGCGCTAGCGTTATCTTTACTTCACCTCCTCGAAATTAGACACTCCCATGAAAGCGGCGATTCCTATGCGAAAAGCTGTAGAC
>JAAXID010000187.1 GCA_012270545.1 Anaerolineae bacterium | reverse complement strand
CCGATTTCTTCCGCCAGCGTGATCGTGCCGTGGATCGCCGCTTGTTTTAGCTGCTTCACCGTCGCCGCATAGAGGGCGATCGCGCCGACAGCGCCCATGCGCATCACGCAGGAGCGAGCGAAGACCTCAACCCATTTGTTGCTGACAGCATCTATCAGCAAGACGTTACCGCGCTCATCGGACATGGCGAAAGGACTTGCGCTAATGCCATCCGCGGTCAGCACCGTCATTTGAATCTCCGGAAAGGCACGCCCCATGCCATCGCAATCGAGCACCGGAATGCCCAAGCGCGCCGCGAGATAGATCGGCCTTATCGAGTTCATGCCGCCGGATTCGATGCTCATCGTCGCGCGCGGATTACGCCCAGTGTATTTGCCCAAGGTATGGAACGCGCGGATTAAGTCATCGCCATTGGGCAGCTTTTCCACAATGACGGTCGGCGCTCCCATGCCGGCGGCAGGCACAACCAGGTCAGCGTCGTCCATTTCATCAAGGGCGCGAAGCTCGACCGGTCCATATTGCCGGATCGCTTCCCGCGCCATGAGCGCCCCAATGTAGGGGTCGCTTCCACCGCCGGAGCCCAATATCGCCGCGCCAACCGCGATGTCGCCGATATTCTCTTCGTCGAGCAGTCGCATTAAGGACCCCGGTAGCGCTCTTCGACCGGCACATAATCGACATCGTAGCCGAAGTAACGCGGATGAGCGAGTTCCAGCGCGGCTGGCTCTCGCCACTGCGGCGCGCAGGGAAAAGCGATGACGGCCACGCGCATACCATAACGCAGCGCCTCGGTCGTGATCGGCTCGCCCGTTTCAGCGTCGAGTACGGCGATCAAATCGGGCACGGTAGCAGCGAATTCACCGTCGACGCGCACGACCAGATGCTCGTTCTGAAACTCAAGAAGCAGCTCCTGCCCGCTGAAGTCACCGCTGCCGGCCATCTTGGCATCGCCGCGATTCCAGCCGCCTTCGATCCGCCGGTCGACATCGGTGATCTTGCCACGAAAAACGAGGAAACCGCTAACTGCTTTGCGCACGGCGCCGACCGGATTCGCTTCTTCGCGGCGGGCTTTGCGCACCGTCTTCCCGATCTCTTCCGCCAGCGTGATCGTGCCGTGAATGGCGGCTTCCTTCAGCTGCTTCACCGTCGCCGAATAAAGCGCGATCATGCCTTCCGCGCCCATATGGACGACGCAGGAGCGGGCGAAGGTCTCCACCCAATGATTGCTGACCGTGTCCATCAGCAGGACGTTGCCACGCTCATCGGACATGGCGAAGGGGCTGGCAGTGATGCCATGGGCGGTGAAGATGGTCATCTGAATTTCGGGAAACGCGCGCCCCATGCCATCGCAATCGACCATAGGAATGCGCAGGCGAGCAGCGACATAGATCGGCATGATCGAGTTGAGGCCACCCGCCTCGATGCTCATGGTGCCGCGCGGTACCCGTCCGGAGTAGCGGCCGAGCGCTTCAAAAGCGCGGATCATGTCATCGCCGGCGGGCAGCTTCTCCACGATCACGATCGGCGCGCCCATGCCGGCCGAGGGCACGATCAAGTCGTCGTCATCGAGTTCGTCGAGAGTGTAAAGCGCCACCGGTCCATATTGCCGCACTGCTTCCCGCGCCATCAACTTGCCGACATAGGGGTCGCCCCCACCGCCCGTACCCAGCACAGCGGCGCCGAGGGCGATGTCTTCAATTTGCTCTTCATACAAGAGTCGCATCAATTCGCTCCATAGGTCTGCTCGACCGGCACGTATTCGGTGTCGTAGCCGAAGTATCCCGGTCCGACGATTTCCAAACCCTTCGGACTGCGCCACTTCTCAGCGCAAGGGATGGCGATAATGGCGACGCGAAAACCATAACGCAAACCCTCGGTTGTAATCGGCTCGCCGGTATCCACATCCAGCACCGCCAGCAGATCCGGCACCGTCACCTTAAATTCGCCGTCAATGCGGGCGGCGAGGTGTTCGTTCTGGAAGCTCAATTGCAGCTTCTGCCCGGCGTATTCATCGATGCCCTCGATAGTGGCGTCGCCCTTGGCGAAGCCCGCTTCCGTACGCCGCTCGACATCGCCGATCTTGCCCTTGAAGATTAAGTAGCCACCGACAGCTTCCCGAATTGTTTCCACGGGCTCGTCTTCTTCCAGGCGGGCGCGTCGCACCACTTTGCCGATCTCTTCCGCCAGGGTGATCGTGCCCGGGATCGCGGCTTCGCGCAATTGGGCGGCGGTGGCGGCATAGAGAGCGATCATCGCCATCGCACCCATGTTGACAGTGACGCTGCGGGCGAACGTCTCCGTCCACAGGTTGCTGACCGTCTCCATCAAGACTGTGTTGCCCCGTTCATCAGACATGGCAAAAGGCGTCGATGAAATGCCGTGAATCGTATGCGTGACCATCTGTATTTCGGGGAAGGCGCGGCCCATGCCATCACAATCGACCATCGGCACGCGCAGGCGCGCAGCACAATAAATCGGTACGACCGAGTTCAGCCCGCCGGCTTCAATGCTCATCGTCGCTTTTACCGGCTTGCCAATGTACCTGCCCACCGACTGAAAAGCGTTGACGATATCGTCGCCGTTGGGCATCTTCTCGACCATGACGGTAGGCGCGCCCATCATCGCCGTCGGCACGACCAGGTCGTCATCGTCCAGTTCTTCGAGGGTGTACAACTCGACCGGCCCATAATCGCGGATGGCTTGGCGCGCCATCAGCTTGCCGATGTAGGGGTCGCCGCCGCCACCGGTGCCAAGAACTGCCGCGCCGAGAGCCAGGTCTTCCAGAACGGCCTCATCTATGATGCGCATTTATGCCTCCTTCAGGTCACCGATGGCTTTGACCATAATGCGGGTGGCGTTGCCGGGCAGGTAGGCGAGCGGGACTTCTTCCACATCAACAATTTCGATGCCGGCGACGTCGGCGCCGGCGTTAACTGCGCGATCACTCGCTTCCCTCTTGGCTTGATCCAGCGCTTCATCGCGGCTGAGCTCGGCGAGGGAGAAGATGCGGTCGCATTCGCCGCCCACCTGGGCGATCGCCGCGCCGATAGCATTGGCGACCGGGAAGTGATCGGGTTTGATGATCTCGGAAGCGCCTTCAATCTCGCCGGTGACGAGGATGCTGCCGCCGCCGACCACGATGACCGGCACCGGCGTTGCGCTCGTCTTCATACGATCGACCGCGATGGTGATCATCTCCATGATGCGTTCTTGTACTGCTGTGACAAGGTCAGAGTCCAAGTGAGCTACTTTGCTAAGATCGCCGATGAGCTCGCTCCCGCCAGCGACTATCACATCCGTAGCGGTCAGGATATCGCCGCCGAAGACCAGCGCTTTTTCGGTCAGCTCATAGCCGACGCTGCGTGGACCTACTTTCACCCCCCATCCCCCAGCCCCTTCCCCCACTAGGAGGGAAGGGGAGTTCGCCTCATGAGAAGTCCCTCCCTCATTTTGGGGGAGGGATTTAGGGTGGGGGCTAATCAAGCTGCCGCCGCCCAAGCCGATGGAATAAGTATCGGGCATGCGGAAGTTGGTGCGCACGCCGCCGATATCGACCGCCAACGCCGCCACCCGCGGAAAACCGTGCTGCAAGACGCCGATATCGGTGGTGGTGCCGCCGACATCAACCACAATGGCATCGCGCAGGCCACTGAGGAAGGCCGCGCCGCGCATGCTGTTGGTCGGTCCCGAAGCGAAGGTGAGCACCGGATATTCCTTGGCGAAGTCGGCATTCATCAGCGTGCCATCGTTCTGGCTGATGTAAAAGGGCGCGGTGATCCGCAGCTTATCCAGCGCCGCTTTGAAGCCGTCCACCGTACGGGCGGCAAGCTGACGCAGGCAGGAATTCATGATGGCGGCGTTCTCTCGTTCCAGCAGGCCGATGCGCCCGATCTCGCTGGAGAGGGTGATATTGGCATCGGGGATGACGGAGCGAACGATTTCGGCGCTTTGTTCTTCAAATGTGGCATTGACCGGCGAGAAGACAGAGGAGATGGCAATCGCGTTCAAGCCGGCGTCGTGAATTTTCTCGGCAATCGCGCGCACTTCATCCGGCTGAAAGTCGGAGATTTCGCGGCCGTCGAATTCGTGCCCACCATGCGCGAGGAAAGTCATTGCCCCCTCTGCCACGCTCCCCCCCACTATATCGCGCAAATCATCAGGCCAATCCACCATCGGCGGCAGGCAGACGGTGGCCGGCAAGCCAAGGCGGATGCAGGCGGTGGGCGTCAGATGCTTGCGCTCGACCACGGCGTTGGTGAAATGCGTCGTGCCGATCATCACGCCGTCGATCTTCGCCCGGTCGATGCCGGAATCTTCGATCACCGTGCGCAGGGCTTTCGCGATGCCCTCCGATACGTCCGCGGTGGTCGGCGTTTTGGTCGAGCTGACGACGGTCGCGCCATCCATCAAGACGGCGTCGGTGTTGGTGCCGCCGACATCTACTCCGATTCTCATGTTGTGTTCTCCTTCTTCACGATTTTGGCAAATTATGTCCATTGCGAGGGACCAGGTTGGTCGCCCCTACATTATTTCCTAATTGGGGCGCAAGCCAATCACCCCGCCCGGCAGCGGACGAAAAGTCACATCGTAGCCGAATGCGCCGGGACCGACCACTTCCAGCGCGAGTTCGCTCTTGAGCTGCTCCGGCGCCGGCACAGCGATGACGGCAACGCGCGTCCCGTAGCGCAGCACTTCGGTCGTCACTGGCTCACCCTCTTCTTCCGTCACGATACAGATCAGATCGGGCGTGGTCACCACCACCTCGCCGTTAATCCGCGCGATCAGCAATTCGTTCTGAAATTCGATCTCCAGCCGGTCGTCATTGCTGAAACGGTCAATCCGCACCCAGCCGCGGGCGAAGCCTTTGGTGGTGCGCCGATTGACATCGGAGATCTTGCCGCGGAAGATGACCCGCCCGTCCAGCACATCGGCTACGACCTGCGGCACATCTGATTTCTGCTGCTGCGCCTCGATGGCTCGTGTACCCAGGTGATGCGCCAGCGTCATCGTGTAATGCACGCCCGCGGCTTTCAGCTGCGCGCCGGTCATTATGCACGCGACCAGGCCCGCGCGCGCGCCCATGCTGACGGCGATGTTGCGCGCGATCCGTTCGCCCCAGAGATCGCTTTGCGCGGATGGCACGACTGCTGAGTTATCCGCGGCGTCGACCATGGCGTAGGGCGCGACGGTCGCGTCGCTGCCAAAGAGGAAGGATGACATCTGAATTTCGGGAAAGGCGCGCCCCATACTGTCGCTGTCCACGGTCGGGATGCCCGCTTGCAAGCCGGCGATCAGCGGCTGCATCGAGTTGGCGCCGCCGATTTCGGCGATGGCGACCGCGTCAAACCGGCGACCGATATGTTCCTCCAGCAGTCGCAGCGCTCGCACCATCTCCGTGCCCTCGGGCAGTTTCTCGATGCTGACAGTCGGCGCGCCGATGCTGCCAGCGACGCAAACCAGCGAGTCAGCCGCCAGCGCGAAGGGATCGACCAAGGTCTGCGGACCTTTTTCGCGAATGACCGACGCCAAATGCAAACCGCCCAAGTATGGATTGCCGCCGCCGCCCGTGCCCAAGATGCCGGCGCCAATCGCGATGGGACGAACGTCTTCCAATGTGACTTCGCTCAGCATCAGGCGGGCTCCGCAGCCGTCAGCGGTGGATGCAAATGACAGGCGACCTGATGCGCTGTTTCCACCTCAAGCAGCGGCGGCCGCGCTGTCTCACATATCGCCAGTTTTTCGGCATGGCAGCGCGGCGCGAAAGGGCAGCCTCGCTGCGGAAACGAGTGCGACAAGTCGCCACGGATGATGATTTCTTCACGGCGCATATCCGGGTCCGGCTCGGGAATGGCGGAGATCAGCGCTTGCGTATAAGGATGTTTGGGACTCTCAAAAATGACCTCGGTAGCCGCGACCTCGACGATCTTGCCCAAATAGAGCAGCGCCACCTCATCGCACATATAACGCACGACGCCGAGGTCGTGAGAGATGAATAGATAAGTCAAGTCAAACTGATCCTGCAGATCCTGCAAAAGATTGAGGATTTGCGCCTGCACCGACACATCCAGCGCCGAGGTCGGCTCATCAAGCACAATAAGCCGCGGCTGTACCGCCAAAGCGCGCGCGATGCCGATGCGCTGCTGCTGCCCGCCGCTGAATTCATGCGGATAGCGATAGTAGTGTTCGTCTTTCAAACCGACTACGCTCATCAGCTCAAGGACACGCGCGCGCGCCGCGTCGCCCTTCAGGCTCTCGTGGATCCAGAGCGGCTCACCGATGATCTGTCCCACGGTCATGCGCCCATTGAGTGAGGCGGCCGGCGCCTGATAAATCATCTGTATCTCGCTGCGCAGGCGGCGCAAGTCGCGCTGTTTCAAATGGGTGATATCCCCCCCGTCGTAGAGGATCTGCCCGGCGCTGGGTTCCATAAGGCGCAGGATGCACTTGCCAATCGTCGTTTTGCCCGAGCCCGACTCGCCGACCAGACCGAGCGTCTTGCCCTCCTGCAGAACGAAACTGACGCCATCGACGGCGCGGAAGTCCGCCCTCTTCCGATTGAGCAAGCCACCGTGAACTGGAAAATATTTCTGCAGATCCCTTACTTCGAGCAGATAGTTCACGCGTCCTCCCCGTAGAGGAAGCACGAGGCATTATGTTGGACGCCAACTTCAATCGCAGGTGGAACGCGCTTGCGGCAGATATCCATCACCTGTTCGCAGCGTGGATTAAAGCGACAGCCGGACGGCGGATTGATAAGGTTGGGAATTATCCCCGGTATACCTTCCAGGCCGCCGCGATTGACATCCTTCTGCGGCACAGCAGCGATCAAGCCCCGGGTGTAAGGATGCTTTGGGTTGTGGAACAATTCGCGCACGGGCGACTCTTCGACGACGCGGCCCGCGTACATAACAGCGACGCGCTCACAGCTGCGCGCCACCACGCCGAGATTGTGGGTAATGAGCAAGACGGTCAATCCGAGCTGCGCCACCAGCGACCGGATGAGCCGCAAGATCTGCGCCTGAATGGTGACATCGAGCGCCGTTGTCGGCTCATCGGCGATAAGCAGATCGGGGTCGCCAGCCAGAGCCATCGCGATCAGAACACGCTGGCGCATGCCGCCGCTGAACTGATGCGGATAATCGTAGATGCGCTTATCCCCGTCCGGAATGCCAGTCAGACGCATTAGCTCGACAGCGCGTTCGTGCGCTTCCTTTCGCATTTGCTTCACCGATGGGGTGAAACCGCGCCAGCGCCCGGGCACTTTCTGTCCGCCCGCTCGCTGGTAGAGCACGGCGTCAACCAATTGCTCGCGAATGGTGAAGAGCGGATTGAGGTTCGTCACGGGGTCTTGAAAGATCATGCCGACGTGACGGGCACGGAAGGCCTCCATCTCGCTTTCGCTCTTGCTGAGGATATCCTCACCGTTGAAAGTCACGCGGCCGGCGGTGATTCTTCCCGGTGGCATGGGTATCAAACGGGGTACCGAAAGCGCGGTCATCGATTTTCCGCAGCCTGTCTCGCCGACCAAACCGAGCACATCGCCGCGCCGCATCTTCAGGTTGACGCCCGCCAACACTTTGACCACGCCATCGTAGGTGTGGAATTCCAGATGCAGATCCTTTATGTTGAGCAGCTCGGTCATCGCGGCCTTATCGTCGCGAGCGCGGGTCACATAAAGTTGCTGCCATTGGCAAATCGCCCAAGGACGCAATCACGGGCTGAATCCTATCTCCGCGAACGGGGATCTAAAACATCGCGCAGCCCATCACCGATCAAGTTCCAGCTGAAGACCATCAGCCAGATGGCCAGGCCGGGGAATGTGGCGATCCACCATTCGTCCGGGAAATAGCGGCGCCCGTCATTGATCATGGCGCCCCACTCCGGCGTCGGCGGCTGCGCGCCCAAGCCGATGAAGCCGAGCGCGGCGGCCGTCAAAACGGCGAAACCAAAGTCGGTGGTCATTTTGATGATGATCGGCGAAACGGCATTGGGCAGGATGTGGCGGAATATGATGCGCATATGCCCGGCGCCGATGCCATAAGCGGCTTCGACGAAGGGTTCTTCGCGCAATGACAGCACCAAGCTGCGCGTCAAGCGGGCGAAACCAGGCCACCAAACCAGCGATATGCCAATCATGGTATTAATGATGCCCTTGCCCAGCGCCGCCGATATCGCGATCGCCAATACCAGCGCCGGCACAGTCAGAAAGATGTCGGTGACGCGCATCAGCAGGTCGTCGACCCAGCCGCCGGCATAACCGGAAATTGCGCCGACGGTCACACCGATGGTGGTGGCCAGCAGTATGATGACGGTGCCGACTTGAAGGGCGAGCCCCGTGCCCATCACGACGCGGCTGAAAATATCGCGGCCAATTTTATCGGTACCGAAGACGAAGTCCTCGCTCGGCGGCTGCAAGCGGGCCATGACGCGCGTCTTGCCGGCGGCGTCTTCGGGATAGGGCGCGATGACCGGCGCGAATATCGCCACCAGCAAAATAACTATCAGCATCAGCAGCCCGAGCATCGAGAGCCGGTTGGAGCGGAAGCGATACAGGCCGCGCGCGATATTCTCCCAGCGGGCGGAACGCGCCTCTTTTCGTTTCTCTTGCGACTCAGCCATAACGAATCCTCGGATCAAGGATGCCGTAGACGATATCAGTCAGGATATTGACCACACTGAAGACGACGCCGTAGAGAATGGCGATGCCCATGATCGGCTGAAAGTCGAGGCTGAGCGACGCTTCAACAGCGTAAAGACCCAAGCCGGGCCAGTCAAAGATTGTCTCGATGAGAATCGCGCCCGCCATCAGCCAGCCAAAGTTGAGTGATATGACAGTAATAGTTGCTATAAGCGCGTTTCGCAGGACATATTTGAAGATGATGACGCGGTAGGGGATGCCGATGGCGCGCTCCATACGAACGAAATCTTTCTCGAGCGCCTCAACCATGCTGGCGCGGGTGATGCGCGTGATGCTGGCGAAGGCGCCGAAAGACAGCACCAGAGCGGGAATGAAGAGATGTCTCAACGAGATAAGAAATGTCTCGATGTCCAGTTGGACTAGACTGTCAATCAAGAACAGGCCGGTCGTTGGCGCCGGTGGCGATACCAGCACGGGCAAGCGCTTGCCGATCGGAAACAGCCCGAGGTCGCGCGCGAACCAAGTCTGGAAGATCATCGCCAGCCAGAATGAGGGAAAGCTGACGAAAAAGAGCGACAGGACGCGGGCGACGTGGTCGGGCAGGCGATTGCGATACATGGCGGAGATAACGCCGGCCGGCACGCCGAGCAGCGTCGCGATGACCACAGCGGCGGTTGTCAGTTCCAGCGTAGCGGGCCAGAAGACGCGCAGGTCGCCGATAACCGAACGGCGCGTGTAAAGCGATTCGCCCCAATCACCGCGGAAAAGACCCGTCATGTAATTGATATATTGGATGGGCAGCGGTTGGTCCAAGCCGAATTCGCGGCGAAAGGCTTCCTTGATCTCTTCGGTGGCGCGGGGACCGGCCGCCAAGCCGACCGGGTCGCCGGGCACGATCCGCGCGATGGAGAATGTCAAAATGCTCAAACCGACCAGCGTCGGTATGAGCAAGGCGATGCGCCGCAGGATGTAGAAGCGAATGTTCATTGGCAAAACAATTAACTTAGCGCCTTTTTGCAGGGGGCCTGCCGAGCGCTCTTCAAGTGTCTGCTGCAAAGGGCGACCTGATAGGTCGCCCCTACATGAATCTTTGCCACTAGCCTAGCAGTCTTCCATCCACAGATCCTGGAACAGGACCGTGATGGGGTACATCGGCGAGAAAACGAAGCCCTTGACGCAGGTGTTCAGCGCCAGGCCGCTGTCTTCGGTATACATCCAGACCGATGGTTGCTCGGCGGCGATGATCTCCTGCGCTTCGGTGTACATGGCTTGCCGTGTCTCGGCATCGCCGATGGTGCGCGCTTGATCCAGCAGTTCGTTCACGCGGTCATTCTGGTAGAAACTGCAGGAGTTGAAGCTTCCCCACTGACCCGAATGATATTGGTTATAGAGATGCGCATCCGGATCGAGGAAGGGCGGCAGCGTGTAAATGTTGATGATATCCGGACCGGTCTTCGGCGTGGCGCAACTGGCGACCATATCGGGCCAGAGCATGGGTATCATGTTGAGCTCGATACCGATCTCCGCCAAGCCTTCCAGCAGGATCAGACCCGGGATCTCCTCACGCGGGAACTCCGTGACATAGACGTAGTCTAGCGTTATGCCGCCATCGGGCCAGGCCGACTGCGCCAGATGGGCGCGCGCCGCGTCCAGGTCGTAGGCCGGGTGGTCCAAGCCCGCCACGTAACCGACAAAATTCGCCGGCGTCGGACCCGGCAAAATGGTAATCGGCACATCTTGCGCCTCGACCATCGCTCCGTAGTTCATGGCATGGGCGACTGCTTTGCGCAGGTGAATGTCGCTGGTGTATTCGCCCTGGTTGTTCATTTTGAGCGTGTTTGTGAAGAAACCGCCGTGCTGTTCCCAGACATATTGGTCGGATTCGTCAATCTTCTCACGATCCGAGCCGGCGATCGTATCGGCGATGTGGGTTTCGCCCGCCAGCAGCGAGTTGAGCTGCGTCGCCGCATCGCGCTGGATTACCCAGAAGAAGCCGTCCAAGTGGTCGTCGCCGATCCAGCCCGCCCAGTAATCATCTACGGCACTGAACTCGTAGATATTGCCAATTTCCCAACGCCCTTGCGTGAAGGGACCGGAGCCAGCGGCGTTCTCTTTGAGGAAAGTCTGCCCCATATCGTCGCCCAGGTTGGCTTCGACAATAGCGGGGTTGACGACAAAGAGCTGTGGCAGTGTGCCGATGAAGGGGGCGTAGGGCTGGGTCAAGGTGAATTGTACGGTGTGCTCGTCAAGCGCCTGCGCCGAATTCTCATCGGTGATCGTTTCCCAGCGCCAGGTAGGCGGACCGGAAATCGCCATCGCGCGGTTGAAGCTATAGACAACTGCATCCGCGGTTACTGGGCTGCCATCGTGGAAGACGGCATGATCGTGCAGCTTGAAGGTCCAGACAGTGGCGTCATCGTTGACCTCATGACTTTCGACCAGATGCGGAATGGTCTCGCTGCCACGATAGATGTACAAGGCGTCGTAGAGGCTGCGCAGGGCGGCGTTGATGGAGTAATTCTCGCCGGTTGCTGGATCAATATTGTCGATATCCTGATTGCCGCCATAAAGCAAGATGTCGTCTTGCGCCATGACAGCTGACGATGTGATGAGCAACATACTCAGCACAAGGCAAATGAACAGTATGCGTTTGAACATTTCTTCCTCCGAATCTCAGATACGTGGATCGTGCCAAGCGGCAAAATCGTGTGCAGTAGTTTAACTGACTTGCACGATCCTTGCCATTCTAGGGTATCTGAGGCGCGGTGGATGTGCCTAGCCGCTGGCGCCGCCCATCAACTGAATCATGTCGCGAAATAAGACGAGGTCGTTGCGGAAGTCTTGTGGATTCGATTTCGCCGGCTTTCCGCTGACGATGCTGTGATGGAAAGCGCGCCATTCCTCAGTGAAGGCGTCGCCCCAGCCGGGATGCGTCACCGTTTGCCTGTTGTTCATCCCGTCGGTAGTTTCGGTGACGGTGAGTCTGATGGGCAGGTTGCGCACAAAAGGCGTGTCGTAATCGACGCGAACCACCCTGTTGTCGCCATATACCTGCAGATAAGTATCAAAGCGCGGGATATTGTCGACGCCCGTGGAGAACTGGCAGATGTAGTCGCCATAATCGAAGGCCGCTGTTTGGTAGCGTCCGCCGCAACGCTGCACGGCATACAATACCCGCTGCGGCATGCCCAGCATCTCGCGCATGGCGGAAAGATCGTGCGTGCTCAGGCCGAGCATCATGCGATAAGCGGTCTGCAGCGCAGCGGGCACATCGCCGATGGCAACGCGAATCTGCCCGGCCAGGCGCTCGCGCATGGATTCGCTGACGGACGCCGGTATGTCATCCGCGGGGAGGACCCGCGAAGTTGGCTCAATCACCAGTGAATTGCGGCCGATAAGATCATGCACTTTCGCCAGCCGAATCTCGTCCATGTCTCTGACTATCCGACAGGCTTCGATAAAGGCCGGCGCATAACGGCGCATGGTGCCAACTTGAA
The DNA here is from genome assembly GCA_012270545.1 of Anaerolineae bacterium. Taxonomy (GTDB): domain Bacteria; phylum Chloroflexota; class Anaerolineae; order Aggregatilineales; family Phototrophicaceae; genus UBA6055. Next base: position 20,813 of record JAAXID010000187.1, on the reverse strand, counting down.
CGGTTTTGCCGCTTTCCTTTTCTGCCGCGATAATGGCATCATTTTCCGCCAGGTTGATGCACATCGGTTTCTCGACCAGCACGTCTACCCCCGCTCGCAGCGCCGCGATGGTGACCTCCGCGTGATAGGCGTCGGGATTGGCGATTAGCACGGCGTCAAGCGTGTCAAGCGCCAGCAGGTCCTGATAGTCGGTGACCCGCGTCGCGATACCCCACTCGTCGCCCAGGCCAGCCAGCACATTCGCGCTGACATCGCAGAGCGCAGTCACTTCGAAGAGATCCTTCAACTGATTCAATGCCGGCAAATGTATGGTCTGGGTTACGGAACCGCAGCCGACGATACCGATTCTGAGTCGCGACATCTTGGCTTCATCCTTTCACCGCGCTGTTTCGCGCCGTGCCACTCTGCTGGAGACTACTCCAGAGCTTCGCCGGCTGTCAAATCCGGCACACACTGGACGACAGCGATTATTGGCAGTTGCCGTTAGAACCTGATAGACTGCGCGAGATTATTGAAGTCCAGTCTGTTTGTAAGGAAGCCAGCGCGATGAAAGTTATTCAAGTCGGCATCGGCGGGATGGGCAACACCTGGCTCAGCGCGGTGCGACGGTCGCCCTATGTCGAATTCGCCGGCTATGTCGAGATTGACGCCGAGATCGCGCGGGCGCAGGCAGACGCTTACGATTTGGATCCTTCGCTGATTTTCCAGTCGCTGCCAAGCGCGCTGGAAGCGGTGGAAGCTGAGGCCGTCATCAATGTGACGCCGCCGGGAGTCCATCGCCAGATCTGCGTTACGGCGATAGAAGCAGGCCTTCCCGTACTGACGGAGAAGCCGCTGGCCGGCACCTTGGCGGACGCGAGGGCGATCGTCGAGGCGGCCGATGCGACGGGCGTCTTATGCAGCGTCGCCCAGAATTACCGCTATCGCCCGCTCACACAGACGATCAAGGCGATCCTGGCTAGCGGCGAGTTGGGCGCGGTGGCGGCGCTGCGAACCGAGTTCTTCCGCGGTCCGCATTTCGGTGGCTTCCGCGAAGAGATGCCCCAGCCATTGATCATTGATATGTCGATCCACCATTTCGATTTGATGCGACTGTTCCTCGACAGCGATGCGGTGGCGATTAGCGCGTGCAGCTGGAACCCGCCCTGGAGCTGGTTCAAGGGCGATGCCAGCGCCGCGGCGCAGATCGAATTCGGGAACGGCGTACAGGCGACTTACGTCGGATCTTGGTGTTCGCAGGCCTTCGAGACAAGTTGGAATGCCGATTGGCGTTTCGAATGTGAGCGGGGCGTGCTCTTGGTCGAAAACGATCGCGTATACGCACAGCAGCTCCTGAATGTCAACGAAGGCGCGCGTGGCTTGGCCAGCGTGCATGACGACAAACGCGAGGCGCCGCTGATCGGTATGGAACATGAAAGTCAAGATTATCTGCTGCAGGAATTCTATGAAGCGGTGACAAGTGGCGCGTCCACCGGCACCACGGCGCAGGACAACATTCACACAATGGCACTCGTCTTCGGCGTCGTGGAAGCCTGCGACAGAGGAGAGACGGTCAGGCTCTAACGCGCGGGCCAGCCTAATCGAAATAGCTGTCCCCATTCCAGAGCAGCGACTTGGCGACCGCATCATTCAATTCGACGCCGATGCCGGGCCGCTCGGACACGGTCATGATGCCGTCATGCACGAAGGGCTTGTCGCCCTCGCAGAGGTCACTCCACCAAGCAATCGAGCGGGCGTGAAACTCGAGGAAGAGGAAGTTGGGCACGGCCGCCAGCAAGTGGCAGGCCGCCATCATGCCCAGCGGCGATGAGACATTATGTGGCGCGATGGGAATATAGTGGGCGTCAGCCAGGTCGGCGATTCGCTTTCCCTCGGCGATGCCGCCCGCCTTCGCCAGATCGGGCATGATAACATCCACCGCTTTCTTTTCGAACAACTCCATAAAATCGAAGCGCGTATACTGGTTTTCGCCGGTGCAGATGACGGTCGAGGTCGACGCCCGCACCTGCGCCAGGGCATCGACATTCTCCGCCGGCACTGGCTCTTCCAGCCACATCAAGCGCAGCGGCTCCAGCGCGCGGGCAAAGGTGATGGCCGAGGGCAGATCGAAATGACCGTGGCAATCGATCGCCAGATCAATCTCATAGCCGATCGCCTCGCGCACGCCTTCCACTAAGCCGATGATATGGGTCATCTCCTGGGCGCCGACCGTCCAGTTGAAGTCATCGAGCTTGCCATGTCCGGTGTAGTCGACATCGAACTTGACGGCGCCGTAGCCTTCCGCCAGCGCCGCCAGCGCTTTTTCACCGAAAGACTGCGGGCTGTCGTCCGCGCCAAAGTGACAGTCGGCGTAGAGGCGAATCGTATCGCGGAACTTGCCGCCCAGCAGTTTGTACACCGGCAGGTCTAGCGCTTTGCCGACGATATCGTGCAAGGCGTTGTCGATGCCGGTCAGGGCGAAGATCAAGGGCGCGCTGCTCGCCCCGCCGTAGCGCCCGGCGCGCCGTATTTTTTCGTAGAGCATGTTGATGTTGAAGGGGTCTTCGCCGATCAGCAGTTCCTTCAGCGCGAGGATGGCCTGTTTGGTGGCGAAGCCGCTGAAGCCGGGTCCACCGGAGTTGCATTCGCCAGTGCCGGTGATGCCTTCGTCGGTGTAGACGCGCACAAAGGTCCAGACGCTGCCACCGCTGTCGGGCTCTTGTTTGCCGATGACGCAGGCTTGAACATCGGTAATTTTCATGGGCTGTCGTCCTGTCTTCAATGATACTGTTCGATATTCGCCATAATGCTTGCGATCCGGCGGGCGATATGGGCGGGCACGGGCGGGTTGAAGGGTCCGCCGGCCCCGCCGACCACGTCATCAAATCCGCTGCAGTTGATGGCTTCCACCACCGCCGAATAATTGTAGGCGCGCTCTTCCATGAAGCGGATATCTTCAAGCGGGGATATATCGTCTTCGATCTGACGAGCGGCGTCATAGTCACAGCGGCGCTGCGCATTGTTGATCTCGTCCGAGGCGCGCGCGACAACGATGTTGATGCCCGAGGTATGTCCTTTGGCGCCCAGCTGCGCCGCCGCCGTCGAGCGGTCGCCAATGCCCCAAATGACGATCTTGCTCTCGTCAAGCGCGTCGGTAAAGGGCAGCACGTCATCTTCGTTCGTGCCGATCTTGACGCCGATGAAATAAGGCGAGTCCTGAATCAGCCGGATGATCATATTGCGATCGCGCGGTCGCCGATAGTAATACAGGAAGCGCGCCCCGTGCTCACGCGCCTGCTCCTCGGCGAAAGTCATCAGCGTCTGGTAGAGCCCGGCCGGACCGTAGGTGCCGCTGAGCGGCATGATCAGGTAGACATCGGGCGGGCGCTTCAGTGTGGCAAGACGAGCGATTAGATCGGCGGCGGCCGGCAGCGGATTGGGCAGGACCGCCGCCATCAGCAGCCCGTCCCCTTCCATGCGTTGACCAGCGATATCGAGCAATTTAACCTGATCGTCATAGCCGACATGGTGGACCAAGCTGGTGCCAGCGATGGAAATCACGCGCGGTCGGCCGCCACTCAAGTGATTGTTGCGCATCAGATAGTCGATATTCTTGGCATGTCCGGCGAAATCGATGCAGCGCCCTGCGAAGGGGATCAGCGGGATGCCGATCACCGAGTTGAGACCGTCCAGCAGTTTTGGCGTGTCGATTGTCATGTTTCGTCTTCTACCAGCGCGTCGCTTTGAAAGCCCAGCCAGGCTGCACCTTTTGCATTTCCACTTCGTCATTCCGCTCGGTCAAGCCGCAAGCGAGATACTGCTGATGCAGCTGCGCCAACCGTTCGCGATCGACCTCGATGCCCAAGCCCGCCCCGCGCGGTACAGTTATTGCACCGTCTTCAAACGGCAGCGGCTCAACCAAAAAATCGTGACCGTCCTGCCAGGGATAATGGGTGTCGCAATCGTAGGTCAGGTTGGGCACGGCGGCGGCCAGATGCGTCATCGCCGCCAGTGAGATGCCGAGGTGGCTGTTCGAATGCATTGACATGCCGCGCCCGAATACTTGACAAAGACGCGCCAGATCGAGCGAAGCGCGGAAGCCGCCCCAAAAGTGATGATCTGACAGGATGATCGCCTCGGATTGATGGGCGACGCTGCCGGGCAGATCGGCGAATGATGCCGTGCACATATTGGTCGCCAGCGGTATATCTACCTCACGCGCGACCGCCGCCATGTTTTCCTGCCCACGCACCGGGTCTTCGTAATATTCTAGCACGCCTTCGAGTTGTCTTCCCTTGGCGATGGCGGTATCGACGTGCCAAATGGCGTTTGGATCGAGCCGCAGCGGCACATCCGGACCAAATGCCTCACGCAGCGCCAGGATCGCATCGACCTCGCGCTGCGGTTCAAATGCGCCACCCTTGAGTTTGATCGACTTGAAGCCGTAATGCTCGACCATCGCCTGGGCCTGGGCGACTATGCCATCAGAATCGAGAGCAGCTTCTTGCCGAGCCGCGAACCAGCCCATCGCCGACTCATCGCGACCAAAGCCAAACTCGCCGCCAGCGCCTTCATATTTGTAGAAGAGATAGGCGGCGAAGGGTACGCGCTCGCGAGCGGGGCCGCCGAGCAGGTCAACGACCGGACGCCCAACTGATAGCCCCATCAGATCGTAACAGGCGACTTCAATGGCGCTGCGGACGTGCACCCAGGTCCGCTGATCCCAAGGCCTGGCGCCGCGTTCGTCCGGTTTCGCCAGCGCTTCCAGTAACGCAAAGATGGCGTTGAGGCCCCAGGGGTTCATGCCAATAAGATGCTCTGTCGCCAGTTGCAGGGCGGCGCGGGTCGCTTCGCCGCCGGGGATTTCGCCCCAGCCGGAGAGCCCGTCATCGCTGACGAGTTCGACGATGAGGCGCAGGGCGTAGGGCGCGTGGAGCCCGGCCGCGTTCAGCAAGGGCGGGTCGGGCACGGCGACCGGAGTGACGTGGATTTCGCTGATTTGCATGTCAACTCCACAAGTGGTCGAGCGAGCGCTCGCCATCCCAGCTGTCGGTCGGCTCGAAGTACCCGGCGTCGCGCGTCTCATCCATGTGCTCGCGGATGGCCTCCTCGTTCAAGTCGCCGAATCCCAGCCCGGGCGCTTCCGGCACGGGCGCGTAGCCATCGACGATCAGCGGCTTGTCGATGCCATCGATCAGATCCTCCCACCAGGGCAGATCGACCGAGTGATTCTCCAGCACGTAGAAATTCTCGGTGGCGGCGGCGCAATGGATATTCGCCAGGAAAGACACTGGCGACCCAGCCATGTGCATGGCCATGGGCACGCCGTAATCCTGCGCCAGGTCGCCGATCTTCTTGGTCTCCATGATGCCGCCGGAGGTGGCGAGATCGGGATGGATCACCGAGACGGCGCCGGCATCCAGCAACGGTCGAAAGCCCTCTTTCAGGTAGATGTCCTCGCCAGTGCAGACGGGCGTCAGCACCGAAGCCTTCAGCTGCCGCCACTGCTCGGTCAATTGCCAGGGAATCATGTCCTCGTACCAGGCGAGCGAGAAGGGATCGAGCGCCTGACCCAGCCGAATGCAGGATTCGACATTGATATGCCCGAAGTGATCGGCCGCCAGCGGGATTTCGTAGCCGATGGTATCGCGCACCTGCCGCACATATTCCACTAGGTAGTCGATACCGATATCGGTGAGTTGGATGCCGGTGAAGGGGTGCATGACATCATGCCGTTCGAGCGCATCCGGCGGCGCCGAAATCGCGCCCTCGATGCCCTTGAGCAGGCCGATGCCGATGTCCATCTTGAGGAACTTGAAGCCATCGTCCACGCGGCCTTTGAGGCGCTCGCCCATGGCCTGTCCGTCAGCGACGGTGTCGGTATCGCTGTAGATCAGCACTTTGTCGCGGAACTTGCCGCCGGCCAGCTGATAGGCCGGCAGGCCATAAGCCTTGCCCGCCAGGTCGAAGAGCGCCATTTCGATGGCGCAGACGCCGCCGCCTTGCCGCCCGTGATAGCCAAACTGTTTGATCTTGCGAAAGAGCTTGTCGATATTGCAGGGGTTCTCGCCGAGCAGGCGCGCTTTGAGCAGCAGCGCGTAGGTTGGGCTGGCGCCATCGCGAACTTCGCCGTAGCCGCTGATGCCTTGATTCGTGTCCAGCCGCAGCAGCGTGACGTTAAAGGGCAGCGGCTCGAGATTGACGATGCGCAGGTCGGTGATTTTGAGATCGGTTGGGTGCGAGTAGGTGTTGATATTGGATTCAAGCGGCTCGTCGGTCATTGGCTCGCTATTCCTCTATGGCGGCCGGTTTAATTATGCTCCCAGAACAGGACCGGGCAATAAGTCCTTACCGGCAAATCCGGGGTGATCCGCTGGGTACTTGCGGACACGGAAGAGCCAGTTCCTGTCTTCGGGCACGGGGCTGATAAACTCCCAGACTACCTCACCATCGTGTGTGACTTCGAGCAAACGCCCTGGCACGCCTTCGGTGATGAGCGTGTTTCCGTTGGGCAAGCGCTGGACGCCGGAAATGATGCGCGAGTAAAAGCCTTTGTCGTACTGCCAGACGATTTCGGCTTCCGCATCCCAATCATAGCTGCCATCGTCGCGCAGCGGCAGCTTCAATTCGATGATGGAGGAGTATTCATCTTCCGCCTGCTCATCTTCGCGGACGACATTGTTACGGTTGTTGTAGATGAGGAGATTGCCTGCGCCCGGCGAGCCCTCGTCAATCCACTGCGCGTCATGCTGCTGGAAGAGCTTTCGGTCTTCCGTTAGGCTGCCTTGCCCGTAGGCAAAAGGGTTGCCCCAGCGATAGAGCAGGTCGCCGGCGGGTCCCGCCGCTTCTTCCGTAGTGAGGCTGCGATTGATGATCCAAATCTCATCAAATCGGTGAACACTCAAGACTAACTGATTCAGAGCGGGGTTGTAATTGACCGAGTTGACGTGCATCCAATCAGCGGGTCCAGCGCTCCAGTCAGTGGAAAGTTCCTTGAGCGCGTATTTCTGATAGTTGATGTCGATGCGCTGTGGATTGGCGGATGGCGCCCCGAAGTTGGGCAGATTCTCGTCAACATTTTGGATGAGGTGATCCCAGGCGTTCCAGGTCCAGACGATTTCACCGTTCAGCCTGTCAATCTCTACGATGACATCGGGAAGAAATGTCTTAACATCTAAAAAGATCTCCTCGGCAATTGCGGGGTCAAGCCCCATCACCAGCGCTTCCTCAAGAGGATGGTAGTCCCATATAATGGCGAGGACATTGCCATTCGGCAAAACATCTATACCATGGTGCTGATGTCTGTTCGCGCCAAGGAAGGCGTATTCCCAGACCAAATCGCCATCCCAAGTGTATTCGGCAACCGCCCCATCCGGAGAATAGCCCAGTTCAAAGAGCGATTTATCAATCTCGTCTTCGGGCGCCTTTACCACCACGATGTTGCCGTTTTCCAGCAGATGCGCCTCGCGGGTGAAGCTGCCAATATCCCACTTATTAACCAAGCGCCCGTCGTTATCAATGAGGTAGACATTGTTGTCAAATTGAGGCGCGATGAGGGTGTAGCCGTCCAGAGCCCGCTCTTTATGGACCAAGACACCAAGACCTTCTTCCTGCGACATACTGATCGTGGCAAGGCTGAAAGCGAAAAGCATACCGGCGATTGCTCGTAATATGGACGTCATGCTCCCTTTCCGGAATACGAGATATACTATCGGAATATATGTGATTAGTGTGGACTAAGCTTGAACCGCGCGCAAACCAAAGAACCGCTTATCCTATCGTCTGAGGAGGTTGCGCTCGCGATAGACGGCAGCCGCTTCCTTGATGAAGGCGGCGTTCTCGTTTGCGCCGTAGGTCTCTGCAAGGTAATCCGCCAGCCGCACTAGCTCGGCGAATGAAGCGCGCTCCGGGCGCAGCAGCTCGTATATCTTGAGCAATTCCTCGTTGGGCACATCAGTCAGTTCCGCCGCCCGCAAGAGATTGGCCGCCAACTGCGGATAACCGCCGTCGCGCGCGATCTCCGCCTGCTGCCGCAGGGTATCCGCTTGCGTGCGCAGGTCATCGCCTGTGAGCTCGCCAGCCGCGATCGCGTCGGCTGTGATGTCGCGAAGCGGACGCCCGCTGTGGGCTAGCAAGTGCTCGGCGCTAGTATCGCGCAGTGGATATTCGGTCTTCATGCAAGTCTTCACTCGGGTTCCCAATCGAAGCGCAATTCCATCGGCGGCTGATCGGCGTTCACTTCATCCGTTTCGCGGCGATGGAGCAAAGCCGTTTTCACAATGAGGCGCAGGCGGGCGCCATTGTCGATCGCTACCGCGACCGGGACAGTCGGGATGCCTAATGCATAGCGCGCGGCATTGCGCCCGATGTCTTCATAGGTCGGCAGCGTCAGGCTGGGGGACTGCGGGAAGAGCTCCAGATTGTTCAGCGGCGCCAGGTCTTTCTGATGGATGACGGCGGTGCCGCGTGATTGCAAGCCGATGCTGATCCCGCTGCCGCTCAAGCGCGCGCCGACGTAACCAATGGCGGCGCAATCCGATGAGTGATAGACGCGGATGATACGCGCAATCATGCCCTCGGAGGCGACGCCGGTTAGGATGGCCTCGAGCACATCCTCATGGTCTAAGCCGCCGATTGTTTTCGCGAGCGCGTTCCCAAAGGCCGGTCCCAAGGCAAGGATGACTTCGCGTTGGGCGCCCTTGGCCGCCGGCCCAATCTCCACCAAGCGCGACAGTGGCTCGCCAAGGTGCGGATCGACGAAGCCCTCGGGCGACTTGGCTTGGGGGATCGCTTGCATTTCGCGCCAGCGATGCCCGGCCGGGCGATAGCCGCTGCCGGGGCCGCTGTAATCATTCGCATCGTTGATCGCGCTTTGCACTTTGAAGTCGGCGTCAAATATCGCGGAGGGCTGCAAGTAATCGGCGGCGATTCGCTGCCGACCCATCTCCAAGATGTTGTCGGCGACATCGGCGAATCCAGTCTTCTGCAAGGCGCGGATGACGGCGACGAAATCGCCTTCACCCGCCATAAAGGCATCGGCCGCCTCCAAATCGGGCACGATGTCGCGTTCGGGCATATCATCGCTGCCATGCGCGGCCGCCGCCGCATCAATCTCCTCGTCCGTAATCGCAGGCAAGCCCAGCTCACGGTAAACGGCTTGAATGGCGCGGGCGCCCTTGCGTCGGATAGCGAGCGCCTCGGCTTCGGTAATCGGGCGCAGGCCGCCATCAACCTGCATATCGCGCTGCAAGACGTTGTAATCATCGAAATCTTCAGCATCGAAATTGCCGCCGCCAAAGAGGTTATCGCGTTTCGGGATGGCGCTGTAGCCACTGAAGATGAAGTCCGCTCCCGGGATGAACTGAAGCATCAGCTTGGCTGTCTTGCGGATGCTCGAATGTGATGCGAGCGCGTCGTTGCCGGCCGCCACTTCCAAGCCGAGCATGGATGCCAGCAGATTCTCCGCCAGCACCGCCCGTACGCCACCGGGCAAGGCTTCCGGCAGGGCGATGCAGGAGATCGAACCATTCTGCACGCCTTGGCTGCCGGCGCCCTTGACCACCAGCAGACAGCGCGCTTCCAAGTAGAGCATTGATTTTTGCTCGGCGCGACCCATCAGCGCTTCCGAGCCCGTGCCGGATGTGAAGCGTATCTTCACGCCGCGCGAAGCGTAAGCGGAAGCCAGAAAAGCCTTCGACCAGGGCGTGTCATCGCCATCGACGAATGTCTTCTCCGTACCATAGACCGAAAGGGTCTCGGCGTAGCTCGTCAGCCCTTTCATCGCCAGACGCAAACCCAGGGCTTCTTCCACCGAGCATTGCGTCAGCACGCCGCCGCGACCGGTCTGCGTCCCGACCAGAATCGCCAGCGCATTAAAGGGGGCGAAACGGGCGACGCGGACGGTGGTCTCCACCTCGGCGAAACCGCGCAGCGCCGCTTCGGCCGCGTCCGCCGCCAGCAGCGCCGGGTGCTCGCGCCAGTTGGTTACGTGCGCCTGATTGGCCGGGGTGCGTCTGATCCGCATTTTCGCCAAGCCCATCATCATCTCGAGTACGTTCATGTGCCGGACGATGTCGGTCAGCTTGGCCGGTGTGCAGCCGGCGATCAAGCGGGAGAGCTCGATGCGCGGCACATTGATGTCGGCCAGCATGCGCGCGTAATCCCTTGAAGGCCGCGCCATCGCTTCTTCCGCCGTCTCGAGGTCCAGCGACTGCGATGTAATGAAGATGTCCAAAGCATCAAAATCTTGACGGGCCACGCCATCCATTTCGACGACGCGGCCATGCTCGATTTTGAGGCTCGGTTGCGGATCGTAGGGGCTATCGGCGACCATCAAGCCGGCTTCGGGCCAGGGCTCGACATAAGTCTCTTTGTTGATGTCCCGTTTCGCCAGCAGGTCGAATCGTTTTGAGCGTTCCACTGTTGGTTTAGGCAATCGCTTGTGTCCCAAGCAAAATCTAACACATGGCGCGCAGGCTGTCGAATGTCAACGTGACCCTGTTCAGGCGTAGCGTTCGCGCAGCACCGCGGCGGCTTGCGCCATCGCTTTCAGCTTTTGGTAGGCTTCTTCCAACGTGATCGGGTTGGTGCTCGTCGGCGCGAAGCCACAATCCGGATTAAGCACAATCTGTTCGGGCTTCAAGTATCGCAGCGCCTTTTCGACCCGCTCAACGATGAGTTCCGGCGTATCAGCGACTTCTCCACGCACATCGACCACACCCAAGCCGATCTCTTTATCGGTGGCGAACTGTTCAAAGATCGATACATCGCCCGCTTGCGATATGGCGAATTCCATCGCCAACTGGTCGACATCGGCTCGGAGCAAGTACGGCATGATCGGCTCGTAATCGCCGTTTGCGTAAACCGTTCGGGCGCGATTGCCGCGGCAGACATGGAGCGCGGTCTTGATGCCATCGATGCCGGCCAGAACGCGATTGAGATCAATGATGGCGCGCTCAATCTCGGCATCGGGATCGTCAAATCTTGCTCGATGTTCGGGGTCGACAAAGAAGCAAAGCCAGGGATCATCGAATTGAACCACATCAATGCCGGCAGCGCGCAAGGCGACGACTTCCTCCCGCAGAATCGGAATGACGGCTTCAATAAAGTCCCGGCGTGTTGGGTAGGCGTCGCTCGAATATTCCGGGCTCCAGAGACGTCCACCGATCATGTGCGGCGATGGCAAGGCGACTTTGGTCTTGCGATCTGTGCATTGATGAAGAAAGCCGGCGCCCTGCGCGGCAATCGGACGCGAATAAGTCATGCGCTCCACGACCAGTGCCTGTTTGAATTCTTTTAGGGTCCATTGCTGCGGTGGGGACAAGCCGGTATCAGGCAGCATTTCAGGTGCAAGCGCTTGCGTCTGATATTCAGCCTGTTGAAAGCCATCAACCTTCTGGGCGAAGACTTCAAAATAGCCGATCCGGCGCCACTCGCCATCCGATATGATGTCGATGCCCGCGGCTTCCTGCAATCCGATCGCGAAACTTATCGCCTTGTCCAGCGCTTCGTCCAAGGCGCCGGCGCTAAGCGTGCCGTTTTGATGCGCGATCAGCAGATCAATCACCCACTTTGGTCGCGGCAAGCTGCCTATTACGCTGGTTGGGAAAAGCGTATCCGCTGCCATGGGTCGCCTCGCAATTGCTCAAGCCCTTAACAACAGTTCGGGCTTGTCCGAACAAATCGCATCGACGCCCAGTGCCTGCAAGGCAGCAATCTCCGACGGGCGTTCTTCGTGCCAGCAGACGATGCCCAGGTTCGCATCGCGCACCGCGTTGATCCATTCCGGCGTCAGCAAGCGATGCGGCTGCTCAGCGCGATTCTCCCAGCAGGGATGAACATAATCGGCATTGATGGATTGCGCGAGCTTCACCGGATCGATATCAACCGCGCCAAATAGTATCGACGTCTTGGCATCGGGGCGCGCCGCCTTGATATCGGCGAGGTAATCGGGGCGGAAGGAGCCGAAGATCGTGTTCTTCATATATTGATGGCTTTCGAGCGATTCAAACATAGAACGCGCCGCGTCAATAGTGAGCCGCTTGATATCGAGATACAAGCCCAAGCCGAGCGCGCGGCACAGTTTTATCGCTTCGTCAAAACTGACCATCGGGTTCGCGACTGCCGTCATTCGGCGCAGCTCGTTCACCGTCAAATCCGACACGGCGCCATTGATGCCGTGCGTGCGCTTAAGGCTGCTATCGTGGAGTACAACCGGGACATCATCCGCGGTCGTGCGGATATCGATTTCGACTAGATCGGCGCCAAGTTCAGCCGCCGCGCGAATGGCAGCGAGCGAGTTTTCCGCCGCATAAGCCGATGCACCGCGATGGGCGATGCGCAAGACGCGCCGCTGCTCCGGGGAGATAGTCGCGCCAAGGTACTCGAGCCACGTGGACACGCGCGTCGGTATCCACTCGAGGAGCTGAGTACAGCGAACAAATATGGCGCAACGGAGGTCGAATCTGTTGTCGAAGGCAAAACATGGCTCAAATTGCCGGCCCTCGAGCCAGGTATGCGCTAGGCGGTTGTTCAGCGGTGTATCGTCGCGCATGATGCCGTCAAAAAGGGGCGTCACATGCACTCCCATCAGGCCCGCGCGGGCGCCACAACTGGAGAGCGTGTTCGCCTTTCTTTGCAGCAACCATTCCGGCGATGGCGCGAAGGCATGTTTGCCCGGTTCTGAATAGAGCGCCAGCCGCCCGTCAGCCAGAGGCAGCTGTCCCGTTTCGTCCCGCATCTGGTGGAATCGCCCGTGCCAGCTCGCTTCGGCATCCGCGATGTTGCCCTCGCGATCGATATAGACCCAAATGTGTTCCAACTCGTAGACATGCTGAATATCCCAGTCCCACCAGATCGCATATTCGATGACGAAGACGGCATTGTCCATCAATTGGATTTCACGGGGAAACGAAGGCGAAGCGATGTTTTCACGGCAAACAGTGTAGCCGACGACCGAGGGGAAAAAGGGCTCTTTCCTATCGAATCGAATTACAGGTGCATAGCGCAGGGAAAGCTCATAATCCGCATCAAGCGGCGGCGAGCGCTGAAGTTTTTCAAGCTGCTCATCCAACATGTCGAAGGGCACTTACTGATGCCAAAGCAGCGATCGTTCAGTCAGCGGATCGAAGAACTGCGCCTGGGTCATATCGAATTGCAGTGAGACGCGCTCGCCGGCGCGGTGCTGTTTTTCGGTATCGGCGAGCAAGAGGAAACTATGCGGTCCAACGCGCACATCGATCAGATCTTCTCGACCCAAGGGTTCCACCACGAATATCTCGCCATTCACATTGCCGTCGGCGACGATCTGAATATCTTCTGGCCGAATGCCCATCACCACCGCCCCATCGCGGCTGGCGGGTGACTCGCCACGATCCGCGCCCATCTGCAATTGAATTGAATCGGCTTGAGCGAGAAAATGTCCGTTGGATTGCGAGACCTCCACATCGAGAAAATTCATCGGTGGGTTGCCGACAAAGCCGGCGACGAAGCGCGTCTTGGGCCGATCGTAAAGTTCATCGGGCGAATCAAAAGCCTGCAAATGCCCGCCGCTCATCACGGCAATGCGGTCGGCCATCGTCATCGCTTCCACCTGGTCGTGCGTCACGTAGATTGACGTGATGCCCAGGTTCTTCTGCAGGTGTTTAATCTCCCCGCGCATGGTCAGCCGTAGCCGCGCGTCCAGGTTGGACAGGGGTTCGTCGAAGAGCAGCACATCCGGTTCTTTGACCAGAGCGCGCCCCAAGGCGACGCGCTGCTGCTGACCGCCGGAAAGCTGCCCGGGCCGCCGGTCGAGCAATTCGCCAATGCCCATGACGTTGGCAACCTGCCGCACGCTCTCGTTCTGCGCCTGTCTTGGCACTTTCTTGAGCTTGAGCGGATAGGCGATGTTTTGAAAGATTGTCATGTGGGGATAGAGGGCATAGCTCTGAAAGACCATGCCGATGTTGCGATCCTTCGGCTGCACAGTGTTGACCACCCGCTCGCCGAAGCGGATGAGGCCCTCCGTTGGTTTGTAGATGCCGGCAAGGGTCAAAAGCGTGGTCGTCTTGCCGCAGCCGGAGGGTCCGAGAAATGCCACAAATTCGCCATCGTCGATATGCAACGTCAAATCTTCGACGCCGACCACATCGCCGAATTTCTTTGTCAAATTGTCGATTCGTATTTCCATGGCCTGGCGCTCCTTGGCACTTCCGCGTTAGGAACTTCCCTTCGTGCCACCAGCGTAGATATTCAAGAGATATTCTTGGGCGAAGATGAAGAAAATAAAGATTGGAATCAATTGGAAGAGCCCGACCGCTGCCACCTGATTCCAGTCCACTGGCGCGGTCGCATCAATCAACTCTTCAAGGAAAACCGGCAGATTGCTGACGCCGGAACCTATGGAATAAGTAGCGGGGATAATGTAGGCGTTCCAACCGCCGATGAAGGCGAAGATGCCCAGAGCGAGCAAACCCGGACGTATCTGCGGCAAGAGGATTTCCCAATAGGTGCGAAAACGAGAGGCGCCGTCGATCAGCGCCGAGCGCTCCATATCCCAGGGGATATTGTCAAAGAAACCCTTCATCAGCCAAACGCCGAGCGGCAATTGAAAGGCGACCATAACCAAGGCAATGCCGCCGATGGTATTGAAGCCGATCAAATCGCCGATGACGGGAATCTCGCCTAACCGGAGAAGGACGAAGAAGATCGGGATAAGCAAGGTGATAGCGGGGAAGCCATGCAGAATCAGCGTGAAGGAAAGGAAGAAGCGCCGGCCGGGAAAGTTCATCCGCGACAAGGCATAACCCGCCATTGATGATACCAGCAACACGATGACAGTCATCACAACTGCTATCGCCAAAGAGGTCATAAAAATCGGAATGATATTAAATTCCAAGCCCGCGATATTCCCTACGATGATCGATTCCCAATTCTTCAAGGTCAGGCCGCCAAAATTGTCATTGCTATCAAGGGGCACGAGGCCCTCAGTGCGGTACGAGAAGGTGGCGACAATGACCCAGAAATAACCGACAATCAAGGGAGACAGCAAGCCGACCAGCGCAATATAGGGCGCCCAATGCCCGGGCAAGAATACGATAATCGCCGTAAAGACGAGCCCCAGAACAAGACCGGGAAGCAAAAAGTTTAGCTGTTTATCGGATACTAGAACGACACGGACCGTCTCCTGCATTTCCTCATTGTCGCGCAGAAAGCGCAGACGGAGCGGCGCGTCTTCTTCCGATTGGCCAAGGCGTTTGTTAAAGGCGTCCAAATCCACCGGATCGCGCCGAATCGCAGTGATGACATCGCCAACCTGCATTTCAGCTATGTCGGCCGCGCCGCCGGGGACGATGGCATCGACGCGAATGCCGGCGGTCGTCTGGCTCAACGTCATCTGTAATGATGGTCGTGGCGCGAACACGCCGTAGCTGAAGGCATAATGCCCGGCTGAAATGGCGGCAAACAATATGACGGTGCTGGTCAGCGCCAGTCCGAGCGCCCTGATGACGTTTGTGGCGGTATAGCGGCGAGCGACGCTGGCGGCAGCGATGTAAGCGATGAAAGGCAGCGCAAGCAGCGTCAGGCGCGTCAATACATCCGTCACTGTCTCTTCGACGCTGCCAAGAGCGAAGAGGGGATGCACGATGCCGCTGAAGAAAAAGCCGGCGGCAAGCATGACAAGAATGCTGATAAAGCCAAGCCGCAGCGCGTCGAAGAGATCGCGCTGAAGTGAAGGCGGCGCTTCTACCGCCTTTGTTTTGGCTGAATCGAAAAACGCTTCGCGCGCCGTCATAGCGCCTCCACTCGCGGTTCGGCGACCAATTCATCGAAGCGGAAAACGCGCATGTAGATGACGGCTAGCACGACGCCAATCATGACCAGAAGGACGGCGAAGGCTGAGCCATATCCCCATTGGGCGTTGCCGAAGTAGTTGGACAGGGCGCGATGATAAGCCGTCAGCGACCAGACCTCAGTGCGATAGAGACCGGGTCCGCCATCGGTCAACAACTGAATTTCCACGAATGAAGTCAGGAGCGACAAGGTCTGATAAGTTACGACGAAGAGCAGCGGCCAGCGAATTAAGGGCAAGATCACATAGCGGATGCGCTGCAATCTTGAGGAACCGTCAACCAGCGAGGCGTTGAGCAGATCTTTGGGGATCGATTCGATGGCGGAGGTGAAAATGATCATGCCGAAGGACACGCCGATGAAGCCATTCACCACGACCACGAATACCCAGGGATTAGTCGAAACGTAGTTGAAAGTCGGTTGTCCCAGCGCCTCGTTGAATTGGTTGAGAATGCCGAAGGGCGCTTCCGCCATCATCCGCTTCCAAATGAGGATGTAGACGACGGGCGAAGTGATGCGCGGCAATATCCAGAGTGCGCGAAAGATGAAACCAGCGTTGCGGTCGATATGCGTCGTCAGCAGGGAAACTATCAGCGCCAGCGAGACATTAAATAGCGAGAGCGTGACTAGGACGTAGAAAATCGTGTTGAAAAAAATCTTCCGGGCAAACTGATCATTGAGAAGCGTTTCATAATTCTTGAGACCGATGAATTCCATACGCGCGAGGTCTGAGGTGAAATTAGAGCTCGCCAGGTTAGTGACGCTCAGGTAGAGCACGATGGCGACCGGGATCAAGAAGAAGATGATGACGAGGAGGCCGGCCGGCGCCATAAAGCCATAGGCGCCCAAATACGATCTTAGGGCGTTGCGCCGGCTCCCTTCGACAGCGGCCGCTGATTTGGATTTATCACTTGGCTCAGACATAAGCGGAACGTGCGCCTGCTCAGAAAACTAATCTTGCTTTTAAGTTTTATGTTTTACAATGCCGGCGGGCGCGCTGCCCAACCGGCATCGATAGCCAGCCAAGGAGAGCGGCGATGCTCCCCCTGACCGGTCTAAATGACATGCGCAAACCGTAGTCTGCTCGATTGCTAACGAACCGTTATGCCGTCGCCCAGTTCATTTTGCATCTGCGCGATGGCAATATCAGCCGCGCCAGCCGCATCGGCTTCGCCCGTTTCGACAGCCTGGATGCCGAGGAAATAGGCGTTCGACCAGGCGTTCCAACCCGGATGGTTGGGCAGCGCCGTCGTGTGATCGAGCATGTAGTGCGCGCTACTCAAAAGCCGGTTGTTGGCGTAAGCCTCGGATTCCAACTGCGCGTTGAGAATGCCCAGATGGAAACTATCGATGGCGTGGCGGTTGTTGGCTTCAGGTGTCGTGATCGCGGCGATCAACGCCAGCGCCACATCGGGATGTTCGCTGCCGCTGCTGATCATATAGGTCAGCGGGTGCGTCAAGGTGATGGCATTGCCGGTCGCCATAGCCGGGATCAGGGTCAAGCCGATGTTCTCGAACAGGAACTCGTCGCCACCCTTGTCGGCCACATAGTTGATCGCCCAGTTGGGCCAATTCCAGGTGCCGCCGGCCGCGAAGAGGACGGTATCAGCCTGCGCCACCGTCGGATGCCAGACTTCGTTCCAGTCAAGGCCGATAATATCGGAGCGCAGCACGCCGGACGCGACAGCGCCGCCCAGCAGCTCGTAGGTAGCGACCAGAGCTTCGCTGTCCACGACCAGGTTGCCCTCCATATCGAGGACTTCGCCACCATGCCCGTAGTAGTAATAGAGGAAATCGGGACCATTGCTCGGGCGATGCCACCAGCCATTGCCGCTATCGACGATGCCTTCGTCAATGGCTGCTTCGGCGGTCGCCAACATATCGGCGAAGGTCCACTCGCCAGCAGCGACTCGATCGGGCAGCGACTCGATGTCTTCTTCGCTCCAGCCCAGGTCACGCAGCAGCAGCTTGCTGTAGAAGATCGGGCGGGCTTCGGCGTCTTGCGGGATACCCCAAATCTGGCCCGCGTAGCCATGCGAATCCCAAAGCGAGGGTACAATATCCTCAAACTCGCTGTGCATGCCGATCACGTCATCCAGCGGGATGATAAACCCGGCCGGCGCCCAAGCCCCGATATCTTCGTGCCCGGACAAGATGATATCGGGCGCTTCACCCGCTTCCGATGCCAGAACGAATTCATTCTTGTAGTCGCCCCAGCTGGCATTGTCCTGAATCAGGTTCAGGTCGATCTCGGTGCCCAGGGCGGCTTCGACATCGGCTTCCACTTCGGCGAAATTATTGCAGCGCCAATCTTCTTCCGGCGGGCTGGCTATGCAGCGGATGGTGATGCTGACGGAATCTTGCGCGACGGCGACCCCGGCCAGCAAACCAAGAACTAAACAGAACACTAAAGCAAGACGCAGCTTAAGAGTCATTGTCATATATCCTTCGATAGACAAGTTTACAGACAATCCTATTATAATACTATTTTGCCGCTAAGCCAAAAAATGGAACAATTTGCCCGCCGGCGCGCGGCGCATTTGATGACTCGAGCGGGTGTTTGCGCTATAATACCGGCGAATAAAGTAATTTGCTTGGCTCAGGGTGCAAAAGATGACTTATCAACCGCTTTCAGAAGTTCGGAAGACGTTGCGCGTCGATTGGTATCGTTGCCCGATGAAACCGGGGCAGCTGCGCGAGCTTTCGCGGCGGAGCGACGCGCAAGGCTGGTTTCAAGCTGGCGGGCATACCGCGCTATTTGTCTTGACGGGCGCGCTGGTATTCGCTTTCTGGTGGAACGAACTTTGGCTGGCTATGCTGGTTGCGCTATTCCTTCATGGGACCGTCGCCAGCTTTTTCACCGGCACCGCGCCGCACGAGCTGGGGCACGGCACCGTCTTCAAAAGCAAGTGGATTAATAAGGTATTCCTTTATCTGTTCAGTCTGATCGGCTGGTGGGATCCCTATGATTACGCCAGCAGCCACACATACCACCATCGCTACACGCTGCACCCTGAGGGCGATCGCGAGAATCTGCTGCCGCTGGAACCATCGCTCGCCTCGTCCTTTATGCTGCAGATGTTCACCGTCAACCTGCTGACGCAGCGCGGCCGCACATTTGGCAAAGGCGGATTTATCTCGACCTTGCTCATCACGCTCTTGGGCGCCGTAGGTCGCGTGCCAGCGGACGAAAGAGCGCCTATCAACGAATGGCTGAAGGCGCTGCACACCGATCAGCCCGATCAGCACCGGCGGTCAATTCGGTGGTCGCGAATTCTGCTGGCGTTCCACGGAGCTGTATTGCTCATCGCCATCATCAGCGGCTACTGGGTGCTGCCACTTTTGCTCACCATGCCCGCCTTCATTGGCAACTGGCTGTCCTATTTTGTCGGTTTGACCCAGCACTGCGGCTTGCGCGAACACAGCCGCGACTTCCGCAAGAACACGCGCTCGATCAGGCTGAATCCGCTATTTTCATTCTTGTACTGGCGCATGAATTGGCATATCGAGCATCACATGTACGCCGGCGTGCCCTGCTACAACCTCGGCAAGCTGTACGAGGAGATCAAGGACGATATGCCGGCGCCGCGGACGCTGATCGGCGCCTGGCAGGAAATGCGCCTGGTCTGGGATCGGCAAAGGCGCGAACCGGGCTACGAATACGACACGCCGCTGCCAGCCAGCGCTAATCCGGAACCGGTTCTCGAAGACGAGCCGGCGCGCGCCGCTACTGATTTGGAGCGCTCAATTGGCGAGCTGGCGCCGGCCGGATTGCAAGAAGGCTGACCCGCGCTTTCGTCTTGCTAGATTATTCTGCATGTGAGTCGCCGCCTTGTGCAGTGTCCGTCATTTGACGCGCGACCGCATAGGTCGGTACCCCTTCTTCGGCGAAGACGCGGTCGATTTCCTCGCGGTCTCCGTCAGTCAAGCGCCAGTTGACGGCGGCGATATTCTCCTCCAGCTCGCGCTCGTTGCGCATGCCCACGAGGCCGACAGTCACCGCTGGATGGCTCAGCACCCAGGCGAGCGCCAACTGCGCCACCGACTTGTCATATCTAGCTGCCAGTTCTTTCAGCCCTTCGGTGACCCGCAGCTCTTTGAGAAAATTCTCGCGCGTGAAGAGGGGCAGGCCGAAAGCCATGCCTTTTCCGCGCCAGTCATTGTCAGCGAACTCGGTGTCGGGGGTTAAGGCGCCGGTCAGCAAGCCAAATGCCAAACTGCCGTATGCCATGAAGCCGATCCCCTGCTCCAAGCAATAGGGCAGCACAGCCGATTCCATCCGCCGGTCAAACATGTTGTAGCCGACCTGGTTGGCGGCCAGACTGCCGTACTGTTGACATGCTTCCATCATCGGCACATCGTAATTGGAGACGCCGTAGTGGCGGATCTTGCCAGCCGCTTTCATAGCTTCCAGCGCGCCAATCGTCTCTTCGTGCGGTGTTACGAGGTCGGGCCAGTGAATCAGCATCAGGTCGACGTAATCGGTGTTCAGGCGCTTCAGGCAGCCTTCAGTCCGTTGCGTGATGTAATCCGCCGAGGCATTCCGCCCGGCGATAGCGGCGTCGCCGACGATGGCCGGGTCGTCATGGAAAATGAAGCCGACTTTGGTCACGAGGACGATGTCCTTGCGCCGTTCGCCCAGTCCACGCGCCAGCAACTCCTCAGACGTGAATGGACCATAGACTTCCGCCGTATCGAATAGGGTGATGCCGTGGTCGATCGCCATGTGGACGGCGCGCACGGCTTCGTCAACATCGATATCGCCGTATTGCGTTGTGCCGAGCTCCCAAGTACCGAAGCCAATCGCTGAGCAAGTCAGATCAGTATTGCCGAAGGTTCGCTGTTCCATTTTTCCTCCACTTTGCTGAGCGTTCCGTATGCTCGCTGGATTATAACGATTTCTCCGCGCAGCGTCATCCAGCTTCGATCTTCGGCTGGTGAGCGTGTCTAAATGACTGGGCTCTGCTTTTCTAACCTCATCCCGGCCCTTCTCGCCATCTCTA
>JAAXID010000167.1 GCA_012270545.1 Anaerolineae bacterium | reverse complement strand
GCGACCGGCGTCGCCGCGTCAATCGCCAGCGCGCATTGACCGCCGTCGAAGATATAACTCGTGTGCGAATGGCCGACCGAATGCGCCGCTTGATCACGCATGTATTCCGCCGGAATGATCTCCTGCAGCGGCAGCAGCGCTTGGCTGTGCGCGGCGTAACCCGCCCATGGGTGGTCGATCACGAGCAGGTCGTACTGCTCGGCCAAGCCCTGAATCGGCGCATCGGCGAATTCTTGCAGCGAGCGTTTTTCCCAGATGATTTCGACCTCCGGGCGTATTTCGCTGAATCGCTGCGCGGTCGCCACGACCGAAACGAATCCACGTGAGTGATTCCAGGTGATGCCTCGTAAGACGGTCTTCACAGCCATGTTTGTCCCTCCATTAAGCAGACTCTGATAATCCGCGGATACCCGCTATTTTGCTTGCAAAATACAGTTTTGTCTGCAAAATATAGTAAGATGCTTCGCGCTTGTCAATTGAAACGCGAACGAAGGCTCCCGCCAGATCTGTTCTAGGGATATTCCATGATCAAAACAACCTATTTCGAAGACTATGAGATCGGCTCAAGCCGCGAAACTTTCGGCCGAACCATTACCGAAGCTGATATCGTGCTGCACGCAGGCCAGACCGGCGATTTCTTTCCCCACCATATGGACGCCGAATGGGTCAAGACGCAAGAGTTCAAAGAGCGTATCGCTCACGGCACGCTGATCTTGAGCGTCGGCATCGGCATGACCGCCAATGAGATTAATCCGGTTGCCTTCTCCTATGGCTATGACCGCATACGCTTCATCCGCCCGGTCTATATCGGCGATACAATCACCGTCAAAGCAACCATCAGCGAAAAGCGCGATTATCTCAAACGCCCCGATCACGGCTATGTGATCGAGCAGGTGGAGGTCTTCAACCAGCATGGGAAGATCGTGCTCGCCTGTCAACATCTCTATCTCGTGCAGCGCAAGGAACTCGCACCTTCAGACTAGCTCGTCCGGCGTCGCCAGTTATCGAAGGACAGCGACAATGGCAGAAATGAAAACCGCGCCAAATTACAGTGTTCCGGCTTTGGAAAAGGGTCTGGCTGTACTTGAGCTGCTGGCGCGCGCCGCGGAGCCACTGTCGCTGTCTCAAATCTCCGAGGTGATGGCAAGCAGCACCAGCCAATTATTTCGCACGATGAATTGCCTTGTCGAAAGCGGCTATGTCATCAAGGACGAGTTCCACGGGAAATACAGCCTCACGCTCAAGCTCTTTGAACTGGCGAATCGACACTCACCGCTGAAACACCTGCTCCACGTTGCCAATCTGCCAATGCAAGAGCTCGCCCGAACCATTCGAGAATCCTGCCACATCAGCATTATTCAACACGGGCAATTGCTCGTCGTCGGTCAGGCGGAAAGCCCGGAAAAAGTGCAGATCTCAGTATCAGTGGGCACATCCTTCCCGCTCGTATCCACCGTTTCCGGTCGCTTGCTTCTCTCGGGGATGGACGACCGCAGCCTCAATGCCATCCTGGATGAGGACGCGGACTATCAGCAGTTGTCAGTTGAGGAATGCGATCTCTTTTGGGAACGAATCGCGGAAATCCGCTTAACCGGCATATCCACCGCTGTTGATGAATCCTTCATCGGCTTGCATGATACGGCCGTGCTGATCGGCAATCCAGCGGTCGGTGTCACAGCCGCCATCGCCATCACTCAAATGACCGCCAGCCGGCAAAGCAGAGATCCGCAAGAAGTGATCGACGCCTTGCTGCGCTGCGTCAGCGAAATCAACTTGCGCGCCGGCTTGACCGACTTCGCTGGGCAACCCGCTTGAGATGCCCGCACGTTCAATCAACACTCGACGAGGACGAAATCACATGCCGCTCGCAACCGATATTCGCCAATCAGCGATATTGCCAGCCAAGCCATTACCCATCATCAGCATCGGACTGGGCGGGATCGTCCATGACGCCCACTACCCCGCGTACCGCATTGCCGGCTTTGAAATGGTCGGTGGCTTCGATATCGACAGCGAGCGGGCAGCGATGATGGCTGAAACGTTCGGCATTCCGCGGCTCTACAACTCGCTGTCAGAAGCAATCAATAAGGCGCCCGGCGACGCCGTATTCGATATCGCCGTGCCCGGCAGCGCCATCGCCGATATCCTGCGCGAAATCCCCCGTGGACGCGCCGCGCTTATCCAGAAGCCGATGGGCGAGGATTTCGCGGCGGCTCAAGAGATATTAAAGATCTGCCGCGAACGAGAGTTGATCGCCGCCATCAACTTCCAATTGCGCTTCGCTCCCTTCATCATCGCCGCCCGCGACATGATAGAGCGCGGCATGCTCGGCGAATTGTACGACATGGAATTTCGCGTCCAGTGCAATACGCCCTGGCATCTTTGGGGCTTCCTCTTCCCCCTGCCCCGGGTCGAGATCCTTTATCACAGCATCCACTATCTCGATCTTGTGCGTTCATTCTGTGGCACGCCGAAGCGCGTCTACGCCAAGACGATGAGTCACCCGATCGCGCCCGAACTGCACGGCGGCGTCCGCTCGATGCTCATCATGGACTACGGGGATAACCCGCGCGTCAACGTGATGACCAATCACAGCCACGCTTATGGCGCCGAAAAGCAGCAATCCTACGTCAAGTTCGAAGGCAGCAAAGGCGCGATTCAGATCCGCGCCGGACTCAATATGAATTATCCCGATGGCGTGCCCGACCGCTTCGAATACATCCT
>JAAXID010000179.1:2964-51138 GCA_012270545.1 Anaerolineae bacterium | reverse complement strand
GCAGACGCGCGGAAGACATGCGCGGCATCCTCAATGGGCTGGATGTGGAACGCTGGGATCCAAACTGCGATCCGACCCTTGTGGCAAAGTTTAACGCGGATAACTTCGCAGAATTACGTCCGCTCAACAAACGACATTTACAGTCTTTTTCGCGCTTGCCCCTGCGATCCAATGTGCCCCTAGTCGGTATCGTAAGCCGGCTTGCGGCGCAAAAGGGTTTTGATTTGGCTCTGCCCGCTTTGCGAAACATCCTGGCGCGGCGCGATATGCAACTGGTGGTCCTGGGCACTGGCGAAGCCCACCTGGAACGCGCTTTCTGGCAGCTTGATCAAGACTTCGGCGACAAGGTAAGAGCCTTTCTGCAATTCGATGGCGCCTTGGCGCAGCAAATCTACGCCGGCTGTGATATCTTTTTGATGCCGAGTCACTTTGAACCCTGCGGCATGGGGCAGATGATGGCGATGCGGTATGGCGCGCTGCCGCTGGTGCGCGAAACAGGCGGACTGGCGGATACGGTCATCAACTACGACAACAGCGATGCGGATAGCGGCACGGGTTTCGTCTTCCACTGGCAGGAGCCGCAGGCGGTGGAAGGCACATTGGATTGGGCGCTGGATGTCTACGCGGGGCGACCCGATGCCTGGCGACGGATGCAGGAACGTGGCATGCGCGCGGATTTCAGTTGGACGAAGAGCGCAAAGGAATATATCGCGCTCTACGAACAAGCCCGCGACAAGGCTCAAGCGGAAAAAATGTAAAGGACAGCGCAAAACTGCAATGGCGATCAGTCGACGCTCGACGGGGCAAAGCAT
Organism: Anaerolineae bacterium; assembly: GCA_012270545.1. Taxonomy (GTDB): domain Bacteria; phylum Chloroflexota; class Anaerolineae; order Aggregatilineales; family Phototrophicaceae; genus UBA6055. The sequence continues at coordinate 50,326 of JAAXID010000179.1, read as the reverse complement.
GACATCAGGAGTGGGCGGTGAAGATTAAGGCGGTGATCCTCGCGGGAGGCAAAGGGACGCGATTGGGCGTCCTGACAATCAAGCGCGCCAAGCCGGCCGTGCCCTTCGGCGGCAAGTATCGGATAATTGATTTTGCCCTTAGCAATTGTGTCAACTCGAATGTCTTTGATGTGCTGGTCTTGACGCAGTATCGTCCGCACAGCCTCAACGATCACATTGGGAAGGGGCGACCTTGGGATCTGGATCGCTCATTCACCGGCGGCGTGCGTATGCTGCAGCCCTACCAAGGCAGCTTTGATACCGACTGGTACGCGGGCACCGCCGATGCCGTCGCTCAGAATCTCAATTTTGTGCGGCAGGGACGACCGGAATATGTGCTCATTCTATCCGGCGATCACATCTACGAGATGGATTACGACATGCTGGTGCAATACCATCGCGACAAGGGCGCGGCGGCCACGGTCTGCACGATTCGCGTGCCGCTGGATGAGGCGAGCCGCTTCGGCATTGTCGACACGGACAGCGAATATCGCGTCACTGGATTCATCGAGAAGCCGGTGACGCCGCCCGGCAATCTGGCGAATATGGGCGTCTATGTCTTTGACTATGATGTGCTGGAACACGTGCTGCATGAGGACCAACACAATAGCGATTCGGAGCATGACTTCGGCAAGAACATTCTCCCGAAAATGGTCGCCGACAAGATGAATATCTTCGCTTATCCCTATGGCGGTTACTGGATTGATGTCGGCACGGTGGACGCCTACTGGGAAGCCCACATGGACCTGCTTTCGATTCCGCCGTCCTTGAATCTCAACGACCGCACTTGGGTAATCCACACGCGCAGCGAGGAGCGTCCGCCGGTGCGAATTGGCGCCGACACAAACATCGTCGACAGCATGATCACCGATGGCTCGGTAATCGGCGCCGGCGCAGTGATCGAGCGTTCGATTTTGTCGCCTGGCGTCTTCATCGGACCGGGCGCGGTCATCCGCGAGTCAGTCATCCTGAACGATGCCTATATCGAGACTGGCGCCCGCGTCGAACGGGCATTGGTGGACAAGATCGCCGTCATCGGCAAGGATGCCCGCGTCGGCTCGTGGCAAGACATGGGCGACCTCAAGATCACGAGCATCGGCAAGAACGCGCGCATTCCGCCAGGTTTTTCGATTGGCGCGGGCACTGTGGTCGGCTCCGATTGCATGCATCAGAGTTTCGCCCGCTTCAGCGATATGACCGTGCCGGAGGGCAGCGATGTCGAATTCGCCACGCGCGCGGGACGATAAGAGGGAACCAAGCGCTGACAGATGAAGCGCCGTCAACGATGGCAGTGGCCAACGACGGGATTAAAACAGATTGTATAGGAGTAGAAGGGCAGACAAATGGGTGAGATGAAAGTAGGTGTTCAGTTGCATCCGCAGCGCGTCAGCTACGCGGCTTATGCAAAGGCGGTCAAGGCGACGGAAGCGCTGGGCGTCGATACGATCTGGAATTGGGATCATTTCTTCCCGCTATATGGCGAAGGCGCCGGGGAGCATTTTGAAGGCTGGACGCTGCTGACGGCGATCGCCATGCTGACGTCCAGCGTGGAGATCGGCACGCTGGTCACTTGCAATAGCTATCGTAATCCAGCGCTTTTGACGCAGATGGCCAACACTGTCGATCATATCAGCGGCGGGCGCTTGATCCTCGGCATCGGCGCTGGCTGGTTCGAGAAAGATTATGTCGAGTTCGGATATGAATTTGGCACGGCTGGCAGCCGACTTCGGGATCTGGGTGAAGCGCTTCCGATCATTAAGGAACGCATGCGCAAAGAGCTGCCGCCGCCCGTTCGCAATCCCATCCCGATCATGATTGGCGGCGGTGGCGAGAAGGTCACGCTGAAGCTGACCGCGTTACATGCAGACTTGTGGAACGGATTCGGTCCGCCGGAATCCTGGGCGCACAAGAATCGCGTCCTCGACAATTGGTGTGCAGAAGTTGGACGCGACCCGGCTGACATTGAGCGGACCGTGTCGCTCACTCGCGAGGATGATATTGACGACAGCCTGGACGCCTATGCCGAAGCGGGCTGCACACATTTCATCCTGATGACTGAGGCGCCGCCGAAATATGACCGGGTCGAAACCTTGCTCGCCTGGCGCGACAAAGCGAACAGTTAGGCGCGGCGGAGGATTGGCTTAAAGCGATTCTTCCACATAAGTTGTAACAACGCAGTTGTCGCTGCCATAGGGGTTTGGCGTGTAACTCTCCGCGTCCGCGTCGTTTCTCCACGTTTCGCCATCCACAAGATAACGGTATTCGTGACGACAGTTCATCTCGAACCGCCTCATCGCCATAAAGCGGCCATCTTTAAGCCGCCGCATGGGATGGTCGCTTGTGTCCCAGTCATTAAAACTGCCGACCAAATGAACAGTTTTGGCTTCGGGCAACGGCTCAGTGTAGAAGCTGACATGAAGGCTTCCGTCCTTGCGTAGCGTCTTTTTTATCATTGCCGGACCTCTAAGACGCGGATGTCCTTGCTTTTCAGGTACTGTTTCTTCAGCACGCGACCTCTCCGTGAGTTGAGCAAACATCAAGAGTAAAGCAGTGACATTTCTATCCTACCATAAGTGGCATTCAGATTGAAACAGAATGCACGGATTGGGAGTGGCAAATATCCACAATTCACCACTTCCGTCATCACAATCGAGGTGGAATTGAGCGGAAACAGCGCTAGAATAAGCGACTTGTAAACCTGAACTTTTCGTCGTTTGCGAGGGAGCGGAGGCATGGTACAGCCGGTCGCGCGCGTCAATGTGGCGCCAAAGCTGCCGCCTCAATTGGGGCGTTTGCATGAATTAACCTACAACCTTCGCTGGTCATGGGACCACGAATCCATTGCCTTGTTTCGCCGGCTTGATCCAGATCTGTGGGAGGAGACGGGGCACAACCCCGAATGGATGCTGGGTCGGATGAGCCAGGAGCGGCTAAACGCGCTGGTTCACGATACGTCCTTCATGGCGCATTACGCCCGTATATGCCGCTCCTTCGATGATTACATGAGCGCTGAAAATACCTGGTTCGCCGGACAATATGCTCTGCTAGAGCGGCAGCCGGTCATCGCCTACTTCTCTATGGAATTCGGCTTGACGGAGTGCCTGCAGAATTACTCCGGCGGTCTGGGCGTGCTTAGCGGCGACCATCTCAAAAGCGCCAGCGATTTGGGCATCCCCCTGGTTGGCGTGGGCATACTCTACCAGGAAGGCTACTTCCAGCAGTATCTCAATGCGGATGGCTTTCAGCTCGAGTCTTACCCGCTTAACGACTACGTCAACCTGCCGGTAAAGCTCCAGACGGACGCCGGCGGCCAAGCAATTAAGGTTTCGCTGCCCTTGCCCGGACGCGAGCTCTATGCCCAGGTCTGGAAAGTGCAGGTGGGTCGCGCTTCCATCTATTTGCTGGACAGTAATATCGACGACAACCTGCTGGAAGAAGATCGCAACTTGACCGACCGTCTTTATGGGGGCGACCGGCGCACGCGCATCCGGCAGGAGATGCTGCTAGGCATTGGCGGCGTTCGGCTGCTGCGCGCCCTGGGCATCGAGGCCGATGTCTTCCACATGAATGAGGGGCATTCAGCCTTCCTGCTTTTAGAGCGCATTCACAACTACATTTGCGATCATCATCTTTCCTTTGAAGAAGCAAAGGCGATGACTGCGGCGAGCAGCGTCTTCACCGTGCATACGCCGGTGCCAGCTGGCTTGGAGCGCTTCGAATTCGATCTGATCGACGAGCATTTCACCGACTTGATGGCTGAACTTGGTTTGTCGCGCGAACAGTTTCTCGATCTGGGGCGTGAGAACATGGGCCATTACGAGCTCTTCTCGCTGTCCGTCATGGCGCTGAATCTGTCGTCGGGCACCAATGGCGTCGCGCAACTGCATGGCGCCGTTTCACGCGAAATGTGGAAGTGGGTTTATCCCAATGTGCCGGTGCATGAGGTGCCGATCCAGGCAATCACCAACGGCGTGCACGTGCAGACCTGGGTCAGCCAGGAGATGGCGCAGCTCTTTGATCGCTATCTTGATCCGGGCTGGCGCTCCGAAGAATCGAGGCCCGAAGTCTGGGCGGGCGTCGCGAGCATCCCCGATGCCGAGCTCTGGCGCACCCACGTCCGGCGGCGCGAGCGGCTCGTCGCTTTTGCGCGCGACCGTCTGCGCGAGCAATTGCAGCGCCGCGGCCTCTCGCAGACGGAAATCGAAGAGGCGGACGAAGTGCTGAATCCCGATGCGCTCACGATCGGATTCGGCCGGCGTTTCGCGACCTATAAGCGCGCCACCCTGATCTTCCGCGACCTTGGCCGCCTGCGCAAACTGGTGACTGATGCCGACCGTCCCGTGCAATTCATCTTCGCTGGCAAGGCGCATCCGCATGACAACGAAGGCAAGGAGTTAATCCGCACGATTGTCAATGTGGCGCGTGACCCGGATTTCCGCCATTCGATTGTCTTTCTGGAAAACTACGACATGAATGTCGCTCGCTATATGGTGCAGGGAGTCGATGTCTGGCTGAATAATCCGCGCCGCCCGAAAGAAGCCAGCGGGACCAGCGGTATGAAGGTCATCTACAATGGCGGGCTCAATTGCAGCATCCCTGATGGCTGGTGGGCGGAGGCTTATCGCGGCGATATCGGCTGGTCAATCGGGCAGGGCGAAGAATATCGCGAAGACGAATGGGCGCATCAGGACTACGTCGAGAGTCAGGCGCTTTACAATTTGCTCGAGCAAGATATTGTGCCGCTTTTCTATCGACAGGCGCGCGATGGCCTGCCGCGTGAATGGATCCGCCGGGTCAAGCGCAGCATGCAGGAACTGGCGCCACGCTTCAACACGCATCGCATGGTCCAGCAATACACAGAAGAGTTTTATATGCCGCGCTTCCAGGTGAGCCAGGCGATGAGCTGTTCGAGCTTTAAGGGCACGGCCGACTTTGTCGACTGGCGACGCCACCTTGACCAGGTCTGGCACGATGTAGCCGTTCTCGATGTGGATATCCGTGATGGCGATGTCGAGATTGGCAGCTCGACGACAATCCATGCGCGCATCGCGCTCGGGCAGCTGTGTCCGCGCGATGTGCGCGTTCAGCTCTATTTTGGCATGCTGGATTCCACCGGCAACATTCGCGAAGGGGCTGCTGTTGACATGCGGCTCAAAAGCGAAAACGGCAGCGGCGCCTACACATACGCTGCCGATCACATCTATCTGAAAACGGGTCACGTCGGCTTCTCGGTGCGCGTCTTGCCCTATCACGAATACCTGTATACCTCGATCGTGCCGGGCAAGATCATCTGGGCTTAGGGCGCGTAAAGCGAATTGACCGGCTGGGCGGCATCGACTAGAATACGCCCGAAGGCAACGAGCGGGTGAAGACCGATTCCATGCAATATCACATCTGGACGCTCGGCTGTCAGATGAACGTGGCCGACTCGCAGCTGCTGGCATCCGAGCTGGAGAAATTGGGGCATAGCGCCACACAGGGCGACGGCGATGATGCTGACATCATGGTCGTGAACACTTGCGTCGTGCGGCAAAGCGCCGAAGACAAGGGGCTGGGCCGCTTGCAGCTCTTGAGCAAGATCAAGGAAGCGCAGCCCGACAAGGTGATCGGCGTGATGGGCTGCATGGTCGGCGTTCGTGATCCGCTTTGGATGCGACAGCGCCTGCCCTATGTCGATGTCTTTATGCCGCCGTCTGATCCGGCGCCGCTGGTCAGTTTCCTCAAGGAGCGCATGGACGAAGCCGACGTCCTTGCGCTGGAGGCGGACGCGCGCTCGCAACGAGACGCCCTGCAAGATGGCGAGCTCGTTCTGCCGTTGCATGAGCGTGGTCAACTGGTGAGCGCGCACGTGCCGATTGTCTACGGCTGTTCACATGCCTGCACATTTTGCATCATCCCCTTCCGCCGTGGCGTCGAGCGCAGCCGGCGCGTTGGTGAGATCGTCGCGCACATCCGCAGCCTGGCGCTGCAAGGCGTTAAAGAAGTGACGCTGCTTGGTCAAATCGTCGACCGCTATGGCAAGGACATTCCGGATGGTCCAGACCTGGCTGATCTGCTGCGCATCGTACACGGGGTTGCGGAAGAAGTCGGCATCGAGCGCATCCGCTTCCTCACAAGTCATCCCAACTGGATGACGGAGAAGCTGCTGAAGACGGTCGCCGAACTGCCGCGCGTCATGCCGCATATCGAAGTCCCGATTCAGGCCGGTGACGATAGCGTACTGGCGCGGATGCGGCGCGGCTACACCGCCGATCAATACCGCAAACTGGTGGCTACAATCCGCAAGATTATCCCGCAGGTTGCGATTCACACTGATATCATCGTGGGCTTCCCCGGCGAAACGCGCGCGCAGTTTATGGAGACCTATCGCATCCTTGAAGCGCTCAAGCTCGATAAGGCGCATCTGGCGCGTTACAGCCCACGCCCGCAAACGGTCAGCGATCGGCGCATGGATGATGATGTGCCGGCTGAGGAAAAGCGCGAGCGCCACCGCATGCTGGAAGATTTGCAGGCGCGCGTCGTGGCTGAGATCAATGCGCAGTACCTTGGCCAGCGGTTGGAAGTCCTGGTCGAAGACGCATACAAGGGCAGGTGGCGCGCGCGCAGTCCGCAGAACAAGCTGGTCTTCTTTGAAGCCGAGGGCGACTGGAAAGGCAGGCTGGCGACGGTCGAAGTCACCTGGACCGGTCCCTGGAGCATGCAAGCGCGCACCCCGCGGGAGCAGCCATTGGCTGAACCCCTGCTCGTCCACGCCGGTTAATGAAAGCACGCATTCATAGAGTAGTTTATCTTCTCATCTTGTGTTTTCCGCTGGCTGCTTGCAACCTTCAAGACAGGACGACCGAATCAAGCCGCGGCGAACCGACAGAGCCGCCCACAGGCCCGCCAACGATTCAGATCGCATCACCCAGCGAAGGCGCCGAATACGTCATCGGTGAGGAGATCCTGGTATCGGTGCGGGCTGCCGACAGCATCGGCGTCAATCGCGTACAGCTCTTCGCCGACAATCAGATCGTCCGCACGGTGTCATCGGAGTCGCTGCAAGGGGACCTGGCTTTTCAGGGCATCCTCAATTATGTGCCGCAGCGCGCCGATCTCGGACCTCTCAATTTGCGGGCGGTGGCATACCGGGGCCCGGTGGTTAGCGAACCCGACGAGATTACGGTTGTCGTGCGCGAATCACAGTCGCAAATCATCGCCACACCGGCGCAGCAGGGGAATGTACCCTTCATTCCCAACGACGGTGTTTGCCGCGCATTGGTCAACGTCGGCTTAAACTTCCGCCTGGGACCGAGCACCGGCTTCCAGATCATCACCGTGCTCAGCAGCGGCACACTGGCGCCGATCACCGGCCGCAACAGCGCGCACAGCTGGTGGCGGCTCAATGTCGACAATCGTGTGGGCTGGGTCAGCGGTGATTTCACGACGGAATACGGGGATTGCAGTCGGGTGCCGGTGGTCGCCGGCTGAGGGGCGCGCGAGCGGGACCGCGATTCACTTGTCACATCCTTATGCGGAACGACGACGGCGGCGCCAGGGAGCGGTGAATTCTGTGGATGCGGCAATCTCGACAAGGGGTGATACCCGACATATTTACTACTCCCGACGACAGATTTAGTCGCAGTCGGCGGGTGGCTGTGTTAAAATTGAAAGTGTGTATTTCTCGAGTTGCGCACGGACAATGGCATGGCTTTGACGATAACGCGGATCATATTGGTCTCGCGAAATGTGCAGTTTGCCATCGATGTCAAGCGGGCTTTGGAGGCGCTGGGCGAGTATAGCGTGACGACCGTCGCCGATGTTCGCAATGCGATCGAACATATTCGCGAGCATCCGCAGCACTTGCTGCTGCTGGATACGGCGAACCTGTCGCTGGCGCCATCAATGATGATCGATGTTGTGCGGTCGCGCCAAGAAGGGATAGCGATCGTTCTGGCGCCGAATAAGCCCGAGATCCATGAGCTCGCCCGCGTCTGTCGCGCGCAAGGCGTTGTTGACATTCCGGTGATGGCGCGGGACTTGATACCGCTGCTGAATGCCGCGCTGCGAGAATCCGATGTCGCGCTTCCGCAGACGCAGGAGACACCAACAGTTGACGTCGGCGAGGACACGATCTTTATCGAATCGCTGGTCGATAATCTGCTGGCGGAAGACCTTGCGCTCAATTATACGCGCCGGCGCCTTCAAGCCTCTTATGAGCTGCTGAACCCGAGCAGCGACACGGCGGCGGGAAGCACAGTTCAAAGCGCGTTCGAGCTGCTTGTCGAGCCCGACGAGAGCGATACGATCCGTTATCGAGTGGTCGCGGTCGAAGACGAGGGAGCTTCCACTAACCCGCAATTGACTATTGCGGAAATCGACGAGACGCCGGTTTCAGCAGGCGCCCATGGCGAGACAGTGCGCGACCTGGCGAATTCGATAACCGGCGAAGAGGGCGTCATCGCGGAAGCAACGGAAGCGGCGGTCTCAGAGGATGAGGGGACAAATCTTGACGACAGCGCGGCATTTGCAGATATGCTCGGCGCCATTCTAGATGAAAGCACGCAGTTGGAGAATTTGACGCTGGAATCGCTTTTTGATACGACGCGTGAACTGCCCGGCGCGCTCGGCACTGGCATTGTGCCCGCCTGGCTGCACGAGACCGAAAAGTTCATCCGCGAACCGGGTTTTTTGTTGGAGATGGCAGAGAGCCTGCCGCCTCTGGATTTGCCAGCTGAAGTTGGCGAAACGACCGTCCCGGCAGATATTGCCCCCCCGACCTCCGAAGACCTTGCCCACGAGCCGGTCTCCTCGCTTGACGAAGAGATCGAAGAGAGCGGCATCCCGCCAGCGCCCTCCGACGCAGCGCCACCGGCGCCCCCAGCCGATGATCTGGCGCGCGCGCCGCTCTGGAGCCGGAACGACGATCCCTTGCTGGCGCAATTGGCTGTTACGATGACCCAGATGATGACCGACCTGACAGCGGACGCGACAGTCTTGACGCGCGACAACCAGATCGTCGCCTTTTCTGGCGAGATGCCGCTGGATAAGTTTCGTGTTCTGCGCCGAGTGATCGCCGATGACTGGACAGCGGAAAGCAGCCAGTCTCGAATTCGCTTCGTCAAGCTGCCGGAGAGCGGACTGGATTACATGTTATATTCGCGTGGGTCGGTCGCCGACTATACGCTGACGATGGTCTTCGCCGGCGGACGCCAGCTGCGCGACATCCGGCGACAAGGCGGTCGCATGCTTCAGGCATTGGACGCGGCGCCGGCCAATGATGCGCCGGCGGCAACGAGCGAGAAACCGACGTCATCTCCGGCGGCGGATGCGCGGCAGCCCTTTGCCTTCGTCTGGCTAGTGGATGATCCAACCCGCACCCTGCAAAAGCAGGTGGCGGAACAATTGGTTTTCTGGCTGGAGGTTCAACTCAACAGCTTGAATTGGAAGATTCATCGACTTGACGTGCATCATGACTTCATCTATTTGCGCGCCGATGTGCCGGGACGCGCCTCGCCCGCTGCATTGGTGCGCACAGTGATGGAGCGCGCGCGCCAAATTGCCTGTTCGGAAGACGCGGCCCTGCCCAGCGACCTCTGGGCGGACGCCTACCTCGTGCTGCAGCCGGGACGCGATATGAGCGAACGAGAGTTGCAGCGTTTTCTGCAATTCGCCCGTGCTTAAACTACGGCGAGGGACAAGTTCGCCTGTCAGATTCACCCACCATCGGCTATACTCGCCCGAAGCCTATTGGATTTGTATGCTGAGCTATAGTTATGGAAACTCGCCCGGTACTGTATCTGATCGACGGTCACGCGCTCGCCTATCGCAGCTATTTTGCGCTGCAACATGGCGGCTTTACCACATCGAGCGGAGAGAGCACAAGCGCTGTCTACGGCTTTAGTCGGACGCTGCTGGATGTCTACGAACATTATCAGCCGAAGTATCTCGCCGTCACCTTTGACGAGGGTTTGAGCGCGCGCGAGGAGATTTACCCCGAGTACAAGGCGACGCGCGAAACCATGCCGGAGGACCTGCGGAGTCAATTCGACCGCATTCGTCAGCTGGTCTCCGCCTTTAATATCCCGCAGTTGACCCTGCCAAATATGGAAGCGGACGATGTGCTGGGCACGATCAGCCGGCAGGCCGTCGATATGGGCTTGGACGTACATATCGCGACCGGCGATCGTGATATATTGCAGCTGCTGGGTCCGCATGTTCGGGTGCAATTGCCGCAGCGCGGCGAAGACGACAAGGTCTGGGATGTGCCGGCCTTTCGCGAGAAATGGGGACTTGAGCCGAGCCAGCTGGTGGATCTCAAAGCGATGATGGGCGATAGCTCGGATAATATCCCGGGCGTTGCCGGCGTTGGCGAAAAGTCGGCGACCACGCTGCTGCGGGAATACGGCGACCTTGACACCATCTATGAGAATCTGGACGACATCAGTACGCGCGTGCGCAATCGGCTGATTGAGGGCCGCGAGATGGCCTATCTGAGCCGCCAATTGGCGACCATCATGCGCGACCTGGACATCGAGCTGGATCTGGAATCGTGTATCGGGGGTGACTTCGAGTTGAAGCCGGTGGACGATGTCTTCTCCGCGCTTGAATTCAGGACGCTGCGCGATCGCCTGCATAAGGTTTACGGCGGGCTGCATGGCGAGCTGATCGAAACCGGCATCGCCAACGCGCATGAAGTGGTCGAGACGATCATCGTGCGCAATGAGGCTCAGTTGAATGAGTTGGTCGCTGAGCTGAACGGCGCCGAGATGATCGCCTTCGATACCGAAACGACGAGCATCGACCAGATGTCGGCTGAGCTGGTCGGCATATCGTTGGCGGTGGATGGCGAGCGCGGCTACTACGTGCCGGTCGGTCACCGGATCGCCGGCGAACAGGGGCAGACCGATATGTTCGCTCAGCCCGTTGGCGATCAGCTGCCGCTGGACATCGTGATCGAAGCTCTACGTGAGCCAATGGAGAACGCGGATATTCCCAAGACGGCGCATAACGCGGTCTATGATCTGATGATTCTGCGGCGTTATGGCATTGATGTGGCGCCCATCTCGTTTGATACGATGATCGCTGAATGGGTGAATAATCCGATCAGCAAGTTTCTTGGTCTGAAGGGGCTGGTGGCGCAGACGCTCGATGTACAAATGACGGAGATTTCCGAACTGCTGGGCAAGGGCAAGCAGCAGACGACGATGGACTTGATTGAGATCGACAAGGTCGCGCCATACGCGGCTGCCGACGCGACGATGACCCTTCGCCTGGTCGAGCCGCTGCAGGGCGAATTGCGGGGCGCCGGTCTTGACGCGCTCTATTCCTCGCTGGAATTGCCGCTCATCCCAATCATCAGCAGCATGCAATACAAGGGCGTCGCGCTCGATGTAGACTATCTGCGCGAGATGAGCAGCCGATTGAAGTCCGAGATCGCTGCTCTGGAAGCGTCGATTACCGAAGCCGGGGGTATCGGCAAGTTCAATATCGGCAGCCCGAAGCAGCTGAACCTGGTTCTCTTCGAACAGCTGAAGCTGCCGACCGAAGGCTTGAAGAAAACCAAACTCGGCTATTCGACTGACGCCGCTACCCTGGACGCGCTGCGCGACGAACACCCGATCGTGGATATGATCGTCAACTACCGCGAGCTGTCCAAGCTCAAAAGCACCTATGTCGACTCCTTGCCGACGTTGGTCAATTCGCGCACGGGGCGCGTCCATACCAGTTACAATCAAGCGGGCTCGGCGACTGGGCGCTTCAGCAGCAACAATCCCAACTTGCAGAATATCCCCGTTCGTACCGAGCAAGGGCGGGAAGTGCGGCGAGCATTTGTGGCGCCGGCAGGATACGTCCTGCTGGCCGTCGATTACAGCCAGATTGAACTGCGCGTGATGGCGCATATCAGCGAGGACGAAACCCTGATCGACGCCTTTCATCGTGAGCTGGATATTCATCAGGCGACCGCCGCGACCGTCAACGGGATCGAACCGGCAGAAGTCACTTACGAGCAGCGCAACTTTGCCAAGCGCGTCAATTTCGGTCTGATGTACGGCATGGGCGCCTTCCGATTGGCGCGCGACAGCGACCTGACGCTGACGGAAGCGGAGGCCTTCATCTCGACCTATTTTGAACGCATGCCGGGGGTCAAGGAATATATTGACCGAACCAAGGCATTCGTCTGGGAGAATGGTTATACCAAGACGCTTTACGGACGGCGGCGGCTCTATCCGGCGATCAGGGCGAATGGCAACCGCCGCAGCACGGCCGCGGAAGAGCGTGCCGCCATCAACATGCCGATCCAGGGCACAGCCGCCGATATTCTCAAGCAGTCCATGATCAATCTCGACGAGCGACTGGCTCGGACGAATTATGACGCGGCGATGATCTTGCAGGTGCATGATGAACTTGTGTTGGAAGTGAAGGAAGACCAGCTCGAAGCGGTAACAGCGCTCGTGGTGGAGACGATGGAAGCGGCCTTTCCCGACGGTCGGCCCTTGCGTGTGCCACTGCGAGCGAACGCCAGCTTCGGCGCCAACTGGCGCGATATGGACGACATCATTTAGTTCGACTTCCGGCATGTGTTATACTGCAGTTCTTATCGGCATTAGCGTATGTCTGTGAAAGATTCGGCCCCCGGATGAAACACTTTCTAGAACTTGCGAGTGTCTCGACCGACGAGTTGCATGATCTGCTCGATCTTGCGCTGCGCTTGAAAGCGGAATGGAGAGCTGGCGGGAACAGACCCGCGCTTCAGGGCAAGACGCTCGGCATGATTTTCTTGAAGCCTTCTCTGCGCACCCGAGTGTCCTTCGAAATGGCGATGAAGCATCTGGGCGGCGGCGCCATCATGCTGGGACCGCAGGAGATCGGATTGGGCGTGCGCGAAAGCATACCGGATGTGGCGCGAGTGCTCTCCGGCTATGTGGACGGCATCATGGCGCGGGTATTTGACCATGCCGATGTCGTTCAGCTGGCCGAGTACGCAAGCGTCCCGGTCATCAACGGTTTGAGCGATGGTTATCATCCTTGTCAGGCCCTGGGCGACATGCTGACGATTCACGAGCATTTTGGCACGCTGGAAGGCTTGCGGCTGGCTTTCGTCGGCGATGGCAATAACGTAGCGGCCTCCGTAGCGCTGGCTTGCGCCCACTTCGGCGTCAGTTTCAGCATCGCGACGCCGGAAGGCTACGAAATGGGGCGACCGGTCCGCGAACAAGCTTACGGCATCGCCGGGCGCAACGGTTCGATTCTGGAAATGTGCACGCGCCCGCAGATCGCTGTGGACCAGGCGGACGTTGTTTATACCGATACTTGGGTCAGCATGGGGCAGGAAGCGGAGGCGGCCGAGCGCGCGGGCGAGTTCGATGCCTATCAGGTGAACGACGAGCTTCTGCGGCAGGCCAAGTCAAATGCCATCGTCATGCACTGTTTGCCCGCCCACCGCGGCGACGAGATCACCGACGCGGTCATGGACGGCGCGCAGTCAAGAGTCTTCCAGCAGGCGGAAAACCGCATGCACGCCCAAAAGGCGATACTGGCGCATCTGCTAGCCTAGCAGGTTCGCTTCCCTGCAATTGCCCATTCTTCTCCTAGCCGCTGTGCGGAGAGTGGTAAATATTGAGGATTATGGCAATCCATAATCCTATCTCAAGAAATGATAGATGTAGGGGTGACTCTTGAGCCCGCACTCATAGTCTATTGGTTCGGACGATCCAAGGACCGCCCCTACAAGGCTTGATTGCTATTACAATTTGAAGGCCGAAATTCTACCCCATCCCCCGGGCCCTCCTCGCCATCTTTATGGCGAGCATCCCAGCTAGCTGGGGAAGGGGAGCAAAATACATGCCAATACGCGGTTTAGGTCAGAGAAACTCCACGCAATTCACCACTCCCTAATCGGCGCTAATGTGTAATAGATGATAGACTATGGTAACTTCGTGTATATCAATGGGTTAATACAATTAGCTAACTATCGGCGGCTCGATTCGAGCTTGCCGGCTGCTGACTTGCGGAAGGTCTGCTGTGGAACAAATCCTCTTAATTCTGGAAACTGTCGAGTTGCGGGATATCGTCGATATCGCCATTGTTACAACACTGTTTTACAGCATCACCTTCATGTTTCGCGGCACGCAGGCGGTGGCGCTCTTCCGCGGGATCGCGCTGGTAGTGATCGGCTTGATTTCGGTCGCGGCGCTCTTCCGGCTGCAAGCTTTGAGCTGGCTGCTCGCCAATAGCTTGACAGCGCTGGTGATCGCCATTCCGGTGATCTTCCAGCCGGAGATCCGGCGCGTGCTCGAGCGCTTGGGACGCGGGGCTTTTCTGGGAACGCGTCTGGCGCCCCAGGCTCTGCGCGCGTCGGTGATCGACGAGATCTGCGCCGCTTCGGACAAACTGTCCGATCGACGACATGGCGCGCTGATCGTGCTGCAGCGCAACAGCAGTTTGCAGGAATATATTCGCACCGGCATTCAACTGGACAGCGTAGTGACGGCCGACCTGCTGGCAACGTTGTTTTGGCCGCGTACCGAATTGCACGATGGCGCGGTAATCATCGGCAACAGCGGGCGCATCGCCTCTGCTTCGAGTGTCTTGCCGATTACGGCCAGCCGCAATTTGCCGAATCCTAACCTGGGCACGCGACATCGGGCGGCGGTGGGTATCAGCGAAGTCGGCGACGCGCTCTGCGTGATCGTATCGGAAGAGACTGGCAAAATCTCGGTAACCAATGCTGGGCGCATGATCCTTGATTTGGATTCGCAGCGGCTGCGCCTGATTCTCAGCGCCTATTACGGACCGACGGAAGAGACGGTACTGTCAATATGGGGTCGTCTGCGCGAGATGGCCGATGAGCTGCGGCTTCGTATACAGATGCGCAGCAGACAGCGGGCGCAGTCATGATTCGGCGTTTCGCGAAGTCGGACATGGCCGGCAACTTGCTCTGGCTGGCGGTTTCGCTGCTCTTGGCGTCCGGCGTCTGGTACATCGCCGTGACATCGGCTGATCCCATCGCCAAAAGAAGCTTCCGCAGCATTCCGATTCAGATCGTGCCCAGCCACACGGCGGAGATTACGAACAGCCGCCTTCGTACAGCTTCGGTCACGATCCAAGGCTTGCAGACTACGATCTCCGCTCGCCGCGCGGAAGACATCGTGGTCCGCGCCGACCTGTCTCGTCTGGGACCCGGCACGCACACCGTTCCCCTAGAAGTGAGTGTGACCCAGCCGGATACGGATTCGTTTCGGCGCCTCGTCTCACTCGTTCAGCCGTCACAGATCATCGTTGAGTTAGAGCCGCTCGAATCGCACGAGAAGAAGATTGTTATAGACTTATTGGCGGCGCCGCCGATCGGCTTCCGTCATGACGAGCCGGCGCCAAACACTACTGAAGTTCTAGTGAGTGGCGCGGCCAGCCGGGTAGCGCAGGTCGTTGCCGCCCGCGGTCAGTTGGACTTGTCCGCCAGCCGCAACCCGATTGAAGTAGACCTCCGCCTCTACGCGATTGATGCGGATGGCAATCGCATTGATGATGTGGAGCTGGATCCGCAGACGGCCACCGTATCGGTTAATATCGCTCGCCGTGATGATATCCGCCAGATCGCCGTTCGCCCCAATGTCTTGCTTGATACGCTGCCCGCCGGATTCACATTGAAGAATCAGAGTTACGATCCCGAGTCAATCTTTGTCAGTGGCGCGCCCGCACAACTGGCCAATATTTCGGATACGCTTTTCACCGAGCCGATTAGCCTTGAGGGGCGTCAAGAAGGCTTTGTCACAACGGCGCCGGTGCAATTGCCCGGTGATGACCTGTTCGTGATGAGCGGCGATAACAATGTGACCGTGTCGATAGAGATCATACCGATTATCGACTCGCGTCAGATTGACAATATCCAGGTCGCGCATATCGGACTGGAGGGCGAATATTCTGTATCAATCGTTCCAAAGACGGTTTCGGCGATCGTCACGGGACCGGTTGTGACGGTTGATGCTCTGACAGTCGAGAACATCCGGGTCGTTGTCGACTTGAATGGCCTTGCGCCAGGCGTTTATGACCGGAAGCCGTCCATCTCCATCAATCAGGGTGAACTAGGTGAAGAAAATGTTTCACTCTTGCCGGATGTGGTCAATGTAGAAATTACGTCCTCGCAGGACGATACGGAAGACGCCGAGGCCTCATCCGGAGCCTAGCGGCGCAGCGCAACATTATCTAAACGTTTTGTTCATGAGGGTAAAGCGCGCTTGATGTAGTGTGCGCTAAGCGCCTTTTCCCTTTTTAATCCTCTGGGGGGCAACTACAATACTCCAGCAAGTTATCGCTTAACGGCGAGGCAAATCGCTCGCATGTCACGCAAAGCAATTGTTGCCCTTGTGGGGCGCCCAAACGTCGGCAAGAGCACGCTATTCAATCGACTTGTTGGCGAGCGCGTCGCCGTCACACACGATATTCCAGGCACGACGCGGGATCGCTTGCATGGCGAGTCCTTTTGGAATGGACTTACTTTTCAGGTTGTCGATACCGGCGGCATAGAAGTCTATCAGCCCGCTGGGGCGCGCAATGAATCGCCATTGGCGGAGGGGAGCAAAGACTTCGTCAAGGAGATCGTCGATCAAGCGATGATCGCTATTGCGGACGCCGACGTCATCATTCTGGTTGTCGACGCCCAATATGGCGTTACGGCTGCGGATGAAGCCGTCGCAGAAATCCTGCGGCGTTCCGATAAGCCGGTTCTGGTGGCCGCCAACAAAATTGATGACAAACGACATGAAGATGAAGTCTTCGATTTCTACAGTCTCGGTTTGGAAATCGTCGTCGGCATAAGCGCAATTCACGGGTTGGGAGTTGGTGATTTGCTGGATGAATTGGTGAAGGCCTTCGGCGCGCTGGACGCTGAAATATGGGATGACGATGAAGACGACCATTTGAAGATTGCCATCGTCGGCCGCCCGAATGCGGGCAAGAGCACGCTGCTCAATAAGTTGATTGGCGAAGAGCGGTCGATAGTCAGCGCAGTGGCTGGCACGACGCGCGACGCGATTGACACGGACATCAGCTATTTCGGTGATAAGATCACCTTAATCGATACGGCCGGCATCCGCCGCCGGGGTCGCATTGAAGCCGGCGTGGAGCGATTCAGCGTCATCCGGGCGATGAAAGCGATCGGGCGCGCTGATGTCGCGCTGCTTGTCATTGATGCGAGTGTGGGTGTGACCGAACAGGACGAGCACATCGCCGGTTATATCGTCGGCGAGTACAAGAGCCTGGTCATCGTGGTCAACAAATGGGACGCGGTCGCTAAGGATGCCTTCACCATGAATGCCTTCACCGAAAACATTCGCGATCGGCTCCACTTTGTGCGCTATGCGCCGATTATTTTCATCAGCGCTTTGGATGGGCAGCGAATCCACCAGGTTATGGAAGTGGCTTACCGCGTCTGGGAGGCGCGTTTTCTTCGCATGTCGACATCCGATGTCAACAGACTCATGCGCGCTGCTGTTGAAAAACATCCGCCGCACGCAAAAGGAACGAGGCGGCTCAAATTCTTGTACGCTTCGCAGGTGCGAACCGATCCGCCGCTGATCTTGTTTCATGTCAACGATCCAGCGCAGGTGCATTTTACATATAAGCGTTACCTGGAGAATCAGTTCCGCGCGGCATTCGAATTCGAAGGTACGCCGATACGGATGAGTTTCCGCGCGCGGGAAGCCAGGCGGGCTGTTAGCGCAGCAGAAAATCCCGCGAGCGACTGACTGCGCGAACTGCCTGATGACCGAAAGACCGACCCTTTTCGCAGACAATATCTATTGCGATGGCTTACGCTCAATCTTATAATCGAACCTGCTGTCAGTTGAGCGGATTTCCGATACTGCGCTCACGCTGGCAGCGCCGAAGGAGCGATAATGTTTGGCAGCCATACAGGTGAACTGCCGCGCCCAAATCTCAAGACGCCTGGCCTGCTGGTTGAGTTGATCAGCACGTTTGTTTTCATCGTTGCCGTGACTGTGCTCTTCGACCTGGCGATACCGCGGTCGCTGGTTGATGGGCATAGTATGGAGCCGACATTTTACGGGGATGATCGATTGGTCGTCAGCCGCGTGCATTATCTGTTGGGACCCCCTCAGCGCGGAGACATACTCGTATTCAATTCGGTGAATCCAAGCGAGCGGGCGCGTGGCGTCATGCTGATTAAGCGTGTCATCGGCCTGCCGGGTGAAACTGTGGAAATCCGCGATCAGAGAGTCCATATCAACGGCGAAACGCTCGATGAGCCCTACACCAAAGAAGCGGTCTGCCGCCGGCGCTGTCATGACCAGACATGGGAACTGGGAGAGGATGAGTACTTCATGATGGGCGATAATCGCAACAACAGCAACGATTCCCGTTCATTCAGAAGACCCGTCTCGTTGCCAGACATCGTCGGCCGAGTCATCTTTCGGTATTTCCCATTGCATTCGATCGGTGTTATCCCGAGCCAGAGCGCGCGATGAACGAGGCTAAATCGAAGGGTTACGCTTGCCCGCGCTGCACCGTTGGGCGCTGTACGCCGCGCAAGACGACGTTTGCCGAGGTTTACCATGGGCATTTGCTGAGCGTGCCAAATGTAAGCGCCTTTGTCTGTGATGTCTGCCATTTCGCGGAATTCGAGCAAGAAACGCTGGATGCGCTTTGGGAAGAATTATATGGCGACAGTCCGCTTGATGATTTCCAGCCCATCGCGGGGCAGAAACGCGGTTCGACTTATGGCGAAGGCTCAAGCTGAAAGCCGGCGGCTGAGCTTGCCCCTTATTCCAGGAAGAAACAGAGCTGATGCAAACTGAAAGCGAACTTCGCGAGTTGATTTGTCGTGTGGGGCGGCTGATGTACAAGCAGGGCTATGTCGATGGAACGGCCGGCAATATCAGCGCGCGCCTGAATGAAGACCGAATTCTGGTGACTCCCAGTGGCTTGGCGACTGGATTCTTGGCGCCGGAGCAGCTGATCGCCGTCAATTTGGCAGGCGAGCGGGTTGATGAACCCTCAGTGGCGAGCGCGGTGCTGCGACCAACATCGGAGAGCTCGATGCATCTCGAATGCTATCGGCAGCGGGATGATGTGATGGGGGTGGTGCACGCCCATCCACCGACCGCCGTGGCGCTGACCCTGGTCGGTTTCGACTTTCAGCAGTGCCTGATTCCGGAGATGGTTGTGCTGCTGGGCATGCTGCCGACCGCGCCCTACTCGACGCCGTCGAGCGAGGAAAACCGCGATGCCATCACGCGCCTGATTAGACAGCACGACGCGATCATGCTTTCCAACCATGGCTCGCTGACCGTGGCCAAATCGCTCTGGGACGCCTATCTCATGCTGGAATCGCTGGAGCATAACGCCGGGATTATACACCGCGCGCTGCAGCTGAGCAGCGAATTGAAGGCGATCCCGGCCGATCAGATTGAGAAACTGGTGGGCTATCGTGAGCAGTTTGGATTGCTTCGTCCTGGCGATCGCGAGCGCTTCGCCCGCTACATTGAGAACCGCGCCCAATAAGATGCGGGGATCGGCGAAACAAATCTTGACTTCGCGCGCCAAACATTGTATTCTGCGCGGGCTGGATGGCCCCTTCGTCTAGCGGCCTAGGATGCCACCCTTTCAAGGTGGAGACACGGGTTCGAGTCCCGTAGGGGCTACAGCGGAGCAGATTCTGAATAAGCCCTTCACCCTGCTGGTGGAGGGTTTTTGCATTGAAGCGGTCATTACGCTACCATTTAAGCGACCGACCGATTGTTCTCGAACGGAGGCCCATTTGCAAAACGTTAGTTCAATCTGAAGCAATGTCATTGTTGGCGATGATTCATGAAGAGAGGCTAGAAAATGATCACCAAACGTCTGATTTTACTGATTATGTTCGCATTGTTGCTAGCTCTGACCACGGGCGCGGCATCGGCGCAGGATAATAAAGTAACTATCTGGGCGGCCGATAGCGATACTGGCAGTTGCTGGGCGCGGCTGCTGGTGGAGACCTTCCCGCGCGAAGACATTGAGGTTGAAGTCGTGCTGCAGCCGGGCAGCGGCCTGGTTGACGCGCAGCGGACGGCGCTGCAGGGTGGCGCCGGACCTGACATCACTTTCTCGCATGGACCTTCGTTCATGCTGGAATTGGCCAATGCCGGTTTGCTGCTCTCGCTCGACCATTATGCCGACGAATACGGCTGGGGCGACCGTTTCGCGCCTTGGGCGCTGGATCTCGGCCGCGTCGAGGGCTCACTATACAGCCTATCGGAAGAGCTTGAGACGGTCATCCTGTATTACAACAAGACCGTATTCGAGGAACATGGCTGGGAGATTCCCCAGACGATGGACGAGCTGTACGCCTTGGCCGATGCCATTCGCGCGGCGGGCTTGGTGGTTATGGGGCCGGCATTTGGCGAATGCGCGCCCTGCTTCGAATGGGCGGTGAGCGTCTTCCTCAGCCATCACGCCGGACCGGACAAGGTTTATGAAGCGCTGACTGGTCAACGACCCTGGACCGATGCGGCTTTTGTCGAGGCGATAACGGCGCTGAAGGACATTGTGCAAGACGGCTGGTATATGGGCAGCCTGGATCTATTCTTCTCCGATACCTTCCAGCAGGCGCATTCACTCTTCGGCGCCGGGGAGATCGCTATGAGCTTCGAAGGCACCTGGATGCTGGACAATTACCAGCGCGATTACTTCGGAGAGCCCGGCGGCAACATGAACGAGTGGGATTGGTTCGCCTTCCCGACGACCTTCTCCGACGAGCCGCACTTCATCATCGGCGTGGGTTCGAGCTGGGGTATTAGTTCAGCTGCCAAGAATCCCGATGCGGCCGCTGCGGTGCTCGACCACTATTACAGCACCAGCTACCAGGCGGAATCGCATGGCGTCTGCGGTAATGCGCCCGCGCCCCTGATATACGAAGGCGACGTCTTCGCCAATGCTGATCCGCGTGAAGCGCGTCTATATCAGGAGTTCGGCCAGGCCTCAGCCGCTGGCAACTACGGTTATACCAGTTGGAGCTTCTGGCCCGCTCGCACAAACGTCTGGCTGTGGGAGCAGATCACGCGCGTCTACGATGATCAGCTCTCGGTGGAAGATTACCTCGCCGGCATGCAGAAGGAATTTGAAGAAGAATTCGCCGACGGTTTGATCCCGCCGATTCCCGCACGATAGCGTGAACTCAGTCCGGTGTTCCGGCGCAAACCTGGCTGGAGCACCGGATTGTCTCGCAACTGATCTGTCGGCGATTGCATTCAAATCGACGACTCCAAGCATTGTTTGATCAAGCCCTGAATAGTTGAGGTTTATCTCTATGGCACGGGATACCGCGACGCCCCTTGACAGCCAATATGTCCAGGCGCCTAGCCCGCCAGGCAGAAAGGCAAAGCGGCGCAATAAATGGACGCGCTATCGTGTCATGCGCTATTACATTGTGCCCTGGCTTTTCCTGATCCCGATACTGGGTTTGCACGCATTTGTGGTTGTTATTCCAGCGGCGCAGGGCGTCTATTATTCATTCACTGATTGGTCCGGCATTGGCGAAGCCAAATTCATCGGCCTGCGCAATTTCGAAGAAATGTTCTTCGAGGATCAGAGCTATATCGATGCCCTTTCGCGAAACGTTCAGTGGATGCTTTTCTTCATCACAGTGCCGTTTGTCTTCGCTCTGTTCGGTTCAAGCCTGCTGGCGAAGGTCAAGCGCGGGGCGATGTTATATCGAACGGCGCTCTTCATGCCCTTCATTCTGCCCAGCATCGTGACGGCGACGATCTGGCGTTATCTTTACAATCCGCGTTTTGGCTTGCCCACGCTTGTTGGTTATGACAAGGCTTTGCTGGGTCAGTCGGATACGGCGCTATGGGCGATCGCTTTCGCCGACAACTGGCATTTCTGGGGATTCCTCATGGTGCTGTTCCTGACTGCCATGCAAGGTATTGATCCGGTGCTTTATGACGCGGCGAAGGTGGATGGCGCCAACCGCTGGCGGGAGTTCTGGCATGTGACTTTGCCGGGCATCAGGCCAGTCGTGCTTTTCATGATGATGATGGTGATGATCTGGGCCTTCCTCGTCTTCGACTATATTTTCATTCTGACGGGGGGAGGACCAGCCGGCGCCACCGAGGTGCTCGGCATCGACATTTACAAGAACGCATTTCAGCGCTTTGAAGCCGGTTACGCCGCGGCGCAGGGCATGACAATCTGCGTATTTGCCGGACTGATTGTCTGCGCTTTCGCCTTTCTGCGCAAGAGAGGATGGGACATATGATTGCCAAGCGCGAACTGTTTATCTTCCGCAGGCAGCGCGAGAGCACAGCGTTCAATCACATTTTCTTGTCCATCTTGGTCGTATTCTCGTTGGGTCCGGTGGTCTTGCTCGCGGTCAACTCATTCAAGTCCAATGCTGAAATGGGCTTGAATCCGCTGGGCTTACCGCAAGAATGGCGTTTGGATAATTTCGGTCGCGCTTGGGAACAGGGTGAATTTGAGCGCACATTTAAGAACAGCGTCATTTACGTCATCGGCACAGTCGCCGCGGAGCTAGTTCTCGGCGGATTGGCGGCGTACAGTCTGGCGCGCAAGAATCCACCGGGCGCGAATTTCGTCATGATCTATTTGCTGGTGGCTTCGACAGTGCCGATTTGGCTTTATCTCGTTCCTCTGTTTTTCATGTGGCGGCAGCTGGGATTTCTAAATACCTATCACGGTCTCATCCTCATCTACATCGCGCTCAACGCGCCTTTCTCGATATTTCTGCTGCGCTCGTACCTGATCAGCTTGCCGCGGGAGCTCGAAGACGCAGCCCGCGTCGATGGCGCCAATGAGCTGCAGGTGCTGCTGCGGGTCATCGTGCCCTTGGCCTGGCCCGGCTTCTTGACCGTTGGTTTAGTGGTGGGGCTGGGCGTCTGGAGCGAGTTTCAGGTCGCGGTGATATTTACGCACAACCCGGAGATGTTCCCGGTCACGACGAGTTACTTCAAGTTCACCGACCGTTTCGGGCGCGATTGGGCGCTCACCAACGCGGGCGCCTTTATGATGGTCGCGCCAGTCCTGGTGTTATTTCTGGCTTTGCAGCGCCGCTTTGTCGAAGGCTTGACCCAAGGTGGCGTCAAGTTCTAAGCGCTCGGCTAATCTCGCAAATCCACTGCGAACTTGATCAGGTCGTCTGGATCTTCCATAATGTGCTGGAAGACTTGCGTCGCATCTTCCAGCCCCTCGTAAACGCGATTGATAACGCCGCGAGCTTTCAGCCGGTCTTGGCGCATCATGGACAAGATGGTATCGCCGACGCGCCGGTTGTTCCAATGCGGATAACCCCGCGTTTCGTGCCAGCCGCCGCAGCCATTCGGCACGATCATTGTCAGATTGTTCATGTGCCATTCTCTGCCCAGGAAGAGGGAGTGCGCCTCGCCTTGATAGAAGCCAGCCGAGCAGATCGTCCCGTTGAATCGCGCGCTGGAAATGGCGGTATTCAAGCCCGGGTAGACGCCGGTCAACTCGATGCAGACATCGACGCCCATGTTGTCGGTCAGATCACGTATGGCCAAGGCGACATCGCCGTCGCTTGAGTCAAGACTATGGTCAGCGCCAAACTCCTCGGCCAGCGCCCGCCGTTTGGGCAGGAAGTCTACGGCGACCAGGGTCTCCGCGCCCGCCGCTTTGGCGATGCTCACCGCCAGCAGCCCCAGCGCGCCCAGCCCGATGACGGCGACGCGGTCGCCGTAGCGAATGTTGGAATCGCGGACGCAGTGAATGGACACTTGGGCCGGTTCCATGCACAGTGCAATCAATGGGTCGAGCTCGCCTGGGTCCCAGAGCCAGTCTTCATGCACGACATTGGTTTCGCGGATATCCATCAGCCCGACCACGCGATCGCCGACTGCGAAGCGCGTTACGCCCGCGCCAACCGCTTCGACGGTGCCATAGCCGCTGGTGCCTGTCCCCCAAGGGTTTTCTGGGCTGGGCCGCCGTCCCCAGCCGTCGTCGTCGGCGTCAATGAATAGCCGGCGTTCGCTGTCATAGCGCTTGCCTTCGAAATTACGGCCATCAAACATGGCGAAGGTCGTGCCGTGTTTGCCAGAGGCGATCTCCGTCCGCACCAGCACGTCGTTGTCGCCCAGCGCGCCATCCTCATATTCAAGCACGCTGGCCTCGTGCATTCCCGTTACCGCGAGTCGACGTGGCATTTTACCTTGTCCTTTCCCAGGGCTCTGGGTCGGCGAGAAATCCGTTCCCGCCTGATACCCATCGCCATTTATATTGTCGTGTCAAGATTATAGTAACTGTCACCTGAATAGCCAAACGAGCCTCAGGCGATGTCAGCCGGTTCGAGATTCACGCCGACCAAGTGCGCCGTATTGGGGACATCGCCGGTATTGGTGTAATCCACTATGTAGATGCTGCCGTCGCCGCGCTGGATCCATGAGCTGTAGCCGTGGTCGGGCCAAGGCTTTTGCGCCGGGTGGTTGGCGTGAATCTGAATCATGCGGTCGCGCTGATATTGATCGGGGTGCGCGCCCGACTCGGCTGACCACTCCCACCTGAAATCGTCGAGCTTCTGATTGTTCAAGCGATAAGATACTCGCCGCCAATAGCTGCGGCCGCTATCGCCCCATTGACCGAACTGCGTGCGCCGCAGTGGATCGCCGCCGTGGAAGTCATTCGCCGGCGCCTCTTCGCGGAAGACGCAACTGTGCAGAACAGCCTCGCCGTCCAGTTGAACCCGCAGCCATCCTCGCCGATGCCGCAGGGCGACTGTGCGATAGCGAGTCATATCGGCCAAGTGTCTGACTTCGTGCCGACCGCGGGTGATTGAAATGTGGTCAGGCGCGATTTTCAGCAACTGCCCCAAGCGGGAGATCGACATGAAAGCGACATCCCCGCGTCCCGCCGAGGCTTCGACCCGTAGCTCGGCCTCAAAGTCGACATCGCTGAAGGTGGATTCGGGCGGTAGCAGCGTATAGCGGCATTCATGCTCAGGCCGATTCTGGACCAACAGCGCGTCCCCCATGATAGTCGCGTCATACTTTCGCCGCGGTCCGCCGACAGCGTATTGACCGGCTGCTTCTTCCAAGTCGCCGACCCAGGCATAGGTTCCCAGTCCGCCGTTCACGTTCCGCCCCGTCACCATGACGCGCCCGTCGACGAGCTGCTTGGCATAAGGTCGGTGCAGGGCGAAGGGCAGCATCTGCGGCTGGGACCAGCTGTAGCCGCAATCGTCGGAGAATGCGACAAATGAGGGGATGCCGCCGGAGTGGTTTTCGCGCATGACGCAGGCGAGACGCCGCCCCCCATCCAGCACAGCAACAGCGCCTTCACAGAAGCGGTGATAGCCGTCATGCGCGATCGTGCCGCGTTCAGTCCAGCTTCGTCCGCCATCGCTAGACGTCCATAGAACCTGGGCGAATTCCTGGCTCTCGCCGCGCATGAGATGCGAGGTGACGCCGAGCGCGCCGTCGGGCAGGTTGAGAATGCGATCTGGCTCAAAACCGCCAATCCCGTTCTCCGTATGGGCTGCCGACCAGGTGTCTCCGAGATCATAACTCCAATAGAGCCAGTTGCCGGGCGGCTGGTCTTCGTGAAAGTGCCCGTCGTCATCATGGTCGACGATGATGACCAGTCGTCCATCGTTAAGCAGGCTCAAGCGCGGCGTCACCAGGCGCTCGTCGCCGGCCGCCAGGTCAGCGCGATCGACCTCGCGGAATTTGTACCAAGTCTCGCCTTTATCGTCGCTGGCGAGGGTGGTCAAAACCTGGTCTTTCAGCGACCAGTGCGCGTCGACATCGCTGTAAATCAGGAGGTATCGCCCCTTTGGGGTGACGACGATATCTGGATTTTTGGTGAAGCGACCGGGGCTGCGCCAGATGTCAAATACCTTATGAGCGACTGTACGAGGGTGTATAAGCATGTTCCTGGCCTTGGCACAATGATGGGATATTTTTCTCTGTTTGTTAGGTAATAGCTTAGGTGATATATTACCGAAATTATATGTTCGCTAGATGTAATGTGCTCGATGTAAGGCATCTGTGCGTTGTGGCGCCGCCGGCATGGGATCAAGCATCGAGCAAGTATCAATTTGGCTTACCAGGAGAGCGATTATGGTATTGAAAATGGTTCATCACCATAGGCCCGTGCCGCTGAACAAGGTCAATATCAGCCGTGGTTTCTGGGGCGAAAGGCAAGCGGTAAACCGCGAGGTCACCATCCCGGCCATTTATCAGAAGCTGGAAGAGACGGGACGAGTCGCCTCGTGGGCGATGGAGGGACCGGCGGCGCCTCCGCCATCACACCAACGGATCGGCGTGCGCGTATTCTGGGATTCGGATTCGGGCAAATGGCTGGAATCTGCTGCCTACAGCCTCGCCACCCATCCCGACTCAGCACTGGAGGCGACCGCCGACGCGTTAATTGACGCCATTGCGAACGCCCAATTCGACGACGGCTACCTCAACACTTACTTCCCGGTGCATTTCCCCGAAGGGCAGTGGGCCAATCTGCGCGACAATCATGAGATGTACAACGCCGGGCACCTGATGGAAGCGGCGGTGGCCTACCATCAAGCGACCGGAAAACGGAAGCTGCTCGATGTTCTCGCGCGATTTGCCGATCATATCGCCGCAACTTTCGGCGCTGAGGAAGGGAAACGGCGCGGTTATGGCGGTCACCCCGAGATCGAGCTGGCGCTGGTCAAGCTGTACCGTGAAACTGGCGAAAGGCGCTTTCTAGATTTAGCTTCATACCTGGTCGATGAACGGGGACAGGCGCCGCACTATTATGACCAAGAGGCGGCCGATCGCGGAGAAAGCCCGGGAGAGTATTGGGCGAGGACTTATCGCTACTGCCAGGTGCATTTGCCGCTGCGCGAGCATACGGAGGCGAACGGGCACTCGGTGCGCGCCTGTTATCTCTACGCCGGCATCGCTGATGTGGCGCTGGAGACCGGCGACGAAGACCTCCTGAGACTGTCGTGCCTGCTTTGGGACGACCTGACCCAGCATCAGATGTATGTGCATGGCGGGGTGGGTCCCTCGCATCATAACGAAGGGTTCACCTTCGCCTATGATATGCCCACCGAGACCGCTTACTGCGAGACCTGCGCCGCTATCGCGCTGGCCTTTTGGGCGCATCGGATGTTTCATCTCGACCCGGATAGCCGCTACATTGATGTCATGGAGCGCGCTATTTACAATTCGTCCTTGAGCGGGCTTTCCCATTCGGGCGACATGTTCTTCTACGCGAATCCGCTGGCGGCCTATCCTGGCGTCAACCCGCAAGGCCGCTGGTACGACACGCTGGAAGATTGGCATTATCGCCGTGTGCATTGGTTTCACTGCCCTTGCTGCCCGCCAAACATCTCGCGCTTGATCGCGGGGATCGGCGAATACGCTTATTCGCAGGCGGGCGATCGCGTTTATGTGCAGATGTATCAGGACAACGCCGTGTCTTTGGATGTCGGTGGCAGCGAGCTTCGGCTTGTGCAAGAGACGCAGTACCCGTGGGACGGATCAGTGCGCATCACAATGAATTCCGCGCAAAGCATCGAATTTGAACTGGTGCTGCGCATACCCGACTGGTGCTACGATTATCAGCTGTCGGTCAACGGCGAGGCGCAGACGGCGGCGGCTGAGCGGGGTTATGTCATTCTGTCGCGCGACTGGTCCGATGGAGACAGGGTGGAGTTGACGCTGGCGATGCCGGTCGAGCGGGTGATGCCGCATCCAAATATTAGACAGACAGCCGGGCAGATCGCATTGCAGCGTGGACCGGTGGTTTACTGTCTGGAAGAAGTCGACAATGGTCCGCGACTGGCGAATGTCTGCATCCCAGAGAATTCCGGGCTGGACGTGTCGTTCGATACTGAGCTGTTTGGCGGCGTCTCGGTGATTACGGGAAGTGCGCTTCGGATTGAGCCGGCCGAGGACAGTACGGCGCTTTATCGTCACCACAGCCAAACGGGTTATACTGAGACTGTCTTCACTTTCAAGGCGATTCCCTACTATCTTTGGGCGAATCGCGATTTGGGCGAGATGCGCGTCTGGATTCGCTCAAGCTAGATTGGTGTAGCCCGGGTCTAGCAGCCCGGATGGAAACTCAATTGTTGGCAAGTGTTCAAAAAGGAGCAGAGTCATGAGTATCTAACGTAGAGAGTTTTTGAAGTTGACTGGCGGTTCCGCTACGGCGGCGGCTATGCTGGCGCAGCTTGGCTATCTGCCGCCGGCGCTGGCGCATCATGCTGCCCTTGTCCAAGCCGGCGCTAATCACCATTGGCATCTTCACCTTCCTCTTCGCCTGGAACGATCTTATCGGACCGCTCACCTACCTGAGGTCGACCGAAAACTTCACGATTGCGGTCGGCATCGCCTCCTTCCGCAGCCAAACAGATATCAGTTGGGATTTGCAATTGGCGGCGTCTTCAGCGGTCACCTTGCCGGTGATCGCCCTCTTCTTCCTGGCGCAACGATACTTCATTCAGGGTGTGGTTATGACGGGGCTGAAAGGCTAGGGGAGTCGGCTAAGCCCAGAAAGCCTTCTCCAGGTCATCAAATTCCGCCGGCGGTCCCTCAAACTTGTTTCGACCCAACTCCAGCACGTAGACATAATCGGCGATCTTCAAGGCTTCGCGGATTTCCTGATCGACCAGCAGGATGGTCAGGCCCTCCTCATCGCGGAGATCCACCAGCATGCGGTAGACTTCTTCGCTGAGCAGTTTCGCCAAGCCCGCAGTCGGTTCGTCCACCAGAATCACTTCAGGGTCGGTCATTAGCGTGCGGCCGATTTCGACCATGCGCTGCTGACCGCCGGAGAGGCTGCCGGCCTGATCATGCTGTTTTTCGCGCAGTATGGGAAACCGATTGAAGTTGTCTTCAATCTTGCTCTCGATTCGTTTCTTGTCTTTTTGGAATGTCCAGGCGCCCAGCATTAGGTTTTCCCTCACGCTCATATGCTTGAAGACGCCGGGCTGCTGTGGAATATAGCTGATGCCAAGGTCGATCAAGCGGTGTGTCGGCGTCCCCGTGACATCGTTCCCGTTCAGCAGAACTTGCCCGCTATGCGGCTTGAGGAAGCCGTAGACCGCCTTGAGCAGCGTGGATTTGCCGACGCCGTTCGCGCCGAGAATGGCGGTCAGTTTGCCAGTCTGCGCCGCTAGGCTCAGCCCACGGAGTATGTGCAAGTCTTCGTAGTATCCGACATAGAGGTCTCTAATTTCGAGCATCTAGTCTTCCTCGTCGTGGCCCAGATACGCATCAATCACAGCGGGGTCGTTCCTCACCGTTTGTGGCGCGCCATCGGCGATCACGGCGCCATGGTGCAGCACGATCAAGCGCTGGCTCAATTCGAAGACGGCGCCCATATTGTGGCTGATAAACATAATCGCCTTGCCATTTTCGTGAACGCGATTGATGTAATTGGTGATCGTGTCTTGCAGGCGCGGGTGCACGCCGGCAAATGGCTCATCCAATATGATGACGGCCGGGTCCAACATCAGCAAACGGCCCAATTCCAACAGCTTGCGTTGGCCGCCACTCAAGGCGCGGCTCAGTTCATTGGTCAGATGGTCGATAGTAAGCAAAGTCAGAATCTCGTGAGCGCGCGCTTCCAGCTCGGCGCGGCTGGCACGAGGATTATGCGCCAAGCCCGGCACCATCATGTTCTCCATGACCGTCATGCGCCCGAGCGCCCGCGTAATCTGAAAGGTGCGGCCCAGCCCCGCGCGCGTCACATCGTAAGGCGGGTAACCGTCAATACGCCTGCCGTTGAGGTAAATCGTGCCGCTGCTTGGCTTGAGCATGCCGCTCATCAGATTGGTCAGCGTGGTTTTGCCGGCGCCGTTGGGACCGATCATGCCAATCAGTTCCGGTTTGGTCACGCTGAACGACACGTGATCCACGGCTTGGAGGCCGCCGAATCGCTTGGAGACTTTATTCAGTTCCAGGTGGAGTTCACTCATCGTCCGCCTCAATTCGCGCGGCATGCTCATCATCGCTCTCGCGCCGGGATACCGTCTCCTTCATTGCGATGTCGCGCCCGCTGAACCAGGTGATGATGGGATACAGCAAGCCGTTGCGCATATAACGCAGAGTGAAGACCATCACGACGCCGAACAGGGCATAGCGCCAGTAACCCGTATCCCAGACGAAGGCATCTGAACCATCGTGCGTCGTTAAGCCGAAGGGCAGGGTGATCACCACCTGTCGCACCGCCTCCAGCAGATAGCGCGAGATGAATGCGCCGGCCGCCGCCCCGATCAGGCTTTCCATACCACCGATTACCGCATAAGCAATGATCAGTGACATTTGCAGTATTTCAAGCTGTTCGGGGATGATGCGCTCGGAGCCGACATCGCTGTAAAAGATGGCGCCGGCAAAGCCGACGATCATGCTGGTGAAGACGAAAACCAGGATCTTGTAGCGCACGACATTGACACCGAGGGCGGAGGCGGCGTCTTCATCTTCGCGCATCGCCCGCAGGAACAAGCCAATGGGGGAGTTCGCCACCCAATACAGCGCCAGCAGGCAGACGATTAAAAGCGCGAACATCAAATAATACTCAACTTGCCGCGCGGCATCGACATCGGCGATTTGGAGCAGGGGACGCAGCGACAAGCCGTTGGAGCCGCCGGTATAGTCATATTCGGTCAACATCATGATGCGGAACAGTTCCGAGAAGGCGATCGTGAAAAGCGCCAGATAGGCCGCGCGCAAACGCAGCAGCAGCCAGCCGATTACCAGCCCAACTGCGCCGGCGGCGGCGGTGCCGATGATGATGGAGCCGATCGCGGAGATGGATTCAGGACTGATATTGACACCCAGCAGCGCGAAGGTAATGCCATCACGCGCGATCAAGCCGGCGACATAAGCGCCGATGCCCATGAAAGCCATGTGCCCGAAGGAGAATTGCCCGGCGATGCCCGCCAGCAATGCCCAGCTCGATGACATGATGGCGTAGAAGAACCCGCTGATAAAAACGGTCTTAGCGTAATTGGACTGCGACGTGTCGTTGGGGAACCAGAGGAAAAAGGCGATGATCAAGGCAATTACAAGGTAGCCCAGTTTCCGGCGGCCGATGCCCTGATCGATGGCTGACTCAAAGCGTCTGAATATCACCATGATCAATGCTGCTCTCTGCCGAAGAGCCCGGTCGGTTTCAGGAGCAGGACCAGGGCGAAGATCACAAGCGCAAAGGCTTCCTTGTAGGCGGCGCCGCGGCTGGGATCGGGATGGCAGCCGGCGCCGAGCGCTTCCACAATGCCGACGATAATGCCACCGGCAAGGGCGCCGGGCACCGAGCCCAATCCGCCAAGTACCACGATCACATAGGAGCGGCCGACCATCTCCGCGCCGACCCAGGGCACCCAGTTGAAAATCGGAATCAAGGCTGCGCCGGACATCGCCGCCAACATGGAGCCCATGGCAAATGACAGCGTATTCATATTGGTTGGATTAATGCCGGTGACGGCAGCGGCCTGCCTGTCCTGGCTGGTGGCTCGCAAGGCGCGACCGGTCCAGGAACGCTGCAGGAAATAGAGCAGCGCGAATATGAGAAGGATACCAACCACCATGGCGAAGGCGCGGTCGCCTATGATATGGATCGGCCCGAAAGCGAAATCATCGGTAATCTGGGTCCGGTCAAGCGTGAATCGGCGAATCTGGATGAACCTGTCCGTCTTCTGCGGAAAGGGACCGGCGATCGCCAGCGTCGTGTATTCAAGAAAGAATCCGAAGCCGAATGTAATCAGGATGGCGTATTCAGAGACGCGCTCGATAAGACCTTCGTGCATCGGCTTGAGAAATGCGCGCTCGAATACTGCTCCCATGATGAAGACGATGATCGCAGCGACTGGTATACCCCAGATCGGGTTGACGCTGACGTCTGTGCCGGTCAGATCGCTCAGGATATTGCCCGCGTGAAGCAAAAAGTAGAATGAGAAATATCCGCCAACCATATAAAGCTGGCCATGGGCAAAGCTGACCACGCCCTGAACGGAGTAGATTAGTGTAAGTCCTACCGCCATTAGCGAGTAAATGCAGCCGATGACAATGCCATTGGCTGTCTGCTGCGTCAGATACGTGGCGGAAAATGGGAGCTGAACACAGGGGTTTGTCGGGTTTTGGATGGCAAACAGGGCATAGATCTGCCAGGCGCCCAGGGCGCCCAGCGTGATCATCCAATCCCGGTTGACTTTGGGCGCTGTTTTCCACATCAGACCGAAAATCAGCGGTCCGATGGCAAAGCCGCCCAAAGCGGCGGTGGTGAGAACGTTTTGATCGTCCGCCTCGAGTTCGCGGTAATGACGCGGTATAAAATATCCCGCCAGCGCCGCCCACAATGGACCTGCGAGCAGCAGCCAGAGGGCGGACGGAAAGTTCGGATCTATGACTCGTACCAGGACTTGAGATGATCCGAAAACTGTCAGCACGACTCCGAGCGTCAAGGTTGTACGCCGAATGAGCGCCGGCTCGAAGTAAAACAGTCCCACGCCAACAGGGCCCAAGGCAAAGCCGCCAATCAGCCCCGCGATCTTCAGGGTCGTTGGGGAGATTTGGTCTTCATCCGCCCCCCCCTGGTTAACGCCGGGCAGAACGAATAGTCCGACGGTCGCCCAAAGCGGGCCCGCGACCATCAGCCACAGGACAAACAGAGTGTCTTCAATGACCATTCAGATCTGTCCCTTCAAGTGGAGCAGTGGGTGGGCCAGGCGCCCACCCAACTGGCTTGAAGATCTTGAACAGACTACGATAGTTGCTCGCGATCAACTGATGGTTACGGTGAAGTTCCGGGTGCGATATATCCCGAACCATGGGTTTGATAGACTTCCGGGAAAATCACAGCGGCGTCGAGTGAGCTTTGCCCTTGCTCGAAGTACTGCATCATCGTGACAACCGGGTCGGGCCATTGATGCCACATGAAGGCCGGCGTGCCTTCCGGCAAGTCCGGATTGTGATTGCCGTACGCGAAATAGTAGCGTCCCTGGGACAAGTCAAGATCGGTGGTTTCGATCGCCGCTACGATCGCCGCGCCATCACTGGAGGAGCCAGCGCGCGCCATGCCGTCCGCCAAGATCCACACCGCATCGTAGGAAGCCATCGCGTAACTGGGAACGATATCCTGGAACTCTTCGAAGTAGGCGGTGTTCAATTCAACCGCCGTATCGCTGAAGAGACTCGGGATGATACCGACCCGGTTGAAGGCGCAGTAATTGCCATCAGGGACGTTTAACCAATACTGCTCGGATTGGAAGGCAACCTGGTTGGTGACGCAAATAGTGTCTTCGGAGGGCGCGATACCCAGCTCCGCCATCTGCTGCGTGAGGTTGTAGGATGTTTCACCGGTCACGAGCACGCGGATGACATCCGGCGTCTCAGCTTGCGCTTGGATGCGGCTCAGGATTGGGACAAAGTCTTCCGTACCCAATTCAACGTTAATCTGGGTTACGGTCGCGCCGGCCGCTTCGAAACGAGCCAATTCATCGGCGGCGGCGGGCTGACCGTAGTCCGTATTCTCCGCGATGATGACGACATTGCCGACGCCCAGGTCGAGCAGCCAGTCGACGACAACACCGCCGACCATGGAACTGGCGGGCGAAACGCGGAATACATGATCGACGCCGTCAGCATTCCGCGGCGGTCTGCCGTCGTATTCCATGATGCCGTTGGCGCTGACGTTNNTCGACAACGGCTTGACCGCGTTCGGGGCTGCCTTCCGAGTCGCCGATGACGATCTCAATCGCGTAGTTGGCGCCGTCAATCTCAACGCCACAGTCCGCGTTGATATCGTCCGCTGCCCGGTTGATCGCCCAGGACATGGCGATCCCGCCAGCGACCGCGCCCGGCGCCGAGAGCGGAACGAGCCCGCCGATCTTGATGCTGTCTTCGGCGAATTCGCAGTGTCCGTCCGCGTGAACTGCGCCAAACGGCAGCATGGCGATCATCGCCAATAGCGCCGCGATGCTTATGAACAAAGATACACGTTTCATGACATTTCCTCCAGAACCATAAGCAAATGTATCACCGCGGATCATAGCCGCGGATCGATACCGCATCATCGCCAAAGCGCTCACAGATTCGCCTGCCAGGCTGGGGATCGTGGCTGATACTGCCGGTTGCGCGTCCACGCAGCCATTGCTCGGCCTGGAGCGTCCAGGCAACATGGACCATCAGCGCATGGAATACTCGGATAACCGTAAGCGATTGGCACAGGTTAAGATTAGCGTGTGCTCAAGCTTATGTCAAGCAAGGTCGTGTTCATGGGCGGCTTTCTGCGGTGGAATTCTGCGCTTCGCCCGTTAGCGCGCGCTATTAACAGAGCGCTCGAATTTGACAGGTCATATTGCGCATAGTATATTCTCGTGACGTAATCTTGCCTGCGAGTTCGGGCCTACCGTTGAGCAGTCTTCGACCAATAAGCTCAGCGGATTACGAGAGAAAACTTTGGATAGTTTGGATAGTAAGGGAGGTATGTGCAAAGATCGCATTGCGTTCGTGTCTGATTATGTGTTTTCAGTTTGCATAGGTAAAGGAAGGAATTCAAAGATGAAAAGACTGACATTGATCCTACCCATAATCCTGCTTGTCGCCGCCGTGATGGGCATCAGCTTGTCGACGTCAGCGCAGATGTCGGAGCAAGTGCTCCAGTCAGCCCACGACGCTGAATGGACCGGCTTGGATCCGCATGTTGCCAGCACCGTTTCGAGCTTTTACGTGTTGGCCAACGTTGTTGAATCGCTTACGACCTTCAACGACAACATAGAATTGACGCCGCTGCTGGCCACCGATTGGTCACTGTCTGAAGATGGTCTGACATGGACATTCAATCTGCAGGAAGGCGTTCAATTCTCCAACGGCGAAGCAATGACATCGGAACACGTTGTCTTCTCCATGAACCGCATTATCAATCCCGATACCGGCTCGGGCCGCGTCGCTTCGGTAGGCGGTCCTGACGCTGTCTGGGAAGCGGTCGACTCTCACACGGTTAGCGTGACGACACCAGAGCCGAATGCGATTCTGCCGATTCTCCTGGCTGCCCGCTCCACGTCTGTAGTGCATCCGGACAGCGTGGATGAAAACGGCGTCATTGTCGTACCGATCGGCACCGGTCCCTTTACGGTCGAAGACCTCGATGGCACGATCAGCATGCGCTTGGTCAAGAATGAGGCTTACTGGCAAGAAGGCTTGCCCTTGCTCGATGCCGTCGAAATCACCGTGATTCAAGAAGAAGCCGCGCGCGAAGCCGCATTGCTCGGTGGCGAAGTGGACTTCATCACCAGCGTCGCGCCGCAGGCTGTGCAGGCTTTGCAGGACAATCCCGATGTGAATATGCTCGTATCGCCAGCGCTGGCTTACAAATACATCGGCTTGAACCTGACGCGCGAGCCCTTTGACGATGCTCGCGTCCGTCAAGCGATCGCCTACGCCATCAACCGCGACGATCTCTGCGCCGCCGGCGACTTCGGCTTGTGCACGCCCCTCTACGGCGGTCCGATCGATACCGGCAGCCCCTGGCACTTCGACTATGCGCCCTACTCATACGACCCGGACAAGGCAAGGGCGCTGCTGGCGGAAGCGGGCCTGGCTGACGGATTCGAGATGGAGCTGATGCCCACCTCGACCTACCAGGACACGGTGCGCCAGGCGCAGGTCTTGCAGGCGCAGCTGGCTGCGATCGGCATCACCACCACCATCAACGCGCCGGAATGGGCGGAGTGGCTGGAGCTGGAAGGCAGTTACCGATATGACGGTTACATCTGCAGTTGGAATGGCTTGGTGGATGTCGAGCATTACTTCTATCTGCAGCATCGCACGGATGAGGTCTTCAACTTCACTGGCTACAGCGATCCGGATTTCGATGCCCTCGTGGAGCAGGGGCGGCAGATTTCCGGTTTCGATGAGCGCTACGCCATTTATGAACAGGCGAACCAAATCCTGGTGGATGCCGTGCCCTACGTCTACTTCTATAACCCGGCCTTCACGCGCGCGATGAGCCCGAAGGTCCAAGGCTACGTCTTGCGCTCGGACAATGCCAATCTCTACATGAACACCTATCTCGAAGGCTGATCACCATGTGGGCGCGATCTGGTCTGACCATTTCGCGCCCATATTCCTCCCCGCCGACGATCCGCCGCTGACGCCTGGAGATCACTCGCTTTGAATTATCAATACGTCGTACAGCGACTGCTTTTGGCATTGGTTGTCGTTCTCGGGATAACCTTTGTCGTATTCATGATCATGCAGATCGTCCCGGGCGATCCGGCGCGGGTCATACTAGGTCCCTACGCCAGCGATGAATCGGTCGCGGGTTTGCGCGATCGCTTGGGCCTGGACCGTCCATTTTTTGAACAATATGTGACCTGGCTTTCCAAAGCAGTGCGCGGCGATTTCGGGCAGAGCCTGCTCAATAGCCAAGATGTCGCGCCACAATTGCGTAGCAGAATCGGTCCCACCTTTGAACTTGCCATCGCCTCTTTGGTTATTGGCTTGGTCATCGCCTTTCCCATCGGCATCATTTCGGCGCTTAAGTCAGGCAGCGCCATTGACATCGTCGCGACTGTGTTCAGTCAGATTGGCGTCTCCATCCCCTCGTTTTGGATGGGTATTTTGCTGATTCTCTTTTTCTCACTGAATCTGGATTTGCTCCCGCCCAGCGGTTACACGCCGATTTGGGAGGATGCGGGCGATTGGCTGGCGCATATTATCCTGCCGGCTTTCACCGCCGGTTTCGTCAGCGCGTCGATCCAGACGCGCTTCATCCGCAGCGCCATGCTCGATGTGCTCAACGCCAACTACGTGCAGACGGCGCGCGCCAAAGGACTGACGGAGCGCACGGTGATCATGCGCCATGCCTTGCGCAATGCCCTCATCAATATCGTGACTATCATCGGCTTGCAAATCACCGCGCTCTTTAGCGGCATCGTCATCGTCGAGGTGGTCTTCTCCTGGCCCGGGTTGGGGCGGCTGGCCTTCAACGCCGTGGAGGAACGTGATTATCCGCTCTTGCAAGGTACAGTCATGGTTATCGCGATCATGGTCACGCTGGTCAACTTGTTTGTCGATCTCTTGTATTTTCTTCTCGATCCACGGATTGAATACGCGTAGACGAAAGATCTGCTGGTGTCCCTTTCAGAAACACTTAGCGTTCGCGGACCAATAAATGACGCGCCACTTGGACCGGCGAATACGCTTTGGCGCGATGCCTTCCGCCGCCTGCTGCGTCATCGGCTGGCGATGTTCGGCGCGCTGGTGCTGCTTGTCGTTGTGGTGATGGGCGTTTTCGGTCCCGCGATTAGGCCATACGATCCCAATGGCATGGACTTTGCCAATCGCTTCGCCAGCCCGTCATTCGCGCACTGGATGGGCACGGACGACTTCGGACGCGATATATTCTCACGCATCATCGTTGGCGCGCGCGTTTCGCTGCAAGTCGGGTTTATTGCGGTCAGCGTGGCGACCATCGTTGGCACCGGGCTCGGCTTGATGGCGGGCTACAGCACTCGCATCACTGACGAGGTCATCATGCGGGCGATGGATGTGCTCTACGCTTTTCCGGCGATCTTGTTGGCGATCGCCATCATGGCCGCTCTGGGCAAGGGCATTGGCAACGCTATGATCGCCATCGGCATCGTCTACATCCCGATATTCGCTCGCATAGCCCGAGGCGCCGTGCTCGGCATACGCAATGAAGAATTCATCATCGCGGCGCGGGCGATGGGCGCCGGCGATATTCGCATCCTCTTGACCCATGTTTTGCCCAATGTGCTCTCGCCGATAATTGTAGAAATCACGCTCAGCCTCGCGTTTGCGATTCTCGCCGAAGCCGCCTTGAGTTTCTTCGGCTTGGGCACACAGCCGCCCGATCCGAGTTGGGGCAGGATGCTCTCCGAAGGGCGCGCATTCTTCCGGCAGTCAGGCTGGATGGGCGTGTTCCCCGGTCTGGCAATCTTCTTCACGGTGATGGGTTTCAATTTTCTCGGCGATGGGCTGAGAGATGCGCTTGATCCCAAACTTCGGCGCTAGCCTGGGCGACGCGCCCATTCAGCGTCTGCTAGGCGCCGCGATCCTGTCGGCGAGCGCGCTGCTGCTTGAGATCGCGCTAACGCGTCTCTTCTCGCTAATCTTTTTCCCGCCTTATGTTTTCCTTATCATCTCGGTCGCGATATTAGGCATCGGCATCGGCGCGGGCGCGGCGACGCTGCGGCCCATATTGGCGCGGCAAATTGGGCTGACGCTCGGCAGCTCGGCCGCGGCATTGTGCACTATTCTGCTGCTGCTCTTCGCCGTCTACGGCAGCGCCATTGACATGCAAATCCCGCTGCTGATCCTGCTGGCGCTACCATACGTTTGCGTCGGGCTGGTCATCGCTTCACTGTTCAGCGCGCATGCTTCGGCCAGCCGTGTTCTCTACATGAGCGATCTGGTGGGCGCCGGCTGTGGCGCGCTCCTGGCGATTCCGCTGCTCAACCGATTTGGCGCCGTCAATGCGATTTTGCTCACGGCCTTGGGTTTCTCGGTAGCGGGGCTCTATTTCTCCATAGGGCGCGACCGGCTCGCAGTAATCATTTGCATTGGAATCTCCGGCCTCGCCTTCACTACTAATGTGAGCAGTTCTTTTCTGGATATTGATTCAGCCAAGCTGGCGACTGAGAAACCGATTGTAGGCGCGTTGGCTGACGGCGGCCAAGTCTTGCAAACGCGCTGGGACGCCTTTGCCCGCACCACCCTGGTTGATCCCGGCGCCGGACGCCCGCTGCGCATTTACGTCGACGGCGGCGCCGCGTCGGTCATGCCGACGGAATCGGCCAGGAGAGACTTGCTGGGCGATATTGGCTTTTTCCCATTTGCCACGGAGCAGCCCGAACGCGTCTTCATCATCGGGCCGGGCGCCGGGTTGGATGTATGGTTCGCCTTGCAGAGCAATGCGCAGCAGATCTACGCTGTCGAGGTCAATGCCGCCAGCGTTGAATTGGTCGACGCCTGGCGTGGCTACACCGGCGCGCTTTACGACCGACCCGAGGTGGAAGTCATTGTTGATGATGGTCGCAGCGCACTTAGACGGTCACAGGCGAAATATGACCTCATCTATCTATCGCAAGTGGTGACGCTGGCGGCGGAACGCGGCGGCTACGCCTTGTCGGAAAACACGATATACACCGAAGAAGCCTTCTCCGATTATCTGGATCATCTCGCTGCGGACGGGCAGATCGGGCTGAAGCTCTATGACGAGATTACTTTGACGCGCGCCGTATCCACCGCGCTCGCGGCATTTCGCCGCCGGGGACTGGACGACCAACAGGCGCTGAGACACATGATGGCATTTATAGACGGGGAGAGCAGCCCGCCGACGCCACTGCTTCTCATCGGCGCAACAGCCTATAGCGAGGAGGACTCACTGGTGCTGGGCGCGATCGCCCGTGATGTCGGGTTCACGCCAGTGCTGCTGCCGCATGTCTTGGTCCAGCCTCCGCTTGATTCTGTTGCCGGCGGAGCGGAATCATTCGAAGCAATTGTTGCCGGCTCGGACGCGGACATATCGCCGGCGACTGATAATCGACCCTATTTTTTCCAATTCGAAAAGGGCATCCCAGCTAGCCTCCTTCCGCTTGTCGTAGTGGCCGCTGCGGTTTCCGCAGCGATTTTCTTGGTCATTGCCCATCAGTTGCGCTGCGGAGTTGGCGCGGTGCAACGCGGTTATTCGCCGCTGTTCGCCCTGCTGGGCGTCGGTTTCATCGCGCTGGAGATTTATGCCATCCAACAGACGCGGCTCTTTCTGGGCCATCCGACGATCGCGGTTACACTGGCTCTCGTCACCTTTCTGGTTGGCGGCGGCGTCGGCAGCGGCTTAAGTCAAGTGATCTCGAGTGATTTGATTGAGCGCCGTCCACAACTGGCGACGGCGGTCGTGGTGATACTGTGCGTCATTTGGAGCTTGCTTTGGCCCGCTCTTAGCGCTGAATTCCTCGCCGAGCGTTTCACCGCGCGCGGCATAATCGCTGCGCTGTCGCTGCTTCCGCTGGCGCTGTGCATGGGCCTGCCGTTTCCGCAGGCTTTGAAGCGTGTTGGCGGTGACACGGGGCATGAGGTGGCGCTCGGCTGGTGCGTGAACGGTCTGATGACCGTTGTTGGCTCTGTAGCCGCCGTCGTACTGTCTATTACAGCCGGGTTTAGCGCCGTGCTATGGCTTGGCGCCGCCGCCTATTTACTGGCGACAGCTATCTTGGCAATTGTGCATCGACAGGACGGATGATGACGCGAAAAGCGGAATCAGCAATGAGTGAATCGATTGCGCTGATGGCGAAGGTTGGCAGATGTTGGTCGCCATCGTTTGCGCCTGATGGCGAGCAGTTGGCTTTCATAAGCGATTTGACGGGCAGCCCACAAGTTTGGCGGATGTCGGTAGCGGGCGGATTTCCCGCTGCGGTGACCGCCTTTGACGAGCAAGTTGCACGTGTGATTTGGTCGCCTGACGGTGAATGGCTCGCG
Organism: Anaerolineae bacterium; assembly: GCA_012270545.1. Taxonomy (GTDB): domain Bacteria; phylum Chloroflexota; class Anaerolineae; order Aggregatilineales; family Phototrophicaceae; genus UBA6055. Next base: position 9,848 of record JAAXID010000179.1, on the reverse strand, counting down.
GTTGAGTCGGCGTCCGGCGGCGGCATGAATTCGCAGATCGATATCGTCCGTCCCGATGGGGGCGATCGCCGGCGTCTGACAGCCGACGGAATCAGCAACAACTGGCTGGGCGGTTGGACCAGCGACGGACGGGGCCTTTCGTTTTCGTCGAACGTGGATGACTCCGACTCGATGGAATGCTTCACCATCGATATCGATGCTGGCGCGCCCGAGAAACTGACGAGCGCCGGCGGGACGACAGTAATTGAAGACATCAGCGCCGACGGTACACGGCTCCTGGTCAAGCGCGTCGCCTATCGTGGTGACAGCAACCTATATCTGCTGGATACGAAGGGCCGGCGCGAGCGGTTGTTGACCGCGCACGACCCGCCCGCCAGCTTTGAGAATGCGCGCTTTTCTCACGACGAGCGCGCTGTCTTCGCCGTTTCCAATCGTGATACGGACATGGCTTGCCTTTGCCGATTGTCTCTCGAGAGCGATCTACATTGGAAAATCGTGCGTGCGCGCGAAGCTGGGGAGTTGGCCGAATTTGCCCTCAGCGGCGCTGGCGAGATGGCGGCGCTCGTTTGGAATATCGCGGGAAAGCACGCGCTGGAGCTTTTGAATCCGGCGGATAATGAAGCCGGGCGCGTGATTGAACTGCCGGGCGAGATCGTCGAATCGCTTCGCTTCTCACCCGATGGATCGTCCCTGGCGCTGTGCTTGACGGGCGCGCGGCTGCCGCAGGACATTTGGCTGCTGAAAATCGATAGCGGCAGTTTGCAGCAGCTGACGCGCAGCCCGCATATTGGCATTGACCTTGATCGGTTAGTTGAAGCCAATTTGCTCGCGTATCGAGCCCACGATGGCTTGTCCTTGACAGGATGGCACTATGCGCCGCGGGAAGGCGCTGCGCCTTATCCGACCGTTCTGAGCTTTCATGGCGGGCCGGAAGGGCAGGAGCAGCCGCGTTTCCGTTACGATTATCAGGCCTTGTTGGCGCAGGGGATCGCGGTCTTCGCGCCAAATGTGCGCGGATCATCGGGTCTCGGCAAACGCTTCGTGAACCTGGATAATGGCGCGCTGAGGTTTGATGCCATTCAAGATATCGCCGCCACAGCGCGCTTCCTGATTGACAGCGGCATGGCCGAGGCGGGCCGCCTGGGCATCATGGGCGGCTCCTACGGCGGTTATATGACGATGGCGGGCTTGGCGGCGTTTCCGGAGCTCTTCGCCGCCGGTGTTAATCTCTATGGCCTGGTCAATTTCAAGACTTTCTTTCAGCTTACGGAACCATGGATGGCGAGCATTTCGAAAGTCGAATACGGTGATCCGGAGACCGAAGGCGATCTGCTGGACACGCTATCGCCCATCCACAAGCTGGATCGGGTCAAGGCGCCGACGCTCGTGCTGCATGGCGCTAACGATACCAACGTGCCGGTCCACGAAGCCGAGCAAGTCGTCGCGGCGCTGCGAGCGCGTGATCTGCCGGTGGACTATATTCTGTTTCCGGATGAGGGACACGGATTCTACAACGAGAGCAACCGTATCACAGCTGCCAATGCCCTTGTGACCTGGTTCGCACAGTATCTTCTGGGCGAATGCCCGCTCTAGGAGGAGACTGCGCGCAATTGGCTGCCTGCGAACGCTGTATTTGCTAAGATTAATAGCGATAAGCGCTCCAAGAGGGGAGAGGTCAGGACAATGAGTGAAATGACGATCGGCTGCGCCTTGTGGACTTTGGGGGCGACGCCCGATGTCGCGGCCTTGGCGCGCCAGATGGAGGTCGCCGCCGAGATCGGCTGTACATCAGTTCAGCCTTGGATCGTGAATGTCGAATATGATCCTTGCATTTTGGATCCTGAAGTCGGGTCGGCGGAAGATCGGCGCGCGGTGAGACGGATCGCCGAGTCGCTGGGGCTGACGTTCAGCGGCTTTTGCGCGCAGCTGCAGGGAGCGGTCACCTGGGGCGGTCTTGAAGAGAGGGACGGGCTGCAATGGCGAATCGACAAGACGAAGCAGGCGCTGGATACCACGGCCGAATTAGGCGGGAACATTGTGACCACACATGCCGGCGTACTGCCAGAGGACAAGTCGGATGCAGCCTATCAGATTCTGCTCGGCTCGGTCGGCGAAATCGCCGAACATGGCGCGAAGGTCGGTGTATATTTCGCCCTTGAGACGGGGCAGGAGTCGCCCCAGGCGCTAGGCGATTTTATCGACGAGGTCGGCAATCCCTGGCTGAGAGTGAATTATGATCCCTGCAATCTGCTGCGTTTCGGCTCGGAAGCGGGCACGATCCAGGGCGTCCATATCCTGGGCGACAAGATCATCCATACGCATGCCAAGGATTGGAATCCGGAGACGATGGATGCCACCTGCGGCGAGGGCCTCGTGCCCTGGGATGGCTACATTCAAGCACTGAGGGATATCGGGTATAGCGGTGTTCTCGCGATAGAAGACGAGACCGGCAACGAAGACATGATCGGGTCAATCGGCCGCAGTTACGCCTTCCTGCGAGGGTATCTCGATGCTTAATGTCGGCATACTGGGTGCGGGCGGCATCGCCGCGCTCAGCCACTTGCCGGAGATCGCAGCCATCGCTGGCCTGCGTGTGACGCACATCTGCGGGCGTAGGGAAGGCCGATTGCGTTTGCTTTGCGAGCGCTTCGATGTGCCCCGTTTTTCGACATATTGGGCAGGGCTGCTGGATGATGACGAGCTGGACGCCGTCATTGTCGCGCTGCCACATCCCTTGCACGCCGAAGCCGGCCTGGCCGTGCTTGAGCGCGGACTGCATCTTTTCATGCAGAAGCCGCTTTGCACCACCGTTGACGAAGCGAACCAGTTGCTGGCGGCGAGCGAGGCGCGTCCCGCGCAAGTGGTTTACTGTCGTCCCTCATTTGACGCGGCTGTCTACGAGATGCGGCGGCAATTGGCGGCGGGCGCCATTGGCACGGTCTCAGGCGCGCTTGCGCGGCATAGCCACGGCGGTCCAGAGATATACTACGCTGAGGTGGCCGACGCTTTCGAAGAACCGCGCCAGGAAAACGACCTATGGTTCTTCGATGCCGCTACGGCCGGCGGTGGCGCGCTGATCGACATGGGCGTCTATTCCGTCGCCAATCTGGTCGCGCTCTTGGGCAAGGTGGATTATGTGACCGCGCGCATGACGACAGTAGATAAGCCGACGGCATTGGAAGACACGGCAACGCTGATTTTGGAATTTGCAAATGGGGCGTTGGCGACGGCGGAGACGGGCTGGTGCGATCCGGCGCGATCGTCGTTTCTGCGCGTACATGGCACGGCCGGCAAGCTCGTTCTGCGTGACGATGTGATCGATTACATCCGCCCCAGTTCCTACGAGCGCGAATGGGCTGAGCCACTTGTTGATAAGATTGAGCCCGCGCCGGTCGTCAATCAGCATGAAGAATGGCTGCGCTGCATCGAGCGGGGCGCACAGCCGGAGCTTTCCAACCTATGGACGGCGCGGCACATTACTGAAATCATGCTCGCCGCCGTCACATCGAACGCGGAAGGCGGGCGCGTCGCTATCCATTCGGATCCGTTGACAGCGCCGTAGCCGAGATCTACAATTCGACGCCAAGCACGGTGAAGGACAGTGGCGGCAAGCTCAACTGCGCGGCGCCATCGATGATCTTCGGCGCGTAGATTGGCCGCGTCGTCAAGCGGTTGGGAGCCTCCCAACTATTGAAAGCCTTGGGGTCATTGCCAGATAGTTGATGCGCTGAGCTGATGCGCTTCGGCGTCACATCCCCCCAGTGGATCTCAATGGACATGCCTTCGGTCAGGCTGCGATTCACAATAAAGATAGCGTTCATTCCGGCCGCTTCATCGTGCGACGAAGAAACATCGAGCAGCGGCATATCGCCAAACTGTTTGGTCTCGTAGCGCGGTGCCTCGACGAGCACATCCAGCGAGTTGCCGCTCGCCATCTGGCTGAACATCAGCAGCGGATAGTAGATTGTCTGCTTGAGAATCTTGTCTGACGTGGTCAATATCGGCGCGATGACATTGACGATTTGGGCGATGCAAGCGATCTTGAGCACATCGGCTCGGCGCAGAAAGACGTTGAGCCATTGCGCCACCACGAGCGCGTCTTCCAGGTTATAGATCTCTTCAATCAGGTGCGGCGCTTCGCTCCAGCCGCCGCGCATATCCGATATCTCCCGCGCCTTGTACCAGACGTTCCACTCATCCCAGGAGAGGCGCACATCATGCTTCGAGCGCGTTTTGGCTTTGACGTAACGCAATACAGCAGCCACGGTTTCGACATAGTCTTCAAAAGCGGCGCTGAGGCTCAGGAAGCTTGGCGTATCGTCGGCCAAGTTGTCAGCGTAGTAGTGCATCGAGTGATAATCCACAAGCTCCCAACACAACTCCAGGCCGATGCGATCCCATTCTGGATACGTTGGCATCTTCGAGCTTGACGAGCCACAGAGCACCAGTTCAATCGAATCGTCTTGCAGGCGCATGAGCTTGGCCGCTTCCCGTGCCTTTTTCCCGTACTCGACCGCGTCGAGATGGCCGATTTGCCAGGCGCCATCCATCTCGTTGCCGAGGCACCAGTATTTGACACCGTAGGGGGTGCTCTCACCATTTGACGCGCGCATATTGGCGTATTTGCTGCCCCTCGGCGCATTGCAGTATTCGACAAGGTTGACGGCGTCTTGAATTGAACCCGTGCCCAGATTCACCGCCAGCATCGGCTCGGTGTCGATCTCTCGGCAGAATTGAATGAATTCGTCGGTGCCGAACTGGTTGGTTTCGATCGATTGCCAGGCGAGCTCGCGGCGCGCGGACCGCTGGTCTTTGGGTCCGATGCCATCTTCCCAGTGATAGCCGCTGACGAAGTTGCCGCCCGGGTAGCGCATCGAGCGGTAATTCAGCTCACGGAGAGCCGCCAGCACATCTTTGCGCAAGCCCTGTTCATCGGCCTGGGGCGATGTCGGGTCATAGATGCCTTCGTAAATGCAGCGCCCCATATGTTCAGCGAAACCGCTGAAGAGCAGCGGCGATATCTCGCTGATGACGCGCTTGGTGTCGATGGTGATACGGGCGGATTCAGAATTGCTCACGCCGCATTCCTCACTGTGGTTTCATCAAAACAATAAGTCGACACCTATCGAGCCGAGCACGCTCCAATTGTAACCTATGGCACTAATGCCGCAAGCAGCAGCCTATGGCATATAAACTTCGTGACTCCGATGTCAATTGTCCTTGACCAGGTCCAGCGTCGAGGCGCGCCAGATATCGCGATTGTATTCCGCAATCGTCCGATCGGAAGAGAAGAAGCCCGAACGCGCTGCGTTGAGGATGGACATCGTCGTCCAGCGCTCCTGATCGGCGTAAGCTTCCTCCACTTTGCCCTGGCAGGCGAGATAATCGGCGAAATCGGCGCAGAGCATATACTCGTCATGATAGATCAGTGAGTCAACGATTGGGCGGAATATATCTGTATCGCCACCAGAAAACTGCCCACTAGCAATCCAGTCAATCGCCCCGCGCAAGTCCGCGTTCGTTTCGATGTAGGCGCGCGGGTCATAGCCACTTTCTTTGGTTGCGAAGACTTCTTCCGTTGTCAAGCCAAAGAGGAAAAAGTTCTCCGTGCCGACGCGTTCGCGGATCTCGATATTGGCGCCGTCCAGCGTGCCGATGGTCAGGGCGCCGTTGAGCGCGAACTTCATATTGCCGGTGCCGGATGCTTCCTTGCCCGCAAGGGAGATCTGCTCCGACACATCAGCGCCGGGATAGATCAGCTGACCCGCGGTGACATTGAAGTTGGGGATGAATACCACCCGCAGCCGATCCACCGAGACCGGATCGCGGTTGACTACGGCGGCCACCGAGTTGATCAACTTGATGATCAACTTCGCCATGTGGTAGCCGGGCGCGGCTTTGGCGCCGAATATGAATGTCCTCGGCGCTTGCTCCGCGTTCGGATCCAGCTTCAGCCGCTGATAAAGATGAATGATGTGCAAGGTCTTCAGGAGCTGTCGTTTGTACTCGTGCAGCCGCTTGACCATGATGTCAAACAGCGAGTCCGTGTTGATGGTCAAGTCGCAGCGGTCGGCGATGTAGTTCGCCAGCCGTTCCTTGTTGGCCTTCTTCATATCGCGCCAGGCGCTTCGGAAGTCAGCATCATCGACATAATCCTCCAGACGCGCCAGCTCCTCGAGGTTGGTCAGCCAGTCGGCGCCGATACGCTCGGTAATCAGTTCCGACAGGATGGGATTCGCCAAACGCATGAAGCGGCGCGGCGTGACGCCGTTGGTCTTGTTGCCAAATTTCTCGGGCCACAGGGCGGCGAAGTCGGGGAATACGCGCGTCCGCAAAAGGTCGGATTGTAGCTCGGCGACGCCGTTGATGGAGTAACTGCCGATGCAGGCGAGGTTCGCCATGCGCACCTGTTTTTCCGCGCCTTCCTCGATGATCGACATCCGCTCAACTCGGCCGATATCGTTGGGGAAGGTCATGCGTACGATGTCCAGAAAGCGATGGTTGATTTCATAGATGATCTCGAGATGCCGCGGCAGGACCCGTTCCATCAGCCAGACGGGCCATTTCTCCAGCGCTTCGGGCAGCAGGGTATGCTGCGTCGAAGCGAAGCTGCGCGTGGTGATATTCCAGGCGCGCTCCCAATTCAGCTGGTATTCGTCGACCAACAGCCGCATGAATTCGGCGATGGCGATGACCGGATGCGAATCGTTGAGGTGGATCACCGCCACATTTGGCAGTTCTTCCCATTTCACATTCTTGATCATGAAGCGCTTGATGATGTTGTTCAGCGAACAAGCGACGAAGAAATACTGCTGCTTGAGGCGCAGTTCCTTGCCCTGCGGCGTGTTGTCGTTGGGATAGAGCACCTTGGTGACATTTTCCGA
>JAAXID010000179.1:0-2873 GCA_012270545.1 Anaerolineae bacterium | reverse complement strand
GCGCGCGCGCTCCACAGCCGCAGCATATTGACGGTCTTGGTCTTGTAGCCGGGCACGAGCGTGTGATGAGGCTGTCCCATGATCGTCTGCGCCGGTATCCAGCGAACGCGGTAATTGCCCTCGCCATCGGTATACCCCTCGGTCCAGCCGCCGAAGCCGACTTCAACCATGTCGTCAGGCTGGGGGAATTCCCAGGGATTGCCGTAATAGAGCCATTCATCCGGGCTTTCGACTTGCCAGCCCTCGCGGAAAGACTGGCGGAAGATGCCGTATTCGTAGCGTATGCCGTAGCCAACCGCGGGGATGTTCAAGGTCGCCAGCGAATCCATGAAACAGGCGGAAAGCCGTCCCAAGCCACCGTTGCCCAAGCCCGGTTCGATGTCCAGTTTGCAAAGGTCAGCCAGGTCGATATTGTGGCGCTGCATCGTGTCTTGCGCGAGCGAATAGGTGTCCGTGTAAAGCAGGTTCTTTTCCAGCTGCTGGCCGACCAGGTATTCGGCCGACAAGTAATAAACGAATTTGGGATTCTGCCGGTAGTAGCAGTCGACGTTTTGCTGCCAGTTGTACATCATGTAATCGCGGACGGTATGGGCGAGCGCGAAATACAGATCATGCTGGGTCGCTGTATAGATGGCTTGCCCGCGCGTGAAGTAGAGGTTGTCGCGAAAAGCCTGGTCAAAGGCCTTCTGGGAATGCTCCACCTCAGAGATATTCTCGAAATTTGCTATCACGATTCTCTCCCTTCTAACCTGGTCGGCGGGCGCTTGCCGGCGTCAGCAGCATCTATGTGATAGTAGGCGCTGCGACCTGAGCGCGGACTTCAGTTATGATAATAGCGCCATTTGCGTTCCCGCTTCAACTTTGCTTGCTCGCCTCGCTGCTGTGGCCGCGCTACAATAACGCAGGGGCATCGTGTACACAGGCCATCCGATGAAACGTCCAAACATTCTCATCTTGTATACCGATCAGCAGCGTTGGGACGCGCTTGGCGCCAACGGCAACGACGAAATCAGCAGCCCGAATCTTGATGCGCTGGCGGCGGGCGGAACGAACTTCAGCCATCATTTTGTGCAAAACCCGGTCTGCATGCCGAGCCGCGTCAGCATGCTTTCGAGTCAGTATCCGTCGACGCTCCGCATCACGCACATGGGTGTGCCAGTGCCGGAAGAGCTCATAACTTTGCCGCGCCTGCTCAAACAGTACGGCTATCGGACGGCGCACATCGGCAAGCTGCACTTTCTGCCGCACGCCAATCGCGATCATCGGCTGCCGCATCCGTCGTATGGCTTCGACGTGCTGGAAATCGCCGACGAACCTGGCGTGTACGAAGACCCGTACCGCGCCTGGGTCAGGCGGCAGGCGCCTGCTCAGATGGACGGCATCAGCGCGGGACTGCCGCCCAATACAAGCGTATGGCAGCGTGCAATGGGCATCGAGGATGACATTGCGCATCGTGGCGAACCGGCCGGCCGGCATGACTTCAAAGGCGCGATTCCCTTCGCCGCCGACGAGCATCTGACGCACAGCGCCTTCGTCGGCGAGCGGACGATTGATTTCATCGAGCGGTCCGGCGATGAACCCTTTCTCTGCATCGCCGGCTTCTATTCGCCGCACGCGCCTTGGATCGCGCCGCAAAAGTACCTCGATCAGTATGACGTTAATGAGTTGTCGCTACCCAAATACCCACCGGATATCGACAGGCGGCGGCCCGCTGATCCGGCTGCGCTCTGCTCCGATGACCAATTGCGCTCGGCAAAGCAGGGATATTACGCGATGATCAGCGAAGTGGATCATTATGTTGGGCGGATCCTGGATGCGCTCGCGGCGACAGGCAAGCGCGATGAAACGATCATCGTCTTCACCTCGGATCACGGAGAGTGGCTGGGCGACCATCTGCGCTTCGGCAAGGGCTATCCCGCGGACGATGCGGTGAGCCGCGTTCCGCTCATCATTTCCGCGCCCGGTATAAGAGCGGGAAAGGAATACGCCGGGATCATTGAAGCGGTCGATATCGTCCCGACGCTGCTGGAGCTGGCGGCCATTCAGACGCCGTCATTCATGCAGGGCGAGAGCCTGGCGGGCTTGATCAATGGCGCCGGAGGCCAACATAAGGGCGACGCATTGACGGAAGCTCATGGCTGGAAGAGCTTGCGGACGCCGCAATTCCAGTATCTGATCCATAATGACGGGCGCGAGAATCTATGGGATCTTCAGGCCGATCCGGGCGCATATCATGACGTTGCGCAAAGCGGACAGTATCAGAATGCGCTCGCTGAATGTCGTCAATTGCTGCTGACGCGGCTCCTCACGATGGAGCGCCCGCACCTGCGCACTTGGACCTATTAACGGCGCTATTGAAAGGGATACGCGGCAAATGCGTATTCAGCAACAAGCGGCCAAAGCCCTTCGACTGCGCGAATGTCATCGGCGTTCAGGCTGATCTTCTGGGGATCGCGCACAAATGGCGTTTTCAGGACGCCGCGCCGCCACATCACATATTTGTGGAAGGAAACGCCATAAACCGTCGCGTAATTCAGCAGCGGCAGCAGTCGGTAGCTGATGCGCTCCGCCTCGTCAATATTGCCGGCGCGAAACAATTCGTAGATCTTGACTTGTATATCGACCATGCCGCCAGCCGGCATATTGCCGCAAGCGCCCCGCTTCAACTCATCGACCAAATAAGTGCCATTGGCGCCGCCGAAGATACCGGCGCAATTGCCCGTGTCCAGCGCGATAATCTCGTTGATATGCTGCAAAATTGGATTCGTCTCTTCCTTGATGTAGAGGATGTTGTCTTCGGTCGCCAACAGATCGACCAGCTCTCGCGGTGACAGCGGCGTCCCGATTGGCGCGGGCGCGTTCTGAATGATCAG
>JAAXID010000028.1 GCA_012270545.1 Anaerolineae bacterium | reverse complement strand
TCGCGACCGGGATGTCGATGGCGGCGGCGATTGCGGCCAAGCCATCGATGTCATCAGCCAAGACCGGTTCCTCGAACCAGCCCGCGCGGTAGGGTTCGAAGGCGCGCGCCATGCGAATCGCCTGCTTGGCGTAGTAACCGTTATTGGCGTCGATCAGGATTTCGATGTCAGCGCCAACGGCAGCGCGCACGGCGGCCAGGCGTTCGATATCCTCTTTTTCGCTATGGCCGAAATCTTTGCCCACCTTCATCTTGACCGATTTCATGCCGCGCTCGACATAAGCAACCTGCTCGGCAACCAACTCGTCGACGCTGAAGTGCGTCCAGCCGCCGCTCCCATAAATTGGGACTGCCTCCGTGTATGCGCCTAACAACTTGTAGAGCGGTACATTGAAGTACTTGGCTTTTAGATCCCACAGGGCTGTATCCACCGCCGAGATGGCAGCGAAAGCCAAACCTTTTCGTCCCACGCCGCGCAGGCGCCAAAACATATCGTCCCAGAGCTTCTCGCTGTACAGCGGGTCAGCCCCAAGCAATATCGGTCTCAGCGAATCATCGATGAGCACCTGCGCCGCGCGACCACCATCTCCGACGCCCAGCCCTTCCAATCCCTCATCGGTGAGGATATGGACGAAGCATTGGCCCCGGCCCGGCGTCGGGTGGCGAATGGTCGCGTCCTGAATGCTGCCTAGATGTGGAATAAAAATGTATGTTGTTTTGACATCGGTTATTTTCATCGGCGGAGCTCTTGGGTATTGGTCGCAAGCTGAGCGCGGCGCGTAGCGCGTTCATTCGGTTGGAGCGTACTGTAGCGCATTCGACTAATCAGAAGCAATCACACCCAGTATTTGCAGCAGTTTGGCATCGCGCCACTTTTTGAGCTGCTCCATATCGGTGCCCGCCAGTTCCGCTTCCATTTGGGCGACGCAGATCTTCGCCCATTCGCACGCGTTTTCCGGACTGCGCGGCGGCGCCTCACGCTCAACGCGCGAAGGGATGTCATCTTCCAGACTGTGGTCGAGCTTCCGGTCAATCATGGTATCCTGCAAGCCGCCAGGACTGGTCAACATGCCGACGGCAAAGGGTCCCATCAACGCCAGACGCAGGCCGGGGCCGGTTCTGAATGCGAGGTCTATCTCTTCAACCGTAGCCACCCCGTTGCCCACCAGCCATAATGCCTCGCGGTAAAGCGCGGCCTGCATGTGGTTGACGATATGGCCGCGGCATTCTTTGCGCGCCACCACTGGCACGCGGCCCAAGCGCGTCATAAAGTCGCGAGCCAGCGCCACCGTCTCAGCTGAGGTCGCTTCGCCGGGCACGATCTCCACCGATGGCACAATGTGTGGCGGATTGTAGGGGTGCGCCACCACGCAGCGTTCGGGACGCGTCGTCGCCATTTGGATCTCGGTCATCAACATGGCGCTTGTGCTCGATGCGAGAATGGCATCCGGGCGCGCAAGCCGGTCTAGCTCGCGGTAGATTTCACGCTTGATCCGATAACGTTCAGGTCCCGACTCTTGCACAAAGTCGACATCGGCTACCGCTACCGCCAAGTCGGTGGTAGTCGTGATTCGCTCCAGCGCGGCAGCCACATCGTCTTCGGTCATTAGGCCCGCTTCGATGAGGGTGTTGTAGGCGCTGCGCAGCTCTTTCTTCGTCCAATCCAGGGCTTCGTCCGAGATATCGTAAATATTGACCGGGAGGCCATGTTGGGCGAATAGAACCGCCCAAGAGAAGCCAATCGTTCCGCCGCCAACACATGCGACCTTGGTAATATCATCCGCGTTTCCGACCATTGCATCTCCCATTCGTCATTGCTAACAGAGCAAGGTATGACAGGCCCGGCTACGGTAGAATCGGGTTCTCGCCAATGCCGTTATTGCGTCGGCTTGTAGCGATAATCGGGGTCGACATTTTCTTTGGGACCGAGGGTGTTGCGCAATTTGCCAATCCCCTCCACTTCCAGCTCCACCACATCGGCATGACGCTGCGGATTCTCGTGCCAAAACTCGTTCCAGACCGTTACGCAGATGGGCTCTGACATGGATTACGCTCCTTCTTTAAGCGCTTCACCGAATACTCTCCGCACCTCGTCTCGCATTTCGTCGACGCGCGTCCAGACTTCACGCCTGCGCTGGAAGACATCCACCGGGTAGCCGCCCGCTACTGGAAAGCGTCGCCGAACACAGACCGCACTTCGCCACGCAATTCGTCGACGGCCTCCCACATCTCACGGGTCTCGCGGTAGAGTTGATACGGGTGCCCGCCCAAGAGCATGACGGGACCGTCAAAGCCGTTCTCGCGCGCCATGTTCAGGCAGCGTTTGGAATCCTCATCATTGATCAGGCCGTCCTCGTCGATCGCCACCCATTGGTGTATGGCCGTCGCCCGTGGCATCAGTCGGGACAAGGTATTGTATTTGTTGGGTCCCTTGGCATTGCCAAAATCAGCGACTAAGCCGTAATCGCGCTCGGAAAGATCGAGAACTTGCAGCAGGTCGTCAGCCTCATTGTTGAAGAACTTGTAATTTTCAGTGGCCGGCTCCACCCCGCAGGCAACGCTGTAATCGTAAAGCTCTTGGAACGCTGCGCCGCTCTGGCTTATCGTAGCTGGACTGGGCGCGCTATCGCCCGGCACATAACGGACGCCGGTTGATCCCAGCTCGGCAGCGATCTCCATCCAGCGTTTGGTCAGCGCGATCCCCGCGCCGCGCTCAGCGGGATCAGGGCTGCCGACCTCGCCTATGTCAATCAGCAGCTGATACAACTCCACGTTCGCCGATTCGAAGGCGGAGCGCAATTCGGCCAGGTAACCCGGCTCGATATTGGGGATATGCTGAATGCAGAGATCGACGCAGTTGATTCCATGCGCGGCGACCTCGGCCGGGAAGTCGAGCAAATCGAGAGTCGGCCTTTGACGGAAGGAACCCGAAACGCTTTTGCCGCCGGCCTCCAATTCAAACCAGGGATCCCCCAAGGCATCCGGCAAATGCAACGAGAAACTGGATAATCCTGCGCGCGCCATCAGATTCTTCCTTTCAGTAATCGTTTTGGGTCAGAAGCGTATGCCAAACTTTACCACTTTCTGCGGCTCGTTCACCACCATATCCCAAACCGCGGGACCCTCATCCAGCGAATCGAGCTTTGCAGGCCCACGTATCTAGCGCTCAGCCCAATCGCCACATCGACGCTGGCGAGCAGATTCTCCGCAGCTGGTTCATCAGTCGGGACTAAAAGACAGATTTTGTCGTGCCAACGCTGCCCTGTATCGTTGCGGCCCGCCACGATCACCAGCGACGTGCCATACTCACCGGAGGCGTATTCGGTCTGAATGCGCACCTCATTGGGTGCCAGGGGACGCTCGTCATATTCCACCAGCGCCGCCTCATGCTTTTCGTTGAAGACCGCCTTAATTGGCATTGTGCGTTCCAGTTTGCCTTCAACAAAGATTTTCACATAAAGGGGCGACCCACCGGGTCGCCCGTACAAGGCTTGTCCGATACTACAAATCTTAGGCAGAGACAGCTGAAATAGTTACAAAACATTTATATTAGGCGGTCAATCTTTGCAAAAGCAACATATTTCTACAGAATGCACCGAGAATAGCTCCCCTTCCCTAGCTCGCTGGGATGCTCACTATAGAGATGGCGAGGAGGGGCCGCGCCGCGTAGACACTGGCGGTCGGGGATGGGGTAGAAAAAACGCGGTAGCACGACCCAGTAGCGGACAAGCCTTACAAGCCCAACCATTATTTTGGCGCCGCTTGTTCCCAACAGTGCCGCAGATACTTGACGCAGGCGCGCATGTTCTCGCACGGGTCGCCGGGCGTTTCTATGCACTCCAGCGCCAGCCAGCCATCATACTCAATTTCCCGCAAGGCGCGGAACGCCGCCAGGAAATCTGTATGCCCATGCCCAGGCAGCCGGCGCTGACTATCCGCCAAGTGAACATGGCCCAAATGCGGCACGACCGCCCGCAGCGACGCCGGGATATCGGCTTCTTCGATATTCATGTGAAACAGATCAGCCATGAGCTGGATGCGCGGATGATCGGCGGCGCGGCATAGATCGGCCGCTTTGCCCACCGTGTTAAGGTAAGTCGCCTCGTAGCGATTCAAGGGTTCGAGGTAAACCACAGCGCGCCCGCCGGCTGTGCGCTCCATCACTTCGCCGAGGTTTGCCAGAAGCAGCTGCGTGATAAGCGTGTCTTCATCAGCAAAGGGCGACAGATCGGGCATCGGCGCCGCTGTTTCGGGCTGGAATTTGGGCGAGAAGAGCGGCACCAAGATGACCCCACGCGCGCCGATTTCGTCGGCGAATTCCAGCGTGCGGATGAAGTCAGCCAGCCGACTCGCGCGCTCGACCAGATCTGGATGGATGATCGGTCCTTCGTAATTCCCGCAGATGCTGCCGACCGGCAAGCCACTGGCGGCCATCGCCTTATCGATCTCGGCCTGAAGGTCGTATACTCGCGCCGACCGCCCAAACGACAACTCAATACCATCGAGGCCGCATTCAGCGGCGCGCTGAAAACGCTGGGAGAGATCCGCTCCAGGCAGCAAATGCTGATGCGATGACAATTTCATGCGGCTTCCCTTAATCGCCTGTTACGAGCATAACCGATCGCATCATCCCTATTATATCCGTCTGGCTCACAATTGTCATTCATGATGGCGATTGTAGGGACGCCTTGGGTCGCCCGCCCGCCCCATTACGCTACCCTCAGCGCCTCTTCTTAAATTCAGAAACTACCGCCATTGTCCGGTTTTCGCCACAATTGGTAGCCAGCCCCAAATCACATGATGCCGAAATGTTTGAAGGCGTCGCTCGCGCTCATGCCATCCTCAATCGCCTTTTGCACCAGCTTTTCGCCCCGCGCCTTTTCGATCGCTTTGACAAAGATTTCCTCTTCCGCCTCGCGCGGCACGACCAGCACGCCGTCCACATCACCGAAGACGATATCGCCCGTCTGTATGCGCAGACTCTCAATTTCCAATGGCACGCGGAAGTCAATCACCTTGCCACGCGCACCCTGATCCTGCGCGAAGGCGCCATAGGAAAAGGCCGGGAAGTTCTGTGCCAGGATGCCGTGGGTGTCGCGCAGGTAACCATCGAGGACAGCGCCGGCCGCGCCCAGCTTTAGCGCCCGGGTGCTCATCAGCTCGCCCCAAAGCGCGTAACGCGGCGAGCCGCCCGTGCAGACATAGACCTCATTCTTTTTCAGGTCGTCAAGCGCCTCGAACATCAGACCGAAGGGCTGCGTCATGACGGGATTGTTTTCCGACATGGCGCTCTCTTCAAAGACATCGGCTTCCAGCACGGTCATGGCGCGGCCGATAACTACCATATCCGCTCGCAAAGGTTGGATTCGCGGCGGGAAAAACTGGTGGGTGAAGCCCAGCCTGTCCATGATGTCGCCGACGACGGCCGTGAACAGCTCCCCCCGAGCTAAGGCGAACAATCCCTCGTCATCGTTCCAGTTGATAGCATTCATCATGTCCCCCATCCAAGCATACGTTGCGCTCCGACAAGCCGGAGCCGCCTTCAAGTATATGATTTAGCGGGCGGCGCGCCACACTCAACAGATTGTCAGCTCGTTTCGCTCACATAACCGCGACCGTGGCCTTGTCGATGAAATCCCAATCCCATTCGATGCCGAGTCCGGCGCCCTGCGGCGGATGCGCGTAACCCTCGGCGTCAATATGCACCGGATTCTTTATGCCCAGCTTCATCAGCGAGCTCGGTATGAGCGCCTCGAAGAACTCGCAATTGGAAATGGCGCAGCAGCAATGCAGGTTGACGATCTCCAGCGCCGGGTAAATCGCAGTATGCACTTCACAGCGCATGCCGAATGCTTCCGCCAGATGCGCCGTCTTCATGACCGCCGTCACCCCACCCTTCCAGGAGACATCGCTGCGCACAATATCAACCACGCCGCTCGCGATGCACTCGGCGGTCGAATACTGCGAGCCGACAAGAACCTCAGTGCCGCAGATGGGTATGTCCAAGTCGCGCGTCAGCTTGCGCAATCCATTAAAATCTACATCGTATAACGGCTCTTCGAACCAATAATAGTCGAGCTTCTCCAGCTCGCGCCCCATGCGCAGCGCATCTTCATAATAGGTATGCGTCGTCACCGGATCTGCCATCAGCTTAAAATGCGGGTCATCGCCGATCGCCTGGCGACAGAGCCGATAGGCCTCCAGCGACGCGTGGTAATCGCTCGGCGGGTGCAGCTTGTAACCGTGAAAGCCCCGTCCCTTGAACTCGACCGCTTGATCAGCGTAGTCCTGCGGACTATCGAGAAACATCGAACTGACGTAGGTCGGCACCTTCTCGCGGTAGTGACCGAGCAGCTTATAGAGCGGCAGCCCGGCGACCACCCCAGCGATATCATATAGCGCAATGTCGAAGGGTCCGTAGGAATACACCGGCGTCAAATGCCAGTGGCGGTCGTATCGGCGGAAATCATGCCAATGCTTTTCGCGCGCCAGGGGGTCCTTGCCGAGGAAGAAGGGTTTGAGCGACTGCGCCGCGATGGAACCGGCCATCTCAGCCCCCATGCCGGCGAAACCCATACTGACGCCGTCAATGCCCTCATCGGTTTTCATGGTGATCATGAGGAAATGCAAATCCGACCGATGCGAATCGCGCAGCTCCGTCGCGCTCATCACCTCTTCCTGATGCTTGCACAATCTGATTTCGATATCAGTAATCTTCATGTTCACATCCCTCATGTTGCGAGCGCGTACATTAATAGTAGATTCCTGGGAATCTGGAATAGATTACGTTTCGCCGGCGATCATTTGCCAGGCGCTTTCGACCGCAGGCCGACCAAGGACGCGATAGGTCTCATCAGCTACCGTGATAGTAAACGCGCTTGGCCGAGCTGCGGAAGATCAGGAACGTCAGAATGAGAATGACCAAAAACAGCAGCCAGGCCATCGCCGAAGCATAGCCCATCTTGAAGTAAGCGAAGGCGTTGTTGAAAAGATAGAGCGAATAGAAGAGGGTCGCGTCGCCCGGTCCGCCCTCGGTGATGACGTAAGCCTCGGTGAAATACTGGAAGGCGCCGATCAAGCCGACGATGGTATTGAACAGGATGATCGGGCTGATCATGGGCACGGTGACATGGCGGAACTTGCGCCACAAGCTGGCGCCATCAAGCGAGGCAACATCGTAGAGCTCCTGCGGCACATCTTGCAGCGCCGCCAGGTAGATCAGCATCATCCAGCCGGTGCCCCACATGCTCATCATGATCAGTGCCGGTTTCGCCCAGTTGGGGTCGGAAAACCAACTGATGATCGGCAAACCCAGCTCAGCCATAATGACGCTGACGGCGCCGTACTGCGGATGCAGCAGCCAGGTCCAGACGATGCTGGTGGCCACCAGCGGCAAGATGCTGGGCAGGTAGAAGATCGTCCGGAAGACGGACAGGCCCTTGACCTTCTGATTCAGCAAAACAGCCAGCGCCAGAGCGAGCATATTGCCCAGGGGCACGGCGAAGACTACGAAATACAGGGTATTTGTGAGCGCCTTGATGAAGAGCGGATCGAAGTACAGCAGCTTCTCGTAGTTGAATAGTCCGATGAACCTGGGCGAAGAAATCGGCGAATAGCGGGTCAGGCTGTAATAGAAGGAGGCGATGATGGGATAGAGACTGAGCGCCAGGAAGCCGACGATCCAGGGCGAGATGAAAACAAGGCCGACGCCTATTTTCCGCAGCTCGCGCCGATTCAAGCCGAATAGAGGGTGCCGCCCCGCGCCCCGAGACGCGCCGCCGGATCTCCCGCTGATGTGGCCCGTCGCGCTCACGGTCTAGCCTTTCAAACCGGTCAGCGAGATGCCCTGAATGAACACGCGCTGCATGAAGAAGAAGATAAGGATGATCGGCGCGACAGCCATCGTCGAGGCGGCCATTAAAATGCTGAAATCGGTGATGCCCTGGGAGTTATGGTAAAGCGCCAGCCCCAATGACATCGGATATAGCGAGCGGTCGTTGAGGTAGATGAGGGGACCGATGAAGTCGTTCCATGACCAGATGAACTGAAAGAGCGCGACGGTCGCCAGCGCCGGCTTGCAGAGCGGCAGAATGATGCGCGTGAGCAGCACCCATTCGGAGCCGCCATCGATGCGGGTGGCTTCGGACAGCTCTTTTGGTATGCCCAACATGAATTGCCGCAGCATGAAGATGAAGAACGGGTGCCCCAAATAAGCTGGCACGATCAGCGGCAGCCAGGTATTGACCCAGCCGATTTTGCTGAAACTGACGAAGAGGGGAATCATTACGACATGATAAGGCAGCATCAGCGTGGACAGGACGAGCACGAAGACAGCGTCGCGACCTTTCCATTCCACGCGCGAGAAACCGTAGGCGATCAGGCTGTTGGATATCAGCGCGCCGATGACCGCGGCCGCGGCGATCTGCAGCGAGTTGCCCAGATATTGCAGGAAGGGCTGCTCTTCCAGGGCGTTGGGATAATTGTCAAATTCGAGCGGGCTGGGAATCCAAACCGGCGGGTCGAGCAGGAGCTGGTCGATGGGCTTCAGCGATGTGGTGATCATCCAGAAGAGCGGCAGGATGAACGCTGCCGACAAGACGACCAAGAGGACGAAAGATACGATGTTGTTTATATTCGTGCGTTTGATGCCGAGATTTGCGATCATTTATCCAAAGGCGCATTCAGGTGAGGAGACAGCCGTACGCCGAGTCAACCCCCTCTAAATCTCCCCCATTGCAATGGGGGTGACTTTGTCCATTTGCCAAGTCGGTGCAAGATGGTGGATTCATCCTCACGCCTGCGCTCAAACTAGCGATTTCCGCCAGTGTATTGCCCCCTCTCCATTGCGATGGGGAGGGGGTTGGGAGTGGGGTTGACTTAGAACTGGCGGTATTCGTTCTCGACGGCGCTTTGCACGGCATCGAGCGCTTCTTGCGCCGATTTCTGCAGCCGCAAGGCTTGATCGACTTCCGAGCCCAACCGATCCATGTAGAAATTGGCCACCGGAATCATCGGCGTGGTTAAGCCGCGCGGACTGCCCATGGTTTCAAAGAAACTGCGATAGTCGGGATGGTCGTCGAAGAGGGCGGTGATGCGGTCAACTTCCAGCGCGGCCAGCGAGCCAGTGGTCGTGGTCGGCGTATCCTTCCAGGCGGCAACGATGGCCATGACATCCGGATCGGTGAAGCCGGACCACCACTTGGCGAACTCATAGGCGGCGGCTGGGTTGGCCGCGCCGGAGGGAATGCATTGGTAGTTGCCCCAGATCCAAGAACCCCAGCCGGTGCTGTCTTCCTCGCCCGCGACCGGCGGCAGATGCTGCAAGCCCCAGCGAAAGCCTTCGGCGGCGAAGCGGTGAAAGTCGCCCAGTTTCCAAGGACCGATGAGATGCATGGCCAGGCGGCCCGCTATGAAGGGGTCTTGCGTGCCGCCGCGTTCACCGGACAAGCCGGATTGGAAGCGCTGCAACCGTTCAACGCCGTACTTTTCGCTGTAGCTCATCATCCATTCGAGCGCGCGCACATTGCCGGGATGGTTGGCGGTGATAGCGTCGTTCTCGGCATCGTAAATCTGGCCGCCAAAGTTGCCGAACCAAGCGCGATGGTGAGAGGCGTGCGAGCCGAGATGCAGCAGCCCGACGCGATCCAGATTGCCATCGGCGTCTTCGACCGTGAGCTGCTCCGCCATAGCATCCAACTCTTCGATGGTGCTGGGTCCGACTTCGGGGTCCAGGCCAGATTCTTCAAATTGGTTCTTGTTCCAAGCCAGGTCGTAGACGCCGAAGCCGCTGGGCGTGCCGTAGACCGTGCCGTCGACGACTCCGCCGGCCAAAGCCGCTGGCGTGAGAAACTCTTCAATGGCGGCGATCTCTTCTGGCGGTCCCAGCTCTGTGTATGGCGTGATGCCACCGAGCGCGGCCAAACCCGGAATCTCGTTGGAGCCGAAGAAGGTGACGATGTCCGGCGGAGTACCAGCCGAGATGGCGGCCGTCAAGCGCACTAGGAAATCGGCGTAGGGGACGACCAGCGGCTCGACGCGAATGACGTCTTGGTGTTCGTGGAAGGCGTCGACGATGTCCTGGACGTAATTCTCCCACTGTTCCGTCCAGCCATGCCAATATGTGATGGTGACGGGATCTTGCGCCATCACGCTGGAGACGGGCAGCGCGCCCAGCGCCACAGCGCCGGTGCCGCCCGCCATGGCCTTCAGCATATCGCGGCGTGATAAGCCTGTTTTCTTGTTTTCAGACATGATAATTCTCCTAGTCAGATACATTTTGGGGTACACCACTTGCCACTGCTGTCTCTAGTTTTGTCGCTTATCTTCACCTCCTTTGAGATAGGCATGCGCCGGGTGACACTGGCGGGCGACTGACGGTCAGTGTCTACGCGGCGCATAAAGAAGGAGGAGCTTCAAAGATCGGATTATTTGAAATCATCAAATGACCAGTGGTTGCTCCAGCGAACGTCGATCTCTTCTTTTACGCGTTGGTAGCGAATATCGGTC
Source organism: Anaerolineae bacterium (assembly GCA_012270545.1). GTDB lineage: Bacteria > Chloroflexota > Anaerolineae > Aggregatilineales > Phototrophicaceae > UBA6055. The sequence goes on along the minus strand of JAAXID010000028.1, from coordinate 3,633 downwards.
GATAGCCGAATGCGGCCCTCGGGCGAAGCGTTCGCCGTGGCGGCATGGGTGGTGTAGGCGCCATGCACGACCATGTCGCCCGCCTCATAATCGGCCATCAGCCAACGGGTATCGAGGCGGTCGGCGAGCGAGGGCAGGTCTTTGGTCAGCCAGCCGTGCAGCCCCATATTCTTGTTGTAGGCGTTAATGCGTTCTTCCGGCGGCATATCGGCATTGAGTTTGCTGAACTCGGCTTCCTTGCGCCGTCCGAAGTGGTGCGAGCTCTCCAGGTAGACCAGCCCGCCCATCTCAGGCGGGGTATCGCCGATGGGGATCCAGCTGGTGCAGACGGCATCGGTGCCGGCGCGGAGGTAAACGAGGTCGTAATGCGCGCCGGTCGTGCTGGCATCGCCGGGCGGGACGTGACGGATGAGCTTGCGTTTGTGCAGGTAGACGGCGCCCTCGAAGAAGGCTTCGTAGAATTGATAGATTGGCTTGGCGAGGCAGAAGGCTTCATAAGCCGCCCAACGATGGGTTTCCATTTGCATCTTGCGGACAAGGTTTTTGTCTTCATTCGCGTCGTCGTAGATGCCTTCGACCGGATCGATGTCGCGGCGGACCAGGCCGGTATCGCGATAGGCGGCAAAGTAGCGGCGGCGGAAATCGAGGACATCGCCGCGGTCGAGGATGCCCTTGAGCCAGAGGTAGCCTTGTTCGTCAAATTGAGCCCTCAGCGTTTGGATAGAGGAGCCGGGATCGGAGGGGGTCAGCCAGCCTAGGCGATTCGGCGCGCTGGAAAGCGTGTAGCCGTTGCTCGTCAGCGCATGAGTAAGAACAGCGTTTTCCACCATAAGCCTAATCCTCAGCCACCATTTAAGGACACTATAACATATTGCGGGCGGCAAAATCTTTCGCCGCTAGTCAAATGTAAACGACCGAATCAGATCAATCTCGGCTTCATCGTAAGGCGACCCGTCAGCGTGGAAAATGTCGTGCTGCCAGGTCCTGCTGTCGGGACTATTCAGTTCGCGGCGCCAATCGAGATAGGTCTGCGTCCGCCCGGCGACCAAGCCCCAATTGTACCAGCCGATGCGCTCGCGGGCGAAAATAGGCAGAATCAGCTCGACCGTCTGGCCAACAACACGCCGCAGCCATTCAGTGCAGAGCACGGGCCTGCCATAGGCTTGGCAGCGCTGAATGACCTCGTCGACGCCGGTCGCGCCATAGTGATGGAAGGACGTGACATCCGATAATTCCAAAATGCGTTCCTCCATCTCGTATTCGTCATGCAGGCGAAAGATGGAGGTCGTCAGGGGCTGCTGCGCGCCCGCCTCGCGCGCCCAGGCGAAGGCCGCTTCCACCAGTGGCAGGCTGCCCTCGCCCATGTCGCTATTGCCCGGCTCGTTGTACAGATCCCAAATCTGCACCCGCTCGTCGTCAGCAAAGGCGCTCACGACATCGACGACATAATCTCTGAGCTGGGACCAAACGGAACGGTCCGTCACGCGCTTCAAGCCGGGGCTGGGCGTCCAGCCGCTGTTGTGCACATAAGGAACGGGGTCGTCTTGCTTTCCCAGATAGGGCTCTTTGCCGGCGAAAGCGCAGTCATCGAAGAGGATGAACATCGCTTTGACGCCGTTTCCCCCTGCGATATCGAGGAACTGATCGATGCGGCGCTTCAAGCCATCGGGGTCGCTCTGCCAGACGAGGAACTGATGAAAGACGCGCACGGCATTGAAGCCGGCCGCCCCCGCCCAAGCCAATTCCTCCGCTATGGTGTCGGGATCGAAAGATTCCGCCTGCCACATTTCGGTCGAGTTGACGGCTGTGCGCGGCAGATAATTGCAGCCGCGGATGGGATCAATCGAGGCGTACCAGTCCTTGGCTTGTTCCACTGTCCACTGTTCAACCATATTCTATGCTCCAGATTATGACTAACCCAATTTGGCTGGCATGACACTGGCAAGTGTTCCAGCATATTTGCCATCTGAGCCCAGGATATTCAAACGTATCAGCAGCAAACCTGCCTCGACTCTCACGAACACATCGACATGCAGCGCGCGCAAGGGAGAAATCGGTCCCAGATCAAGTTGGCTCAGCGCATCTCCCGCTTCGTCAAGACACTCAATCTCCGCGCGACCGGCCAGGAAGCAGCCGAATATACCCTGGATCCGCGCCCAGCCTCCATTGAAGTCGACCGATAGCGGCTGATGTACGCAGCCGACATCGCTGACAGCGACGATCGGCGCGGGGCAGTAAGCCGCCGACCAGGTCAGGCGCTGCGCTGCGACTTTGCCTGGCTGAAGGGTGTACAGCGGGCTCAGGACTTCCGCTTCCAGGATGCAACCCGGCGAGCGAATCGGTATTGGCGAGGGCGCGCCGGGCGCTTCCGTCCAGCATTCCACGGTCGCGCCGGCGTCGGGATACTCGGCCTCCGGCTGGTAGCGGAATTGTATGCAGAGCGTGAAGCCGGTCCGCCGGTCGGCGAAGGCGATCCAACCCGCTGGACTGTGCACGCCGATTTTGCCGACGATGCCTTGGTACTGAACCGCCAGCAGTCCGCTCTCGGCATCCAATTGATACTGCGGATTGTCATCGCCGAACATGATCTCGTAGGGTCGCTCACGCTCGGGATCAATCGGGATATAGAGCCAGCAATCGTTATTGAGATCCCCGTCGGCTCTGCCGCACAGCATCTGCGCCACATCCCAGATCGACCAACGAATGCCGCGTTCCGAGATGTTCTCGAAGGACAGATCCAACTGCAGTCGCGAGCTATCCGCTACGAGGCTGACCAGGCGGCGAATGCGCAGTCCCGAGCGCTCATCCGGTGGACTCGTCATCAGAACGGACGCGCTCCCATCGCCTTGGTTTGTTTCAAAGGCGTAACGCCCCGAATCAAGCACAGGATCGGGCGGACCGGGCCACTGACCGTCGCCGTCCCAGCCTTGCGGCGCGGGCCAGGTCTTGTCGCCGCCGTAATTCTTCCAGTTGATGAGCTCGCCATCGCCGGCGTGCTCTTCGTAGCTGAAGCGCTTTCCGAGCAAGTCGGGATTCATGAAGAGGTAGTCGTGGGGACCCAGGCTGAACTGCATCAGGCGCCCGCCGATTTCGGGCACGCAGACAGCCTCGACGATGCCGTTGCTCAGACGGACGCCGTCCCAGCCGTGGAAGTTCAATCCCTTAGCAGTTGGTTGAGTTGCCATCCGCGTGGCTCGTCGGGGTTTAACCTTGCAATCCGGTGGTGGAGATGCCGCGGACGAAGTAGCGCTGCAGCAGCAGGAAAAAGATCACGGCCGGTATCGTGGCGGCGGCCGCCGAGGCCATGATGACGCCGAAGCGCATTGAGAGCCCGCGCCCAACGAAGACCGCCAAGCCGACCGGCACCGTGCGGGTCGCGTCCGTATTGCTGATGATAAGGGGCCAGAAGAAATCGTTCCAGCTGCGCACGAAGGTGAAGATGGCCACCGTAGCGATGACCGGCTTGCTCAGCGGGATGAAGATGCGCCAGAGCAGGCCGAAGCGGCTGCAGCCATCTAGTCGACCGGCTTCCTCCAATTCCACCGGAATGGTCAGGAAGAATTGCGTCATCAAGAAGACGCCAAAGGCATTGGCCGCCGCCGGCACGGCGATGCTGAAATAGGTGTTGGCCAG
>JAAXID010000104.1 GCA_012270545.1 Anaerolineae bacterium | reverse complement strand
TCGCCATAGAGATGGCGAGGAGGGGCTGGGGGATGGGGTAGAAAAAGCGAGGTAGCGTGACCCAGTATCGGAGAAACTTTGTAGGCGCGATCTATCAGGTCGCCGCTGCCTCGCTTTAGCATAATAGGTAAGGTCACTCGTCGCTCACTTGGGATCCGCCGCCAACCAGCTCTCGGGAATCGCCACCGGCCTCTCCTGCCCGGTCACCGCCGCATACCAGCGCAGCATATTCACTGCCCTTTCAGTCATCGTCTTGGCCGCCGCCGGCGCGTCGAGCCGCGCGTCAATCAGGAGACCGCCGCGCCCGCCTTGCAAACAGCTGCGCAGTCGCCGCTTCCCGCCAATGGATAATCCGCCTTTCGTTTGTATTCGCAGATCGAAGGCGTGCGTCCTCGGTATCGGCAAATGCCAGACATCGCCGGCGTTGATTTCCCGTTCAACAATCTCGCCATCGTCGCGCTTTGCCTTGACTTTAAGGACCGTCGTTCCCATAGCAGCCCGCCCGGAAACCCGCAGCAACGTGCCAACATTCTCCAACACATTGCCGTTGACCAGCTGAACAACCGCAGTTGGCGCAACAGAAGCCAGTGACCCCAGGGCCGGCAGCGCGCCGTGAGGGTCGGATTTCACCTGAACGACGCCATCAAGTTCAAGCGCATCCGCCAACAGCAGCATATCGAGCGCGCCCTGCCCGCTGCCGCTGAAGGCCGCGCCAGCCAGGACGACCAGGCCGACCCGCGAGCGGTCAAGTTGGCTCAATTCGCCGGTCATGTAGCGGATGCCGGCGCGCAGAAAGGCGTACTCAATGTACCGATCGCGCATGTCCAGCGGCACGCTCGGGGGGCGCAGTCCTTTGTTCAGCGCATATTGCGCCAGTTCACCCTTGCGCGGATGGAAGGGCAGCCAACGCGCGACTTCGCCTTCGCCAATCAGCTCCAGCGCGGACGCGGCGCTATGACCGAGGCCAATATCGTTGCGAATGGCGGTTTGCACTATCCCCTTCCGCCCCAGCGACAGCATCGTTCGCGCACTGCCGCAATCTATCGCCAGTACATCCTGGCCTAGCGTACGCGCGAAGAACGCGGTCATTGTCTCGACGGGACGAGCAGTCGGCACTATGCCCGAATCGGACATCGACGCGATCCGCTGGAAGCCACTGCTGTGCCGCTTGACGCCGTCAAAGTAGCGCTCCAGCGCGGCTTGCACTGGCGCCAGCGCTTCTCCGCCGCGCTGCCGGATATTGGGCGCGATCAGGACTTCGACCTGCTGGCTTAGCATCTCGCAGACGGAAGTGGCGAGGCTGCTGTTGCCGGCGTACAAGACGGCCGGCTTGCTGCCCTGCGGCATCAACGAGGCCGCTTCCCGTACCAAAGCGAGCAGCTCCAACATGACAGTGCGCGCCCCGCCGTCTGTGCCGCCGGTGATGAAGATAAGCTGCGGACGACTGTGGATGATTCTGTTCAGTCGGCCTTTGGCGCCCAGGCCGTCCTCCAGATGAACCTCGGCGACAGCATCCATGAAGAAAGGGGCGATGGCTCGCCGCGCCGCCGCGATACTGACCTGTGGATACAATCCAACTAGTACCGCTCGCAGCGGTTGACCCGCGCTGGTCGTCGTGAGGAAGAGATCGACGCCGACCCGGTCATCTTGCTCGGGTCGGATTATACGACCGGCGTCGTCGACGAACCGACGTCCGGTCGCCTCGCTCATCTTTCGAAGAATCGACGCCAGGCCGACTTGAATATCGTCGGTGGGCGAACCTATCGTCGTCCGGCCCGCGCCACTCCCGACCAGACGATACAGGCCATCGACCTTGTCAAACAGCAGCGCGCGCGTATTGACGCTGCCGAAGTCCACAGCGAGGATTGAATTGATGCGCGGCTCGGTCATGAATCAGGCGCCAAATTGGAACAGGAAGCTGATCCGCTCGCTGAGGATCGTCAAGCTGGTCAGGATGGTGGAAGCGTAAATGGCGCCCAAAGCCGTTACGATGAATACCTTGCCAATGTAGCGGAAACCACGCGCGAGCCGGCTCTGCTCCGCGCCGGCTTGGCTGTTCGCCCGCACCTGATAATGAAAGTAGAACAAAGCGGTCGTGGTGCCGACGAAAATAATCAGCGTATCGACCAGCGCGCCAAAGTCTGACCCGAGATCCTCCGGGATGGTCGCGGTGGCGTGGAGCAACGGAAACAGCGTGCCGCTCAATGCGCCGACCACCCCCACTGAAGCGCCGACGACTATCACCACTGCGTAGACGCTATTGGTCAGCCAGGTCAGGGAGCGAATCGGCTTGAGCAATAGCAGCAACCCAAACAGAAGCGCCGTGAAGAATATGTAGATATCGGCCGAATTGCCAAGCGACGTCCAGCTCGTCTCCGTATTCTGGATATCTTGCAGATAAGGCAGGATCAGGCCTTCGTAGCTGACGACAAGCGTGAAGGCGGCGGTCATGCCGACGAAAATGTAGACGGCGCTGCGATACAAGACCCCGATCAGGGGCAAATCTCCCAGCACATAACTGAAGACCATCAGGGTCAAAACGAAGCTGACCAGCGCTATCGTATTCTCTGCCATTAATCCAGCCGCATCATCCCTTATCCGCTGCCCGCCGGCGCCGACGCAGCGCGCCGACGGCATACATGACATTGCCAACGGCGATCAGCAAAACAGCCGCCAGCGTCCCAAAAGTCATCGCTTCCAGGCGAGGGACTTCTTGCGAGCGGCCGCGCATCAGCACATATTCCGGCACATCAACGGGTATCGGTGCGCTGGACTGATAGTAGCGCGGACGATTCTTGCCCAAGCTCACGATGTATTCCCGCCGCAAGAAGACGCGTTCCTCCGGCAGTCGTGCCGACGCGCTCGACCGACCAGCCCGGAATTCCGCCACAGTAAGCACTTTCTCGTCCACCAGAAACTCGGCGATCCAGCCTTCCAGATTATTCGATAGCGCGATGTTGTACCAGCTGCCATCGCCATTCGCGCCAATAACTTCAAACAAATCGCCCGCCAGCGCCAATTGCAGAATGTCATCAGCCGTCGTCGGACCGCGCCGAATCCGCACTTGCTGCGGCGAGATAACTTCCACAACCCGGATGGTCTCCAGCGTGGCTGTCGCCGTCGGCAGATCAGTCTCCGTCGGCAAGGCAGTGTTCGTCGGTCTGGGCGTTGTGGTGGGCAGTGGAGTAAATGTCGGCAACAGCGTCTCGGTTGGGGGCGGCTCGGCAGTCGCGCGGGCGCGTTCGACCTGGGCCTGCGCTTCTGCCGACTGCTCATCCTGCGACGCCGCTGCAGCTCTGGGAGCCACCGGCTCAACCGCGGGAGCAACTTCCAACCCGGCCGGCAGCAATTCTCCGAAGTTAGTCTTCAGCTTCTCAGCGTAGGTATAGGCATCGCGGTAGCCGACTAGCAGACCGACGATCTCGTCCATGTTGTCGGCATACACTTGCGCCAGTGGCGCCGCCGCATAACCGCTGGCGGCGAGCAGCCGCGTATTCTCAACTTCCGACACAACCTGCTCCGCCCAGTTGCGCATGTCTTCGGCGCGTTCGGTAATAGTCACGATATACGTCAGTTCGTCCAGTGAGTCGAATTGCAAGCCGGTCAACTCGCCCTTGTACGACACGCGTACGACGTCTGCGAAGTTCTCGCTCAATTCGCGCAATCCCAATGAGCCGCCGGGCAGGTAGCGCAAGATGTAATAATCCCGGCCATGCTGCAAACTGTTGCCGCTGGACGCGACTGAGCGGTTGATCCTGCGAATGATGTTCTGCGCATGGACGATGGCAATAGGGTTGCTGCTGACGATTAGCGGTTTGGCGCGCTGTGCAACGATATGGCGCAGGAAAAGATCGGCGATGGGATCCAGCTCGCCAGCCGCCGTCGGTCCGTATTCGAAAGCGACTAATACATAATCATCCGACGTCAGATTATCCAGCAGGTTGTAAAGGGTCGTCGGACCATGTCTATCCTCGTGAAACTCGGAAGGCGGCAGCTCGCCCTCGGAGAAATCCGACGATACAAATGGCAATGACACCATTAAGAGCAGAATGGCGGTACCGATGATCCGCGGGACCGCGCTCAGCGAAAACACGGGCAAGCTCAACAGAAAGCGGCCTTCGCTCGCCCCGTCCGCTTGCGCCGCGCCGCCAACGATGTCCTTCAGCAGTTCAACTTGCTGCTGCTGCACCTTGGAAAGCGCCGCCGCGCTGATCACGCCGCCGGGCTTCTGCAAAATCTCCGGCGTCATCAAGACGTCATCAACATCATAGAGCGCCTGTCGTGATTCCGCCTCAGGCTGCGAACTCGCGGCTGCCCGTTCGCGCAGCAATCGAAGACGATCGTCCAAGTCTTCCAGCGGTCGCTCATCCTGCCCCCCCAGGAGGGCGGTCGCCGACGGTTGCTCAAACGCTGAATCGCTGCGCCGCCGCCAAAATGGCAACTTGGGCAGACTCGGCAAGCGCGGCAAACGTGGTCGACCGGTCAAACGCGGCAGAAAACGGCGAAGACCACGGCGCGGGCTCGGCGCGGGGGCGCTCTCTTCCGGCTCAGCGTAATCCAGCCAGTTGAATTCTTCGCTCATTGTTTAGTTTCACAAACTCCATTGTTCGCAGAAGGAATGGACCCGGTGCTTTCTGCGAGCGCGGCAAATCGTTTCGCCGCCATAGGTCTGTTTCGACGCGACCGCCGTGCGGCTGCCCATTGCCTAGCCGCGGAAAGAACGGTCTTGCCCCAATAGCGCACGCACGCCCGCGACAACCGTGCCCAGCGCGATGCCCAACAAAATCGCGCGCGCGCCGGCGCTTACCGGAACCGCCATCAGCCAGTCGCTCCAGGCTTTGACCAGCGCCAGATCGGCCAGCGGCAAGCTGCCTAACAGTACGACTAGGACGACCGCCACAAAGAGCAGTCCCCAGACGTCGGCGCGCTTTTGAATGACGCGCGAGCCGCCATGCGCCAGCGACAAAAACAGAAGCGCCGCCAAAGCCGATTCGATCGGAACCTGCACCGCTTCCAAAAGCGACGTGTCACCTTTTGTCGTAACATACCAGTAGATGGTGAAAGCGAAGCTCGCTAACAAAACAGCGCTGTAGAACTTCCCGCGCGCGACCCGACCGATGTGTACAAAAAGCAAATTGGCGATGCCAACGACAATGCTCACAGTGATGACAATGGCGACCAGCCGCAGCAGCACATCGCCGGGCAATGCTATAAGCCTGGCAAGTTCTTCACTGCCCGGCTGCGCGCCAAAAAGCGCCGGATTATCGCCCAGCAGCAAGCTGAGAATCGCAACGACGCCAACGACAAAGGCGACGAACACCGACATGCCGACGCCAACGCGCCCATCAGGTCCCATCCCTTAGCGCCTCCGGTAGATGATGGCGCCCAGCACTATCAGGATCGCGGCGACGGCAGCAGCCAATTGCCAACTCAGCAGAGGCAGCTGTTTGCTGAACTCCAGCAGCAGCAAGACGGTCAAGCCCAAGATGATCAAACCACGCCAAACATCGAGCGTCGCGGCGTCGATCCGCCCACCCCCATCTTCCGAGACATAGCTCGATGCCGCGAAGAGCTCCTCGCCGATAAGCGCATGATCCGCCAGCGCATAGGCGACCGCCTGCCCATCGAGCCGATCGCTGACTGCCAGGCTCGCTTGCCCGCGTCGGTCCGCGCTATCGAGCATCAGCGCCAATTCCGCGCCGAAGCCCCCCGCCATAATATGCGCCACCGGCTCGTCAACCGCCATAGACGCGGTAACCGCGCCGGCGTAGGCCAGGTCCTGCGGATACCACTGCAGGCGCGAAAGATAATCGCCCTTATGCCAAGCGCGCCGCAGGGTATCTTGCCCCAGCGGAACTGCCGCCGCTGCCGACAGCGAGACGATCGGCGGCATATCGCTTGAATTGGCTCGCTGGATGATGTGATAAAAGAATTCGGCTTCCGCCAGGGCAGCCGGCGTATTTTCCCCGCCGACGCCCGCGTCCCCGAAAGCCAAATGCAGCGGTCGGTTCGATTCGATGCTCTGGGTGGTCCATTGCGGAATCTGGTCAATGCCCGCCAACTGACGCTGTCTGCGCCGCCGGCCGCGCCGCTCGTGGAAGAAGCGCGCCGTATAGACCAGCACGACAGTCGCCAGCACAAACAGGACACTATAGACCTGCAGCGTCGTTTCGTCCAATTGGCTCACTCCGCCCCGTCGTCGGCCAGCTGCCGCCGCAATTCCCGCAGCCCATCCGGTTCTTCCAGCATGTCGGCGAGCTCGCGCAGCGCGTCCCCGCCCCGCCACAAGTTCGCCAGCGGCTGCGCCACCAGCAAACCCTGCGCCAGCGCCGGCGCCAGCGGTTCAATCGCGTCCAGAAGGGTCAGAAAAAATGGCGTAGCGCCACGCGCTTTGGCCGCCTCGATCCAGTCCGCAACTTGGTAATCGCTATCCATTAGGGGCAGTATAGCATCGTTCAGATTTGCCGATTGCCTGGGCGGGGACGGATTTAGCGCGAAGGAAGTCAAGATGAATCCCAGTCCCAATTTGGCGCGCCGGCAGCGCAAATCAAACGCTCATGCCTGCTAAAATGAAACCAGCCACATATCAGGGAGACCAATCATGTTTCAGGGACTCAGAAACAGCGCCCATGGCGTCGCCGAAGAATTCAAGAAGTTTGTCATGCGCGGCAATGTCGTCGACCTCGCCGTCGGCATCATCATCGGCACCGCCTTCAAAGGCATCACCACCTCGCTGGTCAAGGATGTCGTCACGCCGCCTATTGGTCAGCTCACCGGCGGCCTCGATTTTTCCCACTGGGTCATCCCGCTCACCTGGTTGAACTTCGGCCGAGACGCTGCTGAAGTCGCCACCATCAACATCGGCAACTTCGTCAATGTCGTCATCGACTTTGTCATCACCGCCATCGCCATCTTCTTCTTGATCAAAGTTGTCAACAAGCTCGATCAAGCCGTGGACGAAATCGGCGACATGCTCGATGGCGAAGAGGAAGAGGTCGTCCCCGAACCCGAACCAGAACCCGAGCCGGAACCTGAACCTGAACCAGAACCAGAACCGGAACCAGAGCCGACAACGGAAGAAAAGATTCTCGAAGTGCTGGAACGAATCTCAGCCCAGCTGGACAAGGCATGACACAGTCGCCATGTTGCGTTATAGTGAATCGCGTAATCCATGACTGACCAGGAGAAAGAAACCATGTCCGACGACAAGATCAAAGACGCTCTGCGCATGATGCCCTACGGCTTTTACGCCTTCACCACCAATAACGGCGACGATGTCAATGCCATGGTCGTCAATTGGGTCTCGCAGATGTCCTACGCCCCGCGCCTGCTCGCGGTCGGCATTCAGAAAACCTGCTATTCGCGCGGCTTGCTCGCGGTCGGCGGCGCCTTCGGCTTGAATCTCTTCCTGCAAGCTGATTCGGAGGCCATCATGGGCGTCACCAGCGGACGCGCCAAGAAACCGGAAAAGATGAAAGACGCCAATTTTAGCGCCGCGCCCGAAACCGGCGTGCCTGTGCTGGCCGGCGCTGCTGCTTACATCGAGTGCAAGGTGACCCAAATCGTCGATGTCGGCGGCGATCACGATATCGTCGTTGGCGAAGCGATCAACGCCGATGTCATGAAAGCGGGCGCGCCGCCCGAGGTCCTGTCGCTTACCCGGCTCGGCTGGAGCTACGCCGGCTAAAAGGATGCCAACCGGAATTCTGTAGGGGCAGGCCGGTGGCTCGCCCGACGTGCAACACAATCCCTGTGCTTGGTCAAATCCCCGGCAACTCCCCCGTCCGCAGAACAGCCAGCAGCCTTCGCGTCAGTGAGGCCAGGCTGTGCCCGCGCATGACGCCTTCGCGCAGTTGCCGGCCAATTTCGGCGCGCTCCTGATCAGACAGCGCGAATAATCGCTCGAGCCGGCCGCGCAGACCAGCGACATCTTCCGGTCCCGCTGTCAGGAGCAAATCGGCATAGTTGCCTAGCAGCGGCGCAAATGCGGGATTGGAAACAACGGTCGGTACGCCGCAAGCCATGCTCTCCAGCGCCGCCTTGTCAAACAAGCCGACCGGACTCATATTAACCGCGACCGTCGCCCGCCGATACCAGTCGCGAACTTCCGCCGCCGGCTGGTCGCCCATGAAGGAGCAGCGCTCCTCCAGGCCAAGCTCACGCGCCAAGTTCACGAGCCTGCGCTCATAATCGCTGCGGTAGCCCGCTTGCACACCGCCGATCAGCGCCAGCCGCGCGTCTGTTCCAGCGACCGCCGCAATAGTCGTCGCCTGATGCTTGATCGCCGCCAGACGTCCCACCTGTACGACAAGTTGCCTCCCGGCCCCAGCCCTTCCTCCACTGGGAGGGAAAGGAGCCCCTTGCTCCAGGGCAAGTGCTGAAGTCCTTTCCTCATCTTGGCGTCGCGCAGGGTCGCGTGGACGCAGACCCGCCGGCACTGACCCTGCTGGGAGAGAATTAGGGTGGGGCAAAGGGGCGTAAAACGCTGTATCGATGCCATGCCCAATGACGCGCAGCTTGTCCGTCTGATATGGAAAGCTGGACGCATCCGCGCTGACGACGCGCCAGGAAATCGCCAGCCCCAGCCGCAGCTGCATTGACCGCTGACGATGCGTATACCACAGCACAGTCCGGATCCCGCGCGCCGTAAGCAATGGTCCCGCCAAGCCGGCGAAGAGTGGCATCATATGTGCGAAGCAAGCGTCATAAGGCCGCGCCGCCAAGAGCCGCAGCAAATGGCGATAGAAACCCGCGACTCGCGCCACCTTGCTCAATCCGCGCTCCCGCCCAGCGGAAAATACGCGCACATTTGAAGGCAGGTCATATTCGCCACGGTACATCGTAAGCACATCAACGCGCTCACACTGCGCCGCCAATCGGCGAATCCACGCGGATGCGAATCCTAAAACGGGATCGCGCTCATCCGTCATCAGGTTGAATAGCAAGAGGCGTGGTGGACGACTCATAAACTGGATTGAACAAGCCACCCAAAATCAATTCGATAAATCAAGCGCAGCAGAACCTGTTTTGTTTGTAGCAGTCAACGCGGATAACCCAGCGCATCTATCGCTTCCGCCGCGGCGAAGTCCTTCGCAGTCAGCTTGCTGCCAGCATCGTGCGTCGTGAACGACACATTCACTCGTCGCCAGCCGATGTGTAGATCCGGGTGATGATTCAGGCCCTCAGCGATCACCCCCACGCTCGCGGCGAAAGCCAGGCCCGCGAGATAACTGTCGAATCGGAATTCCTTCACCAACTCATCGCCCTCCCGCGCCCAGTCCTTTAGCTTCGCCAGCGCCACACTGACTTCGTTTTCGCTCAATGCCGTCGACATGTCGCAGCTCCCTTCGCATACTTCGCCACTGACCATTCGTACAACAAGTATATACCGAATGAATCCTCGCGCGTCTTTCCGGCCGGGCTCGAAATGCCTCGTCGCTTGTCATCCGCACTGACGACAGTTATGCTATGAAGTCGAATCTGCACCACGGGATCGAGCGACACTATGACGAATGACAGCTTCTTCGTCGTCATTGAGGGCATGGATGGCGCCGGCAAATCCAGCATCGCTCGTCAACTGCATGACTCGTTATCGCCTGCCCATGGCGGCTGCGTCGAGTTCACTTACGAGCCGCATGATCCATCGGCCGCCGGCCACTATATCCGCGAAGTCTTGGCTCAGCGCGTCAAAGCCAGCCCGCGAGCCTTGGCGCTGGCCTTCGCGCTGAATCGCGCCGACCATCTTGACACGGTCATCAACCCATTCCTCGCCGCCGGCGGCAACCGCATCGTCATAAGCGACAGATACATGCTTTCCTCACTGGTATATCAATCGACCGATGGTTTGAGCATGGAAGATGTCTACCAACTCAATCGCTGGGCGAGGCGGCCGGACATCAGCCTGTATCTCAGCGCCAGCCCGCATAACTGCTACGCCCGCCTGCGCAATCGCCCACAAGACCGCGAACTCTTCGAGAGAAATCTGGCGGAACGCAGCGAGAAGTACGCGGCCGCTATCGCGCTCCTGCGAAACAAAGGCGAGATCATCCTCGAGGTCGATGCCAACCCAGCTTTCAGCGACGTCCTCACAAGCGTCATTCACCTCCTAAAAGACCACGGACCCAAATGGCTTCGCATCCAACCGCCACTTCTTTTGGGATGATCTGGCGCAAGGCTCTGCCCGGCCTTTAGACCAGTCCGCTATCGAAACTTCAAATTGCCGGCTAAATTCACTTGACAACAAAACAAATGTTCTATAATATAAGAACATGGCCGGACGAACCGCTTACGAAACCCTGACCAAGCTCTCGCAAATGGGCGATATCACCCTGCACGAACCCGCTGGCGACAGCCCGCAATCCGAACGAAAGCGCCGCAGCCGTAAGCAAGAGTTCAATCTCAACGATTGCATCTCTCACCTCAGCACGCCCCGCGGACCCAAAGCCGTGATGAAATCCATGATGACCACCGCTTGCGAGCGCAATTGTCATTACTGCGTTTTTCGCGCCGGCCGCGCCAAAACCAAGCGCGTCACCTTCTCGCCCGACGAAATGGCATCCGCCTTCCAAACGCTCGAGGGCGCCGGCAAAGTGGATGGGCTTTTTCTCTCCTCCGGCATCATCAAGGGCTCGGTGACCACCCAGGACAAGCTCATCGACACCGCCGACATCATCCGCAACCGGCAGGGCTACGAAGGCTACATCCACCTCAAGATCATGCCCGGCATTGAATACGACCAGCTTTATCGCTCCATGCAATTGGCGGACCGCGTCTCGGTCAACCTCGAGGCGCCGACCAGCGCGCGCTTGGCCGCCCTGGCGCCCAAGAAAATATTCGTCGAGGAATTGCTGCGGATGCTGCAATGGGCGGAACAGATTCGCCAAGATCATCGGAATGAAAAACTGGCCAGCAGCGTCACCCAGTTCGTCGTTGGCGCCGTCGGCGATACTGACCTGGAACTGCTGTCCATGAGCGATAAACTCTACAGCCAGGCAAAATTGAAGCGCGTCTATTATTCCGCCTTTGGTCCAGTGCCCGGCACACCCTTTGAGAATCTGCCCGCGACCGAGGCGATACGCGAATTCCGCCTCTACCAATCCAGCTTCTTGCTGCGCGACTACACCTGGGATGTCGAAGAACTGCCCTTCCTGCGCGACGGCAACCTGCGCACCGATGTCGATCCCAAACAAGCTTGGGCCGACGAGCATCTGCTACATCAACCGGTCGAGATCATGCGGGCTGAGCGCGAGCAATTGCTGCGCGTGCCGGGGGTTGGTCC
>JAAXID010000030.1 GCA_012270545.1 Anaerolineae bacterium | reverse complement strand
TTCAACAAGAACCGCGACTTTCACGCTACGCCCGACAGCCTGGCGAGCGGCGCGCGCTTCCGCGACCGCTGGCGCTGGGATGAGGATGTGCACGAGGAATGGACCGACAGCATCATGGATGACTGGCCCGCCGTCTGGGAGGTGATTTTGGCGGCGAGGGCGGCTTATGGCGATGACATGGGCGCGTTCCTCTGTTGGCTGGGCGTGCGCCTGATGGAGATGCGACGCGTGCTGCGGCAGGATGGGAGCATTTATTTGCATTGTGACCCGACCGCGTCGCATTACATCAAGGCGATGATGGATGCGATATTCGGCTGGAAAAACTTCAGGAACGAACTTACATGGAAACGATATGCAGCTCACAGTCTTGCAGACGAGGCATTTGATAACGTATCGGACCACTTATTGTTCTATTCAAAGAACTACTCACAGATTAAATTCAATAAGGTATATGGTGAAACACCTTTAGATGTCCTAAAGGAACGATTTTCACAAATCGAGGAAGAGACCGGTAGGCGGTATCAGCATGTAGCCTTGGAACAATCATCAAATAAGTCCAGTGCTGGAGAAGTGCGGCGTATCCAAGGTACAGAGGTAATCAGTCGCATAGGTTGGCGGTGGACTCAGGACACGTTTGACAGTCGCCTAGCTGAAAATCCTTTTCTCATCTATTGGACACGAAACGGGCGCCCAAGATACAAGAAGTATTTGGATGAATACGAAGGTGCGCCATTAGGAAACATTTGGACAGACATAGGATATTTATCTGCAGGTGATAGCGAACGCACCGGCTACCCCACACAGAAACCCCTCGCGCTCTACCGCCGCATCATCGAAGCCAGCAGCAACGCGGGCGATATCGTGCTCGACCCTTTTTGCGGCTGCGCCACTACGCCAGTCGCCGCCGAGCAGCTCAAACGTCAGTGGGTGGGCATGGACATTTGGGACAAGGCGCACGACACCGTGCTGGAGCGGCTCAAGGACGAGTGGCTCTTCACGCCTGAAGACAATGCCGAGATCATGTTTCCCCACACCGTTCATTACACCTCCGCGCCCCCGGCGAGAACTGACGAAAACGAAGTCGCGGCCGCCAAGCTGCAACTCAAAATCCAGCGCCCGACCGAACCATGGCAGCGCTTGACACACCGGCAGATCGTCGGCGTCTTGGCTGAGGCGCAGCGTTCTCCTCTAGGTGACGTCACCTGCGCCGGTTGTGGACGCGAGCTCGAGCCCGAGTTTTTGCAGCTGGATCACATTATGCCGAAAGCAGAAGGCGGCGAGAATCACATCCTAAATCGCATCCTGCTCTGCGGTCCCTGCAATCGGCGAAAACGCAACTATCTGACGCTGGCAGGATTACGCCGCGAAAACAAGAATAAGGCGGTCGGCTGGATGAGGGACGAGAACGGTGCCAAACGCGCGGAAAACAAAGCCCGCGAAAAAGCGGAGTGGGTCCGCGACCACTTCCAAAAGTCCGACGTGCAGGCGCTGATTGGAATGTGATGCTCGCGCTTACGGTACTGAACAAGGGCGCATCGCTATGGTATACTGGCGCTGTACAAGGTGCCCTTTTAGCAGGAACGTGAGATGGCGACAATCGAAGAGCAAGTGGAAGTGTTGATGTCCGGCACCGCTTATGGCGATGCGGCGACGCGCGAGAACATGGCGAAAGATCTGCGCCAGCGCTTACAAGAGTGCGAGCGGGAAGGGCGGCCGCTGCGGGTGTATTGCGGTTATGATCCGCGCACATCCGATTTGCATTTGGGTCATACGATTACCATGCGCAAGCTGCGGCAGTTCCAGGACTTTGGCCACGATGTGACATTTTTGGTCGGCACCTTCACCAGCTTGATCGGCGACCCATCCGACAAGGATTCGGCGCGCGATCAGCTGACGATGCAAAACGTTGAAGACAATGCGCGCACCTACGCCGAGCAGGCTTTCAAAATACTGGATGAAGAAAGGACGCGCGTCCGCCGCAACGATGAATGGCTGGCGCTGCTGGATTTCGCCGATATCATCCGCTTGGCGAGCCACTTCACGGTGCAGCAATTCATGGCGCGGGAGAATTTCGCCAAGCGCATCGACGAAGAAAAGGCCATATACCTGCATGAATTCTTTTATGCGCTGATGCAAGCCTATGACGCGGTGGCGCAGGAAGCGGACGCCCAGGTCGGCGGGCAGGATCAGCTCTTCAACATCTTGGTCGCCGGGCGCAAATTGCAGACGGGCTTGGGGCAGAAGCCGCAGATCGCCATCATCATGGGCGAGAGCCTGCCGGGCACGGATGGCGAAATCAAGATGTCGAAGAGCCTGGGCAATCATATTCCCTTGCTTTCCGAACCTTGGGATATGTTCGGCAAGGTCATGAGCCTGCCAGACAAGGCGATGGGCGTTTACCACAAGCTGATTCTGGGCTGGACGCCGGCGCAGGTCGAGGCGCTGGAATCGGGCCTGCGCTCGGGCGAAGCCCATCCCAATGAGGTCAAGATGCGACTTGCGCGCGAAATCGTGGGAATCTTTCACAGCCCGGTCGCTGCCGAAGCTTCGCAAGCGCGCTGGGACGAAGTCTTCCGTGGCGGCGCTGGCGTGCCCGAAGATATCGCAGAAGCGGAACTGCAAGCTGAAGAAGAAATCCGCGATATTCTGGTGCGGCTCAATATGGTGGGCAGTCGCGGTGAAGCCCGGCGTTTGATCCAACAGAACGGCGTCCGCTTGAACGATGCCAAGGTGGTTAGTTTGCAGGCGTCGGTCAAGTTGGAGATGCTGCCGGCGGTGCTGCAAGTGGGCAAACGTCAGTTCGTGCGGCTGGTGCGCGCGAATGGCGACGGCAGCGGGTAGCGCATTGCCGGCTGCAAGCGACTACACGATTGATGAGCTGATCTGCGTTTGCATCTCGCGGCAGGTGCGTGAAGGCGATGTTTGGGCGCAGGGCATTAACACGCCGCTGGTCGCCGCGGGCCTGATCCTGGGCAAGATCCGTCACGCGCCGAGCGCCCGCTTCACCTCGGCGATAGGTCAAGCGCTGGTTCAAGATTGGGGTCCGCTTGCGCTATCCGACATTGAGCGTCTCTGGGTGGGCAAGGGCCTGATCCACTTGGGATTCGCAGCTGGCGCGGCTGAGATCCTGCCAAAGTTTCAGCCTAAGGAATTCTTCCGGCCGGCGCAAGTTGATCAGCGAGGCAACCTGAACAATATCGCCTTCGGTAAGGATTACCATAAGCCGCGCATGCGCTTGCCCGGCAGCGGTGGCATCCCCGATGTCACGCCCAATTATGATCATACCTACCTGTACGTGCCGCGCCACTCGCGGTTGACCTTCGCCGAAGAGATCGATTTCATCAGCGGGATGGGTCACGTGCCGCAACGGCAGCGAGGCGGGGGTCCCCGCTACTTGATCACCGATCTGGGTCAGTTCGATTGGGCGCGGGGGCGGATGCGTCTCATGAGCAATCATCCGGGCGTCGAGCTTGAGCGAATTCGGCGCAAGACGGGGTTCGAGCTAGATGTCGCTGATGACCTGCGCGAGACGCCTCCACCCGAAGAAGAGGACCTGCGTCTGCTTCGCCACGAGATTGATCCGCTGGATACGCGGAAGCTGGAAACGCTGGGTGGCGCCGCGCGGAAGGCCTTGCTGCGGGAGATACTCCGGCGCGAATCGGCGGGCTAACTGGCCGGGTTGGCTATTCGCCAGTCGCCGATCCCGCGAAAGCGGTCGGCCGGCGACGCCAGATAGCCCAGTTGCAGGCCTTCGATCTGGTCGCTGACGACAAGCGTATAAAGCGGATAATAGAGTGGCAGCGCAATAGCTTGCTCAGCAAAGGCGTCCTGCAGCTGCTGGTAGAGGGCAGCGCGGCGGCTGCCGTAGATCTCGCGGCGCGCTTTCTCAATGAGTTCCGCGACTGCATGGTCTGAAGCGGCGCCGTAATTTCGTCCATTGCCATATTGTGCTGGATGCCAATAGCGGTACAGATCGAAGTCGCCGCCGATTCGCATGCTCACGATCGCCGTCTGGAAACGCCCCGTCGATAGCCGGTTTGTCAAGTCGTCGGCGCCCACGGCATCAATTTGCACTTCGAAGCCGAGCTGCCCCCATTGAGTCACAATATCATCGGCTAGATTGCGTAGGGGCCGGGTGTCTTCGATCAGGAGGCTGAAGCTCGCGCCTATTGAGTCAGCTTCTGCGGCATCGGCATCGGTGGCTGTGTCGACCGCTTCCGCCGCGAAGATTCCGGCTGCATCCAATAGCGCGCGCGCCTGGACAAGGTCATAGGTGTGCCAGAAAGCTTGGGGCAGGTAAACGGAAGAGCCCGGCGTGTAGGGGCTGTCGGCATAGGTGACTGCCGCGCCCAAGTGTGTTCGGACCAATTCCGGCAGGTCCAGGCTGAGCGAAAGCGCCTGGCGCAGGCGGCGTTCGGCAAAGGCCGCCTCCTTCCAATTGAAAACGAGCATGACGACCGACGAGTCGACCTGAGTGAAGACGCGGCTGTTTGGCAAAGTCAGCAGTCGGTCACGGTGGGCGACATTTGCGAGCGCATTCACCGCGCCGGATGTGTAAGCAGCCAGCGCCACCTCGATATCAGGAAAAAGATGAAAGCTCAAACGGGTGAGATGGTGGCTTCCCTGTGACTCGAGCCGTTCAATGTATAGAGGCGAGCGCGCCAGCTCGACCGCGCTGATGGCCTTCCCCACCCCCAGCCGCAACTCGGCGAGCTGATAAGGACCGGTACCAATCGGGGATAGATTGAACGGGTGCTGCGCCAACTGTGAAATTGTCGTACCGCGCAGAACATGCTCCGGCAATATGCCGATCGTCAACAGATGCGGAAAGCTGCTCAAAGGCTGCGCCAGCCGGAATCGCAGAAGATGATCGCCGAGTTTCTGCGTCTCGACAGTGCTCCAGAACTCCCCGACCGGCGAGATTCTGGCATATTCAGGATCGCTCAGCAGGGACATTGTGTAGACGACATCATCGGCGCTGAATGCTGTGCCATCTTGCCAGCGCAAGTCAGCGCGCAATCTGATGACATACTCGATGCCATCGGAAGAAATGACGAGCTGCTCCGCCAGTCGGGGGACGGCCTCGCCGTATTCGTTCGTGGCGAAAAGCCCTTCGAATATCAGACGCGAAATGTCGTGGTCTACCGGATTCAAATGGGCGAAAAGCGGATTCAAGCGGCGAACTGCGCCAACCAGGCCTTCGCGGTACGTGGGCGATGTATCGCTGGAGGGCACAGTCTTGGTAGCTGGCGCTGTGACCGCCGTTGCTACGGGCCGCGCTTCTCCGGTAACTTCTTCTGTTTCATCGTCAGGAAGGACAACGGTGAGTGTGGGCGCCACTGGCCGAGGCCGGCTGGTTTGGCGGCTGAGGCGAAAGATCGCTCCAGCAAGAAATACGGCGATTGCGAGGATTAATGCAATCAGTTGCCAGCGGAAGCCGCGAAACATAGTGAGCTACTCAAACATAGAAACGGCATTCTGCCACTTTAACAGAAGGCCCCCGGATTATTGATTGGCTTGTGTACAAGTGGGACGGCCGCTTGGCTTAACCCGGCGTTGCCACCGCAAACAGAGCGATGCCAAGAAAGGCGATCGAAAGAAAGATCGTGATGCGGAAGAGCGTCTTCTCCAGACCGCGGCGCGTTCGCGCGATACCGCCGCCGGCGTCGCCGCCCAACAGACTGCCAAGCGCGCCGCCCTTGACCTGCAGCAAGATCAAGATGATCAGCACGATTGATATAACAATTGACGATATCTGTAAGGCAATCGCCATGGCTCCGCTCCCCGCGAAACTTCGAGAACACAACGGGCGAACTATATCATCTGACAAAGGCTTTGACCAGCGCCAAGTGACGGACTGGATTCTGCCACTATAGATTATACGCTGCCGTCGTCTTTTAGTCGCGCAGAGATTCGAGATATTCGATGGCAGCGGTCAACTGTGGGTCTTCGCCGGCGTCTCCACTTTCTTCATTCGGATTCCACTCGACGATGATGTCCGGCGTGATGCCCTGCTTGTGGATCCAGTGGCCCTTGGGCGTCAGCCAGCGCCGCACTGTGATGCGCAAGCAGCCGCCGTTGGAGAGTTTTGGCAGGTTCTGCACCGTGCCTTTTCCGAAAGTCGTCTCGCCGATAATGGTAGCGACGCCATGGTCTTGCATGGCGCCGGCGATCACTTCCGAGGCGCTCGCGCTGGTTTCGTTGACCAAAACGACAATCGGCACATCGATATCGATGTAGCTGCCACTGGCACGCGTGACCTCCTCAGTGTGATCGCGCGCGACCTGTCGCAACAGGACACCGTCTTCGATAAAGGCCTCCCCGATTTCGATCGCGCTGGCCAAGGTTCCACCGGGGTTATTGCGAATGTCGAAGATAAGCCCGTTTGTATCCTCAATATCGACGGCGTCAAGAGCCTCTTCAAGTTGCGAGCGTGAGAGATCGTGGAAGTCGAGCATGGCAATGCGCGCGATGCGGTCGCCGACGATTTCGTATGAGATGTTCGGCGTTTCAAAGATGTCGCGGACGATTTCGAAGCTGATGAACTCGGCGCCGCGTTTGAAGACGATGGTAACGGTCGTGCCGCGCGGCCCCGGTACGAGCGCCGACAGCTCCACCTGCGACAGGCCAGATACACGTGTGCCATCGACTTCATGAAAGATATCGCCCGGCAGCACGCCGACCTTCTGCGCTGGCGCATTGGGTATGACGGTTACGACTTCAATCTGCCCCGTTTCTTCGTCGGTCTTGGCAGTTACGCCGATGCCCGAGAACTCGCCGGAGAAGTTTCGGCTGCTCTGGCAAAGCTCAGGACGAATGTAGCCGCTATGTGTGTCACCCAGTACTTCGACCATACCTTTGATTGCGCCGTCCACCAGCGCGTCCACTTCGACCGGATCGACATAGCGTGATTCGATGATGGAGAAGGCATCCCAAAATGGCTCGAATGCCCCCTCGGGATCGCTCAGCGCCGCGCGCCCTTGCGTGTTGGTATTGGATTGCGACAGGTTGCCGGCGGCGAAACCAATGGCGAAAATCGCAACTGTCACCAGTATATATTGGCCGAAATGAGCGCTGCGCAATTTAGCAGGCATCCATTTCATCGATCGTCTCCAGAAGATGCAGAAGTCTCCGTAGCGATATAGTATAAGCGAATACCGTTTGGCTTCGGAACAGCCAACTGTTGCTGGCAAGCGGCTGACGAGCGGCATTCGAGGCGCAAGGTAGTAGATCGACGGGGCAGGTGAGCGTGACTGACATTTATGTTCCACTGGAAGAAGCGGCGGCGACCGTGAAGGATGGCGAAACGCTGGCTTTGGGCGGGATGACGCTGTATCGCCGGCCCATCGGTTTTGTGAAAGCGTTGATCGCGCAGCGCAATCCCCCAAGGGATTTGACTTTGTTAAGTTTTACCGGCGGGATTGAGTCCGATCTGCTGATCGGCGCGGGCTGCGTCAAGCGCGTGCGCTCCGCCTACTTCGGACTGGAAGCATTTGGCCTGGCGCCTATGTTCACGCAATTCGTCCAATCGCAGCGTCTTGAGGTGATAGAAGAGACGGAAGCCAGCATCGTAATGGGCATTCGCGCTCAAATCGCCGGGCTAGGTTTCCTGCCATCGAATGCCTGGACAGGCACCGATCTACCGTCGCTGCGGCCGGATGTGAAGACGGTAGCCGATCCCTACAGTGGCGACGAGCTCGTGGCCTTTCCGGCGATCCCCTGCGATGTTGCAGTGATCCATGGCCTGGCGGGCGATCGCGCGGGCAACGTAATGATCAACAACAATCTGGGTATCGATGTGGAGCTCGTGTACCTCGCTGATAAGGTTATCGCCACTGTCGAGCGCGTCGTCGACCGATTGGAACGGTCGACCGACGGCCTCATCATCCCTTTTCCCGGTTGCGATATGGTGGTGGAACTGCCCGGGGGCGCCGCTCCGACCAGCTGCTATCCCTTGTACCCCGTATCGGGGGCGGAAATACTTGCGTACACGGAAGCCTGCAATGGGGGCCGCTTTTCGGAGTACCTGGCGCGTCTTGCGCGATCTTGAAATGGAAGTGTCTAAATGGCTGGACTCTGCTTTTCTAACCCCATCCCCGGCCCTTCTCGCCATCTCTATGGCGAGCATCCCAAAGCATTGGAGAAGGGAGTTCTCTAGCGGGTCTGCGCTAGCACCATCTTTACTTCATCTCTTCGAAATTAGACACTCCCTTAAAATCAATTTGTTGCGCCGAAGGTATTTGCACAGTATAATGCAGTATAATGACTAAATGTCGAGACTTGGGGAGCTTGCGGGAGCGGGCTGAGAGGGCGTGTTGGTTATGC
This sequence comes from Anaerolineae bacterium, assembly GCA_012270545.1. Lineage (GTDB taxonomy): Bacteria > Chloroflexota > Anaerolineae > Aggregatilineales > Phototrophicaceae > UBA6055. The sequence goes on along the minus strand of JAAXID010000030.1, from coordinate 3,041 downwards.
CGACCCATAAACCTGATCCAGGTAATGCTGGCGTAGGGATGTCCGCAGCACCCTTGTTTTAGCCACCCCTGTACACACCCCGACAGGGGTGGCTTGCATTCGCACGGAATCCAGCTTCTCAAGTCTCAGGCCCAATAGAGCTCATGGCAGGCTCGATTCGAGGGCATTCGCCATGGTGGTCGATTGTCGGAATAAGGCGATAGGAGCTGTTCATGATTCTGCGCGCAGTATCAGTCATTTTCTTAGTCTACGTCGGCGTCTGCGCCGCCTCCGCCCAAGAAGTGGAGAGGCTGGTTGTTCTGACGCACGACAGCTTCGCCATGACCGAAGAAGTGCTGGCTGCTTTCGAAGAGCATACCGGCATATCGGTCGAAATCCTGCGCTCGGGCGACGCCGGACAGATGGTGAATCAGGCAATTTTGAGCAAGAATAATCCGCTTGGCGATGTGCTCTATGGCGTGGACAACACCTTCTTGAGTCGAGCGCTTGACGCCGAGATTTTCGCGCCCTATGAGTCGCCGGCGCTCGCATACCTTGGTGAAAGCTTCATTCCCGACGATACCTTCCGCGTGACGCCGGTCGATTTTGGGGATGTTTGCCTCAACTATGACATTGCCTATTTCGAAGAGCGGCAACTGGAACTGCCAGGGAGCTTGAGCGACCTGACGAAAGAAGCATATCGCGGATTGCTGGTGGCGGAAAACCCGGCGACCTCGTCCCCCGGGCTGGCATTTCTTTTGGCCACCATCGCTGAATTCGGCGACGTTGGCGACTATACATATTTGGACTACTGGCAAGATCTGGAAAGGAACGATTTACTCGTGGTCGATGGCTGGACCGATGCCTATTATGGCGAGTTCAAGGTGACGGGCCGCGACTCGGGCTCGCGCCCCATGGTCGTCAGTTACGCCAGCAGCCCGCCGGCCGAAGTTTACTTCAGCGGGGATCCGGATACGGGCGCGCTTACGGGCGCCATCGTCGGCGACAATATGTGCTTCCGGCAAATTGAATATGTCGGCATTCTGGCTGGGGCGGTCAACGAAGAAGCGGCGCGACAATTCGTCGACTTCATGCTGAGCCCGCCTTTTCAGGAAGCGTTGCCGCTGAATATGTTCGTCTTCCCAGTGCGGGAAGATATCACGCTGCCGGAAGTATTCGCCAAGTATGCGTCGATTCCTGAGAATCCGGCAATTGTGGAACCAGCCGATATCGAAGCGAAGCGTGAAGATTGGATTCAAGCCTGGATGGAGGTCATGCTGCGTTGATGCGGCGGGCGCATGAGCTCTGGTTCGTCGTTTATCTGGTTCCGCTGGCGTTCCTTGGCGTATTTTACGTCTATCCGCTGCTGTCTATATTTGATGTCAGCCTGCGTCCCGCCGGCCTGCTCGATCTGTCCGCCTTTGTTCGACTGCTCTCGAGCGACTACTACATCGGGACCTTTGTTTTCACCATATATCAGGCGGTATTGTCGACCGCTGTCACCTTGCTGCTGGCCACACCCTGCGCATTTGTCTTCGCGCGTTATCGCTTCCGCGGCAAGTCGCTGCTGCTTTCGCTGGCGACGCTGCCTTTTGTCTTGCCGACTGTAGTGGTTGCGCTGGCCTTCGCGACGCTGCTGGGGGAGAATGGCTTGCTCAACGACATGGTCAGGACGCTGTTTTCACTGGACTACGCGCCGATCCAGTTGGAGCGCACACTGGCGATGATCATCATCGTGCACGTCTTTTACAATTTTGCGGTGGCGCTGCGCATCATAACGGGTTATTGGACGTCGGTCGGTTTCACTGTTGAAGAGGCGGCTCGCTGCCTGGGGGCGGATGAACTGTCGCTCTGGCGCGACATCCGGCTGCCGCTGCTGCGTCCGGCTCTGCTTTCCGCCAGCGTATTGGTGTTCATCTTCTCCTTCACCAGCTTCGGTGTGATTCTGATACTGGGCGGTATTCGCTTCGCCACGCTGGAAGTGCAGATCTACTACCAGGCTGTCAATATATTCAACCTGCCGCTGGCGGCCGCGCTGTCACTGGTGCAGATCCTGAGCATGCTGGCGATGATGATCATCTACACGTCGACACAGAAGAGGCTGCAGCTCGCGCTTGCCAGCAGCAGGGCCACCGCGAAGCGCGCGCGAACTTCGCTCGAGCGTCTTTCGCTAAGCCTTTGCGTCGCTCTGATTTCTATTCTGCTATTTGCGCCCCTGATTGCGCTCGTGGCGCGTTCGGTTCTGGTCGCGGGTCAAGTGGACTTCGCAAACTATATCAGTCTCACGGAGAAGTCACGCGGATCACTTCTGTTCATCGCTCCGCTTGAAGCGGTTTTCAATTCGCTGCGTTTCGCGCTGATCGCCATGTTTATCGCCTTGTGCCTGGGGCTAATCGCCTCCTACATGATCGAGCGCCGTGGTCGCTTGTCTCGGCTTTTGGATCCGCTATTCATGCTGCCGCTTGCGACGAGCGCCGTCACATTGGGCTTCGGTTTCATCATCGCGCTGGATGAGCCGCCGCTGAATCTGCGGGCGTCCTGGCTGATCATTCCGATTTCGCATACGCTGGTCGCCTTGCCATTCGTGATCCGCAGCGTATTGCCCAGCTTACGGACGATTCCACCATCATTGCGGGAAGCGGCGCAGACCCTCGGCGCCAAACCGATAGACTGCCTGCTGACCATTGACCTGCCGCTTTTGGGCCGGGGCATCGCGGTTGGCGCAACCTTCGCCTTCACCGTCAGCATGGGCGAGTTCGGCGCGTCCCTTTTTGTGGCGCAGCGCGAATCGGTGACGATTCCGGTGGTGATTTATCGCCTGATAGGTGATCCCGGCCTGGCATCTTATCGACAGTCCCTGGCGATGAGCGTCGTGTTGATGCTGGTCTGCGCTTGCGGCTTCGTGGTCATCGAGCGGCTGCGGGTTGCGGGGGTTGGCGAGTTCTGATGCTGCGTATCAAGCGCGTGTCACATGCCTATGGCGACATCGTTTCGCTGTGGGACCTGTCGCTTGAAGTTGACGCGGGCGAGATTCTTTGCCTGCTCGGTCCCAGCGGCTGTGG
>JAAXID010000051.1:5105-13148 GCA_012270545.1 Anaerolineae bacterium | reverse complement strand
AGCGACAAGCTCATCGCCGATGCCAACACCGGCTGGCTGATGCACGAGGCGGCGCGTGTCGTGCGCGGCGTCGATGATATTGATGTCTATATCGAGCAGCCCTGCCTGACTTACGAAGAATGCCTTTCGATTCGTCGGCGCACGACGCATCCATTTATACTGGACGAGAATGTCGATGGTATTGACATGCTTCTGCGCGGTCACGCCGACCAGGCGATGGATGTGGTCAATATCAAGATCAGCAAATTCGGCGGCTTGACCAAGGCCAGCCTGGCGCGCGATCTCTGTGTGTCGATGGGGCTGGCGCTGACGATCGAAGACAGCTGGGGCGGCGATATCACGACAGCGGCAATCGCCCACCTGGCGCATAGCACGCCGACCGAGTTCCTCTTCACCGCCACAGACTTCAACAGCTATGTCACCGTCAGCACAGCCGAGGGCGCGCCACAGCGAGACCACGGGCGCATGGCGGCGTCGACCGCGCCGGGTCTCGGTGTCAGGCCGCGCTGGGATGTCCTCGGGCATCCGCTCCTTGACATTAGCTGACCACCCTGCGATGGCAAGTACAAGCCATATCAATATTGAAGACCCAGCCCAACTTCTGCCCTACCTGCGTGGCCTCGGCTTGATCGGCGACGATGACGAACCGGATTTTCAAGTTCTCACCGGCGGCGTTTCCAATCGCACTGTCTGGGTCCAGCGCCAGAAGCGCGAGGACTGGGTGATCAAACAGGCGCTGCAAAAGCTGCGCGTGCCAGTCGATTGGTTCAGCGATCCCGAACGCATTCAACGCGAGGCGGCCGGTCTGCGCTGCTTGGGCAGAATCATCCCCGGACATGTCCCTAAAGTCGTCTTCAACGATACGCAGAACAATATCCTGACGATGACCGCTGTTCCGCAACCTCATTTCAATTGGAAGACCGCTTTACTCAGCGGACACACTGATGTTAGATTTGCGCAGTCATTCGGCGAGTTGCTGGCGAAGATCCACAATGCGGCGCTGTGTCATCCCGAACTGGCTGAGGAATTCGCGGAGCAGCGCTTCTATGAGGAATTGCGTCTGGAACCGTATTACGGATATACGGCCACGCAAGCGCCCAAAGCGGCGCCCTTCCTGACACAGCTGATAGAAGCGACCCGCGCCCGCCAATATGCGCTTGTGCACGGCGATTACAGTCCGAAGAATGTGCTCATACATCGCGAGAGTCTCGTCATTCTCGATTACGAGGTGATCCATTTCGGCGATCCCGCCTTCGATATCGGCTTTTCGCTGACGCATTTCTTGAGCAAAGCACATCATTTGCCGGCGCGCCATGACGCGTTTCTCGACATGGCAAGCCACTACTGGCGATCGTACCTCCTCGAACTGGCGCCGCATTTGCACGATACGGTGCGACACCTCGCTGTCCAACACACGCTCGCGTGCATGCTTGCGCGCGTCGCTGGCCGTTCGCCACTTGAGTATCTCGATGGCATTGAGCGCGAAGGCCAAAAGCGCATCGCCCTCGACTTGATGCGACAAGGCATAAGCGAAGTACCTGACCTGATTGAAGCAGTCGGCGCAGAATTGGGGCATATCCGTGAGTGAGATCAGATCGGTTAGCGCGGTTGAGATTCTTGACAGTCGCGGTCGCCCCACGCTGCTCGCCAACTGCCAGCTTTCGGATGGCGCGCTGGGTCGAGCGTCTGTGCCAGCGGGCGCGTCAACCGGCGCCGGCGAAGCCTTGGAGCTGCGCGACGGCGATCCGCAGCGTTATGGCGGACTCGGCTGCTTAAAAGCCGCCACAAACGTTAACCGCGAGATTAACGCCAAACTGTCCGGCAAAACTTTCGGCGATCAGGGAGAACTGGATAGCTATTTGAATGAGCTTGATGGAACGCCCAACAAGGCCTGTCTCGGCGCCAACGCGATTCTGGGCGTTTCGCTGGCGTTCTGCCGCGCGCAAGCGTCGCAGCGGAGCACCCCGCTCTATGCGCATCTGGCGCGGATGGCGGGCCTATCCCCGCGGCTGCCGCTGCCGATGATCAACCTCTTCAGCGGCGGCGCTCACGCCGGCGGCCAGGTCGCCATTCAAGATGTCCAGATTGTCGTGCCCACCGCGCAAACTATAGGCCGCGTATTGGAAGTGACCTCGGATATATTTAGGATGGCGGCGGACCTGATCTTGACGCGCTACGGCATGCGCCTGCTGACAGCGGACGAAGGCGGCCTGGCCCCGCCCTTCGAGTCTTCTGAAGTGATGCTGCAGGCCGCCGTCGAGGCGATTGAATCCGCCGGTTACCGTCCAGGCGAAGATGTCGCCTTGACCGTTGATGTCGCCGCTTCACAATTCCACGCCGCCGGACGCTACCACATGGACGACGCTGAATTAGACGCTTCCCAGATGGTCGACAGAATCGCCAGTTGGACGCATCGCTTTCCGATCGTCAGTGTGGAAGATGGTCTCGATGAGGCGGACTGGAGCGGCTGGCGGTCGCTCTCCAAGCGTCTGGCTGAAAAGACCATGATCCTGGGCGATGATCTGCTCTGCACCAATCCCTCGCGGATTCAGCGCGCTATCGCCATGGAAGCGGCCAACAGCCTGCTGCTGAAAGTTAATCAGATCGGTACGTTGACGGAAGCGCTTGCGGCGCTCCGGCTGGCGCGCGGCGCCGGCTGGGACGTCGTCGTTAGCGCGCGCAGCGGCGAAACCGAAGACGACTGGCTGGCAGATCTGGCGGTCGGCTGGGCGGGCGACTATATAAAGGTTGGCTCTATCACACAATCCGAACGTCTGACGAAATACAACCGCCTGCTATACCTCGAGCAGATGGAGGGCCTTACCCTGAGTGGCTGAGCGCCCGCTGCCTTTGCCAACGCCGGTCACGATCACGATCTTGTCCTTGAAGCGCCGCGTCATGGTTTCCGTCACTTCAGTCGGATATTGCCGGCCTCATCAATGTGCTCAAGGCCGGCGCGCGATTCATAGAACACAACCTTCATCTCGACTTCACGCGATTCGCCCGGCTGCAAGGTCAGATGCGAGCCACTCTTTTCGATCACAGCGCTCAAGCCATGCCCGGGAATCGAAGAAGCCGGTTCAATGGCGATGACGTAGGAGCACTTGTAAAACGGGAAACCGGGCGAAGCGTTCAACTCCTGCCAGAACCAGGCGAAGGGAAATACATCGGTGTCCCAGGTGAAACCGATGCCGAAACCAAGCTGCCTATTCGTGATGCTGTACCAGCCCGATTCGAAGTCCTTCAAATAGCCGAGCAGGTCACGCGGCTGATCCGGCGCTGGGATTGTCGACAGATCGAGATCGCCCGCCATTGGCCAAGGGTACTCAGTATCCAGCGTTAAGGGATTGGCGGCGCCGACATACTGATCATCCGATAGCAAGCTTCGCGCGTCCGTATCGATGACGCAATGCTCGCTGAGGAAGGGCGCGCCGTATGCGGGATGGTGGCTCCACATGCAGTCCATCGCTTCACCAGCGTGATTGGTGATTCGCTCGCGGATCTGCAGGATCGGGCTACTCGCTTCCAGCCGCATCCAGCGCTCGATCGTATAGGGACTGCGCGACAACCGCAGGCTCAGCAAAACTTCAATCGAAGCGGCCGAGCTCTCCAACAACGCGTAATCCCAGGCTTTCATAGAAGCCTCGCCGTGGTAACCCAGTTCGACGCCCTTGTAGGTGTTGGCGAAGCCGCCGTTCGGGAAGAGCACCTGCCAACCGCCGGCGTAAGCCTCTAACCAGGCCGTCAGCGAATCGGCGGCGGAATCGAAGCCGCGCGCCACTTCCTTCAGCCCCCAGGGCGACTTCCAGAGCACGTCCGTGTTTTTGGGCTTGTAGATCAAGCGATAGATGTCAGCGCCCTTGTCAAGCAGGACCGTGGTTGAGATAAGGTCATTTTCGATTTCGAGCGCGCGCAGCGTTCTACCGAGGACGAGCTCTCGCGTTTTGCATGCCATCGTTTGACAGCCTCGCTTACAGTTGAATCGTCAAGCCGCCATCGGCGACAATCGCCGCGCCGGTGACGAATGATGAGGCGTCGCTGCACAAGAACAAGGCCACTTGAGCCATCTCTTCCGGTTGTCCAACGCGACCCAAGACATGCAAACCGCCCCACTCTTTAATGGCGCCATCCGGGTCCTCCGGCTGATATTGCTCAGCGGCGAAGCGCAACAATGGCGTTTCAATTGATCCGGGACAAATGCTGTTTGCCCGAATATTTTCAGCCGCGTGGTCGATCGCCATCGTGCGCGTCATCGCAATAACAGCGCCTTTGGACGCCGCATAAGCCGCGACATTGGGCTGGCTGAATAAACCCTGCACCGAAGCGACAGTGACGACGGCGCCGCCACCCCGCTTCGCCATCTCCGGAATACAGTACTTCGCCGCCAGATAGACGCCTTTCGCGTTGACATCAAGCGTGCGATCCCAAGTGTCCTCGTCTGTGTTGACCACCGTGCCGTAGGTCTGGATGCCGGCGCTCGCGACCAGATAGTCGATGCCGCCGAATGCCGCGAGGGCCTCCTGCGCGAGCCGCCGCGCATCAGCTGGACTTGACACATCAGCAACTACGGCAAGGCAATTGCCGCCCGCCGCGCGCAATTTCTCAGTCCGCTCGTCCAGGGCGCTTCCGTTGACATCGGCGAGGACGACGCTCGCGCCTTCCGCGCTGAAGGCATCGGCTGTGGCGCCGCCGATTCCGGTCGCCGCGCCGGTTACAACGGCAATCTTGTCCTTGAATCGCATATCCATCTCCCCTACTCTGTCGCTTCAGCGCCCGCCAGCACGCGCCGTTTTTCGAAGAATTCCGAATCAATCTTGCTCTTGGATAAGCGGCCGCGCCGATTGTGACACAAATGCAATTGCTTGTCGAATCCGAGTGAACGGCCGCGCAATGCATCGAGGACAAAAATTGATTCGCCGGCAGCCGCAACAGGGCATTGTCTTCACCATCCGCGCATTCGCTCTGACATGGAGCGACTGGATTTTGCGCGAAACCGCTTCGACAGACTAGAATCAGCGCATGGCAAAGGTCGAGCATGGCAGCAAGAACGCCTTCAACATCACGAATCCGGCGCGTTATCGCTGTCAGGTATTTCACTACCACCGCAAATTGTCGCGCTTGTACCTCAGCGTCTATCAGGGGCAGCGCGAAGAGCCGGCCTTTTACCTGCTCTTTTCCGATGTCGCATACATTGAAGCGCCGATGAGCTGGCTCGGCGCCGAGTTTGATATCGGCGAGCGTGATGAATGCATCGCGCTCATGCTGGAAGTTGGCCTGGTGGGAGAAGCGATTCACCAATTTCCCGATGCATACGCGTCAATCACCGATTATGCGCGCTTCTATCGTGTACAGTCAGTTCACCGCGAGATCCGCATCATCGCCAGCAGCGCCGCTATCTTGCAGACGATTCCCGGCGAGATCCAATAACGCTTCGCCAAAAGCCAATGCCTGGGCAGTGAGCAAGTGGACGGGAGAAGCTGTACTGTGTGTCAGGCATTTCGGCTGTGACGATGTCTTGCCGTCACGCTCGTGATATAATCGCGAACGCGCCTGGCATTAGAGCCTAACCATGATCTAAGGACTTTAATGAGACACCCGCCCTCAAATCCGCCCAATCCAAATGCCCCGAAACCGACGCTTAGTGTGGTCATCCCTTGCTACAATGAGGTCAACACGGTGAAAGACATCGTGACCCGCGTGCTGGCCGAAGCAATCGTCGACGAAGTCATCATCGTGGATGACGGCTCCACGGATGGCTCCCGCGACATCCTGAAGGCGATTGAGGCGGAGGGCAACAGCAAGGTCAGCGTGTTTTATCACGATCGCAACAGGGGCAAGGGCGCCGCGCTGGTGACCGGTTTCCGCGAAACCACCTGCGAAGTGATCATCATTCAAGATGCCGATTTCGAGTATGACCCGCGCGAGTACGGGCTGCTGCTGCGACCGATTCAGGAAGGGGTCGCGACTGTCGTGTATGGATCGCGCTTTCTCGGCGGGACGCGCAAGGCGATGAACTTCTGGAACATGGTCGCCAACAAATCCCTGACGCTGATCACGAATATTCTGTACAACGCCATCCTCAGCGACATGGAGACCTGCTACAAATGCTTTCGCCGCGAGGTTGTCGAAGGCATGGAGATCAACGCCCGCGGCTTCGAGTTCGAGCCCGAATTTACCGCCAAGGTCCTGCGTCAAGGCATCCGAATCGTTGAAGTTCCCATTTCGTATTTTGGGCGCGAATACGATGAGGGGAAGAAGATCAAATGGACCGACGCGCCGATAGCCGCCTGGACGCTCTTGCGCTATCGCATATTGCGCTGACTTCGACAACATCATTCCGCCCCGCGCGCCTTGTGCGAGGGTTTTTCGCGGAAAGCTGGATTCTTACATCGGTCCAATTCGGTCCAGCCCACGGTATAGGGTGAGCATGGTCGCGTCAAAGCTGCGCCGCAGCAATTCTAACTTCAGTTCCTGGTGCGCCACGCTCTCCCATAGGTCCTCATACTCATCGGGGTCGGTCTCAAGGTCATAGAGCTCACCCAGGTTGTGGTTGTGATAAACGATGAGCTTGTAACGGCCATCGAAGTGCATAGTCGCAACCGTGGCATCGGGCATATCCAGCGCGTCAATGAATTCACAGCGCAAGAAGTCACGATGTTTTTCCGCTGAACGCTCCCCCGTCAGTATAGGCAGCAGCGACAGGCCCGTTATGTAATGAGGCGCCTCCAATCCGCAAGCCTCCAGCAGGGTCGGCACGATATCGGTCAGCTCGACCAGGGCATCGCTGCGCAGCCCGGCGGCGAAACGCCCGCGCCAGGACCAGATCAACGGAACACGAACCAGTCCCTCGTAGAAACGGCAGCCTTTCTGAATCAAGCCATGATCGCCCAAAGTCTCGCCGTGATCACTGGTGAAGATAACGATGGTGTTATCGCGTTGTCCGCTGGAATCCAGCGCCTCCAGTATTCTGCCGACTTGATCATCAACGAGCTTGATCATCGAATAATAGGCAGCAATCAACGTTCGCGCATCGCGTTCGCCGCCGGTATCCGCCTCAATGTAGGAAGACGTGGGCGACTGCGGCAGGATCGGGCTCTTGATGTCGAGGTTGTCGGGACGGCGCGCTTCGGACTGAAAATCGATAGCCGCCAGTTTCGCCTGCTGTGCGAGATCGCTTTCGCGGAACAATGGTGGCTTGACCGCGCGCGGATCGAATTGGTCTCGGTATGCTTGCGGCGGATTGAAAGGCGGATGCGGATCATAGATGTTGACACTAGCGAACCACGGTCGATCGCGATTTTCTTCCATGAATTCGATCGTCTTCTCCGCGCACCAGGTTGTCTGATGCAGCTCGGCGGGGACGCCCGCCACGGCTTTCGTCAGCTCGCCAAGGTCGGCGCCCTTTGAGCGCACCCAATCGGCATAGTCGTGACCGCGCTCCCAGTCGTCACGCGGCGCATGACTGTATTGCCAATAACTGTAGCCATCGTCTGTCCGCTTCTCAATTCGACCATAGGCGCTCGTCAGATGCAGCTTGCCGACCAGACCACAGGTGTAACCGGCGTCGGCCAGACGCTTGCTGATCAACGGCGGAAAATCGGGGAAAGTCGGATTGCCATTGCGGTTGACGTGGATTGAACTGGGATACATGCCGGTGAGAAAGCTGGCTCGGCTTGGCGTACAGATCGGCGCTTGGCAATACGCCCGCTCAAAGGCGACGCCGTCCCGTACGAGTTGGTCGAGGTTGGACGTGGACACATGGGGATATCCCAGCGCGGCAATGGTGTCGTAACGCTGTTGATCGGTGCATATCCAAAGAATGTTGGGGCTTCTTTCGCCTTGTTTCACGCCATCCCCCTTCATGGCAATCGCCTCAAATTATTTTTCACCACAAAGACACATAAGTAGAACCAAGTTAGTCATGCGAAACGCGATTGGTAATCTATGACAAGAGCGGGCGACCCGGTGGATCGCCCCTACAAGGCTTGTTCGCGACTGGATCGTGCTACCTCGTTTTTTTCTACCCCATCCCCGACCGCCAGT
>JAAXID010000051.1:0-5014 GCA_012270545.1 Anaerolineae bacterium | reverse complement strand
GGCGAGCATCCCAGCGAGCTAGGGAAGGTAAGCTATTCTCGGTGCATTCTGTAGAAATATGTTGCATTTAGCAAAGATGACCGCCATTATAAATGTTTTGTAACAATTTCAGCTGTCTCTGCGTAAGATTTGTAGTATCGGACAAACCTTAGACCCTTTCGATTGTTTTGGCAGTATCTTTCTTGCGGGAGTCGTTCTCATTACTTTACTTGGAATTACTTCTGTGTCCTCCGTGGTAAATTTTTGTTTGTTATTCTCGTCGCTGCAGGTCCCAATCTTGAAGCGATTGCCCTGCCAATCACCGCCGCAGCGGACCTGACAGCAACAGCATGCCCCTCTCTTATGGGAGGGGCATTGTGTACCGGATCAACTCTATAAGCCGCATTCTGTCCGTCAAAGACGGGGGAATCATCTATCTGGGATCGACGTTGCCGCCGACCTCTAGCGGCGTACCCGGCGCTTTCTACGGAGCGGGCCGCTCCACGGCGCCTGTTTCACCTTGCTCCCGATGGGGTTTGCCTGGCCATCGACATCGCTGCCGATGCCGGTGCGCTCTTGCCGCACCCTTTCACCCTCGCAGCGTCTCCGCTGCAATCTGCTCTCTGTTGCACTTGCCGTCAGGTTACCCTGCCCGGCCGTTAGCCGGCATCGTCGCCCTGCGGAGTGCGGACTTTCCTCGACAGGCGCATGACCTGCCGCGATTCCCTCGGTCAACCCGGCGGTCCTAGTGTACCGCATAATGGACGCTAAGTTCCAGTCATCGGCGGCGGCGCTGCATATCGCTGGTCGACCATGCTTGCCAGCCATTCCATATTGTCATAAGCTACACGATGAAGCCACATAATTGGCAAGCGTTTATGAGTTCGGTCAGCAATCGCGTAAGCAACCGACCAGGCCGCCGGCGCAGCCGATCACGCTGGCGCAGCCCGATTTCGCTAGATGATGCGTCGGCGCTGATTGTCGTCGGCGTTCTTCTGCTGATGCCCCTGCTGACGATCGACATTGCGGGCTGGGCTGTCGATCTGGATACCGTCCTGCCGATCACGCTGTTTAGCGTCGCCTTCGGCTGGGTAATCGCTCGCAGCCGCTTCGGCGAAATTGCCGCTCTGGTTATCAGTTCGCTTTATTGCCTGCTTGCCGTCATTCTGGTCGCCGCCTTTAATTTGAATCTTCCTTTCCAGGACGCTGTCGTTTCGGTCGTATCCCGGAGTCTAGAATGGAGTGTTGACGCGGTCAGCGGTGGCATCAACACCGACGAACTGGTGTTGACCCTGCTCGTGGCGATCCTCTTCTGGTTCCTGGCTTACAACTCTGATTGGCACATTTTCCGGCTGGATCGCGTGTGGCGGGTTATCTTGCCACCGGGGCTGATTCTCTTGGTCAATCTGATCTTCTTTAGTGGCGGAGAGCCGCTGGATGTCTATCTATTTGGCTTTTTATTGATGGCCTTGGTCTTGATCGTTCGCTCGAATTTGGACCAGCGCGAGTGGGACTGGTACCTGCGCGGTGTGCGCGTCCCGACAATGGTGAGACGGCAGTTCGCCGCGATCGGCATCTTTCTCTCGCTGCTGGCGCTCGCCTTCGCCTGGGGCCTGCCGAGCAACGATTTGCAGGAGCGCCTGAACACGTTTCAGCGATTCCTCGCGTCTGATCCGATACAGCAGATGGCGGAGGTCTGGAACCGGTTGTTCGCGCCAATTGAGGGCGAAGGTTCCGCTACCACCGACTACTACGGCGCCGACCTGCTCAATCTCGGCGGCGCAATCAGCTTGGGCGATGATGTCGTCTTCACGGTCGACGCCCCGCCCTCGCCTCAGCGCTATTACTGGCGTTCGCGCGTCTTCGAACGCTATGCCGATGGTCAGTGGTCGCCCTCGGCTGACCTGCGGATAACTGACCGCAGCGCGCCAGTAGAAGTGGCGATGAACAGCGAAGTTATTGGCGGGAGGCGGCAATCTGTTAGACAGCGAATCACCGTCGGCGCCTCCAGCACGCGCATCTATTACGCGGCGCCACAGCCGCAACTCATCGACGGCGCCGGACGGATCGACCTGATATACACCGACAAACCCGCCAACACTTCAATGAATGTATCGGTCATTCGCCCACTGAAGTTGCTGAGGCGCGGGGAAACTTACACCGTCAACAGCCTGATCAGCACCGCGACGGCGACGGAACTGCGCCGGACATCGGCCGACTATCCGGAATGGGTCAGCGGACCGAACCTCTATGTGGGCATACGGAATCCCCGTGTTTTGAACCTGGCGCTGCAGATCGTCAATGAGGCGGGGGCAGCGCATCCTTACGATCGAGCGAAGGCGATTGAAGGCTGGCTGCGCGAAAACATCGCCTACAATGAGTCGATCAGCGCGCCGCCGCCCGAAGTCGATACGGTTGAATGGGTGCTCTTTGACGCGCGCGAAGGCTACTGCACCTATTATGCCACCTCGATGATTGTGATGTTGCGTCACCTGGGCATCCCCGCGCGACTGGCCGCCGGCTTCTCGCAGGGCACCTACGACAGTGATGTGGGGCAATACGTCGTGCGAGAGCGCGAGGCACATACCTGGGTCGAGGTGTATTTTCCCGCTTACGGCTGGATCGAATTTGAGCCGACGGCGGCCGAGGCGCCAATTCAACGCGAGGGGGATGACCTGGCGCAGGAACAAGAGGATCCGCTGCGGCCCGAACCAACCGCCAGCCCAAGCCCTTCGCCCACGCCGACATCCACGCCGACGCCAAGTCCCGATGCCACACTGACCGCGGAGGCGAGCCTAGAGGCGCAAGAGCAGACCTTCGAGCAGCCCAGTCCAACACCAAGTCCCGCGCCCTCTCCCACCCCGACGCCGGTAATCCTGCCGACAGTGCAGCCGCCGATTTCCCAAGATGATCCGCCGCCGCTGAGCCTGCTTCAGCCGATACTCCTGCTCGCGCTTGTTATTATGCTTTTCCTGTTCATCCTGGTGATTATCGTGCTGCTGCTGTTCTGGTGGTGGGAGTGGCGCGGTTTCGGCGGGCTTAGTCCGGTATCGCGCGCTTATGCCCGTCTGGAGCGCTATATTGGCTTGCTGGGCATCAAGGTTGGCAGAACGAAGACGACGCTGGAAAAGCGCCGCGAATTGCAGCAGCGCATCCCGGCCGCTCGAGAGCCAATTCGTACGATCAGCGATCTGTATACGAGGGAACGCTATGGCGCCGTCAGCCAGGATCGGGGCGAGAACAAGGCATTCGCCGAAACCGCCGAAAAAGCCTGGTATCACACGCGCGGCAACATCCTGCGCCGTTGGCTGCGCCGCTGGCTGCCATTCCTGCGAGGCGATTAGCTAACGCTTTTCAACAACGACAAAATGGGATAGCGCCCAGGTATCCAGCGGAGTGCCTTCCAGGCGCTGCAGCATGTCTCGTAAGACAACAGCCGGCGAACCCAAACGCGCGATAATGTTGTCGTATCCGCCGTAGATCCGCGAATGATGCGCAATTTGCACGCAGTCGAAATCCAGCAAGCGCTTCAGCTCAGCCGCTGTGTAGGCGCGCACATGGGGCGCCAGTCGGTCGCGCCAGGGTTTGGGGAGATAGTTGATCAGCGGGGAATTGCCGAAGTGGTACTCGCCTTTCCAATAGTGGCCATGTGTCTCAAAGGGATGCCAGCGATTTGGGCAGAACAGCAAGACGCGCCCGCCGCGCCTGGTAACGCGCAGCATTTCTTGTACTGAACGGCGGTCATCGCGCACATGCTCGATGACTTCGTGTGATAGCACGACATCGAAACATGAATCAGCGAATGGGATGTCTTCTCCGGCCGAAACGACAGCGCCGGGAACACCGCCGCGAGCGATCCGTACACGGCTGATTTCGATATCGAAGGCTTCCACGCGTTCGGTATACCGTTGCCGAATCTGCCCGGCATACATGCCGACGCCACAGCCGGCGACAAGCACGCGCGCGTCCGCCAGCGGCGCCCACTTTGCCATCATCCCCAGTCGACGCTCTTGGCCCGCGCGCCAGAGGTAGCTCGGTTCGCCACGGAGCGGCGCCAGTTCAGAGTGAGTCATACACTATATCGGGAGCCTTGCAAGAATAGTCGCCATTGATCGTTGAACCAGGTTCTATTTTACAGCAATACGACAGCGCCGGCGCAAGAACGCCCCTGCCTTGCACATCGTCGATAGCCTTGGAGTTCGCATTCCATTCATTAGCGTTTACCCACCCTTTATTACGTCAGCCAAAGCGGATACACTTCCTGCGTTTTGTAAGGACAATCGAGACTTGTATTGAGGTTGCAGATGCCGAACCCAACACTATTGGCGCAGAAAATAGCCAAATCGCCGACCATCGCGATGAACGACAAGGCGAAACAACTGGCGGCCGAGGGCCATTCGGTGATCGGACTCGCCGGAGGCGAACCCGATTTTGATACGCCGCCGCATATCGTCGAAGCGGCCGTCAAAGCGATCCGCGATGGGGAGACGCGTTACGCAGCGCCCTCGAAGGGCATCCGACCTTTGTTGGAAGCGATCGCGGTCAAGATGGAGCGCGACAGCAACGTTCGCGTCGATCCCATGAGCGACATCATCGTGACGCCCGGGGGCAAGCTGGCCCTTTTCTTGGCGCTGAAAGCGATGCTCGATCCCGGCGATGAGGTCTTGATTCCGGCGCCCTATTGGGTCAGCTATCCGTCGATCACTACCATGGTCGGCGGCGTTCCCGTGACGGTCGAAACCAGCAGCGACGACAACTATCGCCTGCGCCTGGAGCATCTGCGGGAGCACATCACGCCGCGAAGCAAAGCGCTCATCATCAACTCGCCCTGCAACCCGACGGGTCATATGCTTTCTTCCGAAGAAATCGAGGCGGTCGCCACGTTGGCGCTCGAAGAAGACTTGTACATCATCTCCGACGAGATATACGAGAAGCTCAATTTTGATGGCCGGCCGGCCGTGTCGCTGGCGTCCATTCGCGATATCGCCGACCGCGTCATCGTCATCAATGGCATGTCAAAAGCCTACGCCATGAC
>JAAXID010000052.1 GCA_012270545.1 Anaerolineae bacterium | reverse complement strand
CCGATAGCGGCATCACCCCAGACGTTTACACAGAGCGCAGCCGGCCTGGCAAGTTTCGCGCCCATCGCGAGCCCGAGACCGTAACCGAGCTGCGTCGTTTTGCCCCAACCGATATAGGTCAGCGGCGCGACAGACTGCCAGAAGGGTGACATTTGGTCGCGTGGGCTCCCCGCATCGTGCGTAATGATCGTGTTTTGGACATCGACAGTGTGCAGCAAATCCCAAATGACGCGATACGGCGTTATCGGCACCTCATCTGAGGTGAGCTTCGTCATCCACTGGTCAAGCCATTCCGCTTTAACCGCGCTAATTTCTCCAGTGACGGCCGCCCTGCGCTCTTCAGACGCGCCGTTAGAGCGATCGCGGACGGCTTCTACCAGCCCCTCTAAAATCAAACCGGCATCGCCAACAAGAGCAATCTCAACGGGAACATCTTTGTTGATGTCAGCTGGATCCAAGGTCGCATGAATAACCCGTTTCCCCTCGGGAACCTTGATGCCGAAGGCGGTTCGCGTGAAGCTGCATCCAATGCCAAAAATCAGATCCGCCTTTTGCAGGAAGTGATGCACCGCTTTCGGGATTGCCCGGCCACCGGAACCCAATGCCAAGCCATGATCTTCCGGGAATGCGCTCTTGCCGCCCAAACTCGTTGTCACAGGCGCGCCGAGCAACTCCGCCAATTCTTTCAAAGAGTCCCAAGCTTGCGCGTAATGCACGCCCTGTCCCGCATAGATAACAGGACACTCGGCAGCAAGCAGCGCTTCCGCGGCGCTTTCAATCGACGCGCTGTCAGGCCCGTAGCGCACGGTAGGCGCCGGTGTCGGATCAAAGGAGTCAGAAATCTCCTCAGCAAATAGATCGGACGGGAATTCCACAAGTACCGGGCGCGGCCTGCCGTTACGGACTTGGGTAAACGCGCGCCGCATCGCTTCGGGAACGGCTTCAGGCACTGTGACCTGTTCACAGGATTTCGTCACGTGCCGATAGTTCAGGGCGGAATTGAAATTCGGTTGGATTTGGGCGATGCGCCGCGGGTAGCCACCCGGCAACACGACAATCGGCGCGGAATCGCCATAAGCTTGCGCGACGCCGCCGAAGGCATTTTCGGAACCAGGCCCACTCTGCATACAGAATACGCCGATCTTTTCACCGGCGGTCAGCCGGCTCAGCGCATCGGCCATGTGAAGTCCAATGCGTTCCTGCCTAACGATTATCGGACGGATGTCCAATTTCGCCGCCGCTTCAATGAGCGGGTTGACAGGATAAGCAAACAGATACTCTACCCCTTCCGCCTTGAGAACTTTGGCGACTGCATCGGCAACTTTCATTCTTCTAATGTCCCACTAATAGTCCGTAACCGATGTTATCATGCGAGCCATGCCGCGTCAAACGCATGATGACAATGGACATGCTCCTTCGGCGCGGACAAAGTTCCACCGCCAAATCATTACCTTCAAAGGCAAGCGCGCTAAATCCCTTTACGCAAGATTGGGCGATTGCGTCGCAGTCCTCGTCAATCAGCCAGGTGCGACTCTACCTACTCCAAACGCCGGCGATTGATCGCGAAAGTGAAGATGTCGTCGCGGGCGTAACTCCCGGTGACATCGAGCGCCATCTGTTCTTCGGCGATGCGACTCAAATCGAGGTCGGCATAGAGGATAGTCTCTTCGTCATAGACCGGCTCGAGCAGGTATGCGCCATCGGGGCCGATGACGGCACTGCCGCCATTCAGCAGCGGCGCGTCCGGCTGCGCGCGCAAATCCTCCTGCAGGTCAAGCTCCGCGGGAAAGTCAGAGGCCGGCATGATATTGCCGACGGCGAGGACAAAGGTACGGCCTTCGAAGGCGTAATGGCGGCTGGCGACCTGGTGCATTTCTTTGACCGCGGGCCACATGGCGACGTGGATTGATTCATTGCTGATGTGCATGGCTTGACGGGCTTGTGGCATCCAGTGCTCCCAGCAGATCAAGCCGCCGACGCGACCGGCGGCCGTTTCGACCGCGCCCAGGCCGGCGCCATCGCCTTGCGCCCAGACCAGCTGCTCAGTGTAGGTGGGGCGCAGCTTGCGGTGGTGGTTCACGATCGCGCTGTCGGCGTCGATAGTGACGATGCTGTTGTAGAGGCTGCGGTTGCCGCGTCCGCTCGCAACGCGTTCGTTGATGCCCAGCAGAAGGACTATCTCATGCTCGCGCGCCTGTTCTCGTAGCCGCTGCATTTCGGGGCTGTCGAGCGCGAGGCTGTTGGCGACGAGACGAGCGTAGAGCTGCTTGGTCGGCGGGTGGTCCCAGCGGGCGTAATCAAGGGCGTAATCCAACCAGGCGGGGTAACCGGGGAAGAAGGTCTCGCCGAAGGCGGCCAGCTGCGCGCCCTGCCCGGCCGCCTCGCTGATCAGCGACAGCGCTTTGGTGACGGTCCGCTCCAGGTTGTAATAGACCGGGCGAGCCTGAATTAGAGCGACGCGAACCCTAGCGGACACTGTGGAGGGAATCCCGCGCTAGCCGTCGAGCACAGCGCGGACGCGGAACTGCTCGCCATCGCTGTCGGGCGCGTTGGCGAGAGCCTCATCAACCGAAAGCGCAGGACCAGCCCGATCGGGCCGCATCACATTGGTCAAGGGCAGCACGGAGGAAGTGGGATCGATATGCGAGGTGTCCAGCTCTTCCAGCTTCTGAAAATAATCCAGAATCGCGGAGAGCTGCCGCTGATAGAGGGCGACATCTTCGTCGCTCAATTCCAGGCGCGCCAGATCGGCAATAGCGCGAACGTCGTCAGCGGAAAGGATTGTCTCCGCCATGATGGTCCCCCATAGTCTATCCCAAAGGCCAGGAGTGTAACGTCCCTCGCTCGCGCATCACAGTCTCAACTTTCGCGTCGCCTCAGGCGGACGCTCGAAAGCGGCAGCGAATTCGAGTACACTGAAACATGATGCAAGCTGATCGGGAGCGTAAACATGCGAGCCTCAGTCGACCGCGTAGAGGCATTGCGCCTGTTGCAGATCGAACATCAAGCGGTGGCGGCGCTGACAGACGAACTCACTGACGAAGAAATGACCCGCCGCGACACCATTCAATATGGCATGTACTACGATCAGGAATGTTCGTTCAAGGACCTGCTGGCGCATCTCATTTGCTACGAGGTTTATACGGTTGAGGCGATTCAGGCATGGCGGAATGGTCGCGCGCACTGGGCGATCGAAGCGGTCAATGATCCGCGGCGCGGTCGCGAAATCCATTATGGCGGCATCGCCGACCGCGCCCATCTCAGCCTGGCCGAGCAGCTGAACGAGTATCGGGCGGTGAGTGAAGAACTTGAGCGAGAGATCGGCGCGCTGTCCGAGGCGGGCTGGCGGAGCGCGCCCTCGTTTCCAATGGTGGAAGCGACTGATCTGGGCGGCATGATCGAAGGCATCATGGTCCTGCCGCCACGTCCCATGTATCGTCACCTGCCGGTTCATATTCCTGATGTGGCGCAATACATTCGCAGCCTGCGCTGACCAAAGCGTAGCCAAGGCGTCGGGCAGCACCGGCGCGACCCTGTGCTACAATCCGCGACAATTTGGCGAATTGGGGTAGCAGCGAAACGGAGGCTCCGTGCGCGTTTCCGGATGCCTGGCAACATTGATGCTTGCATTCGCGTTCGTCCTGCTGACCAGTCTGTGCGCGCTGACGGGCTTCAGTCTGGCGCAGCAAACCGTGGTCGATTTGAATGCGGCCGGCATGGCAGTGGATGATCCGCTAGCGACCCTCCGCTGTGTCATCAGCGGCCGCTGCGAGAGCGTGCGCGCTGAGCTTGGCGCCTCGCAGTCAAACGCGCCAATGCTGAAGCTGACGCCGCTTTACACGGCGATGCCGACTTCAGCGCCAGCTACGAGTCCGACCGAAACAGTCACGATCGCTAAACGGACAGTGGCGCCGACCGTACCGCCGACAGCGCTTCCGACAGAAGCGACCAATGCCGGCCTGCCTCGCGTCACCGACCCGCGCCAGATTCAGATCCTGCTCCTCGGTATCGATCAGCGGAGCGCAACCGACGATCCCGGTCCCTTCCGCACGGACACGATGATGCTTATAAGCGTCAATCCGGCGCGCAAGACCGTGGGCGTCTTGTCTCTGCCACGCGACCTCTGGGTAGATATCCCCGGTTTTGAACCGGGCCGAATCAACACAGCAAATTTTATCGGCGATGGAAACGCTTATCCCGGCGGTGGCGGTCCGGCCTTGGCGATGGAGACGGTCGCGGCAAATTTTGGTGTGCCTGTGGACAAGTATCTCCTGGTCAACTTCGATGTCTTCACGACGATTATCGATGTCTTGGCGCCGGACGGCGTTCCAATCATGGTGACCGAATTCATCGACGACGACGATTATCCCGATGACCACTACGGCACGATTCATGTTCAGTTCGAGCCAGGTGAACAGCGGATGGATGGCGAAACTTTGTTGCAATACGCGCGCACGCGCGACACGCAAGGGGGGGATTTCGATCGCGCCCGGCGTCAGCAGCAGGTGCTTGACGCAGTGCGGGCGGAGGTGTTGAGCGCCGGCGGCATCATCAATTTTGCGTCGCAGGCTTTCACGCTCTGGGATGCGCTCCAGGGGAACTATCGGACGAATCTGGAACTCAACGAGATCGTCGCTCTGGGCAACCTGATGAGCGAGATCAAACGTGAAGATATCCGCTATCGCGTGATCGACAAGTTTTACGCCTATCCTGGCTTGAGCCCACAGGGCGATCAAGTCTTGTATCCTGACTTCGTCGCCATTCGCGATCTCATTTTGGAAACCTTCTATGCGCAGTCGCAGCTGACGCTGGCGGACATGAAAGCGCGCGCCGATGAGGAGAACCCGCTGGTCTACGTTTACAACGGGACGAATATCGCCGGTTTGGCGGGCGATACGCGCGATTGGCTCGTGGCAAAAGGCGTCCGCGTTGACGACATTGGCAACGATGTGACCAATGGACGCCGGCTGACGGAAATCCGTGAATACGGTCGCTATAGCTGGACGGCGAAATATCTCGCTGCATTGATGGGCTTGCCCGAAGATCGGATCCTGCGCAGCGGCGATGGGCTGATTGCCGAGGGCGTGCTGATCACATTGGGCGAAGACGCGCAGGAGATTATCAGCGGGTAGTTCATCAATCGCTCGACTTCTGGTGACAAGCTTGGCGCCATCGCATCCCGATTATCCACTGACTGCGGCTGCCTGTTCGCCGCCTAACATTTCAACTCCGTGAACACTGCGATTGCCCCACCCCCACAGCGACAGCGACACCCCGCCAATCCTCGCTTATGTTACAATATCTATAGATGCAGACGTGGTTCAGGACCGGGGCAATGAACGAGGAAAAGAGGGAACCGCTCGCAAAACTGGTTTGGTTGGATCCCTTCAGCGGAAGCGCAGAGGAACACCCCTTGCACGAGGGTGACAGCATCAAAATCGGACGTTCCGCAAACAATGACATTCAGATCGCCGAAGGACATGTTTCGCGCGAACACGCGATTGTCGCCTGCAAAGATGGCGCCTTCACGGTCGACGATGTCGGCAGCGCCAATGGCACTTTTGTCAATGGCGTGCAAGTTTATGGCCTGAACCCGCTCTCAATCGGTGATGAGCTTCACCTGTTCGTCTCTGTGCTCAAGCTGCGCGCAGCCGATGACGAGGCGCCGCAGGACGTGGCACAGCGCGTCTCAGCTGTCGCCGGCGATCGCGCCAGCCTGCGCGTCACGCGAGGACCGCAGCGCGGGCAGATCTTCGCGCTGCTCAAGGAAGAACTGTACATCGGCCGTTCGACGCCAAGCTCGAATTGGGAGATCGCCTTGCAAGACCCGACCGTTTCGCGGCCGCACGCCTTTCTGGCGAAAGAAGACCAGCAGTGGAAACTCTTTGACCTGGGCAGCATCAACGGCACATCGGTCAACAGCCGGCCGATCACAGGCGGGGTGGCGCATCTGCTGCGCGATGGCGATCGCATCATGTTCGGCGGCACATTAACGGTATTCCACACCGGTTTCCCCATTCAGCCTAGCAACGGGCAAAAGGACAAAATCAGAAACTCATGAGCCAGCCAAATATCATCCTCATCATCGCCGATGACATGGGCTACGGCGACTTTGGCATATTCAACAATCAGATTTCCTGTACGCCAACGCTCGATACATTGGTGGACGAAGGCACCGTGCTGACGCAGCATTACTCGGCCTCTCCAGTTTGTACGCCAGCGCGAGCGGCATTGATGACGGGCCGCTACGCCCATCGCACCGGCAGCATCGACACGCTGGAAGCGCGCGGACTCGACCGCTTGCGGCTAGACGAAACGACGATGGCGGATGTTCTGGGCGGCGTCGGTTACGCCACCGGCCTGGTCGGCAAGTGGCATAATGGCGCGCTGGACCAGCGTTATCATCCGCGGTCGCGCGGCTTCCGGGAATTCGTCGGCTTTCAAGGCGGCTGGAATCCGTATTATCGTTATCGGCTGGATCGCAATGGCAACATCGAATACGGCGATAGAGACAGCTACCTGACCGATGTCTTCAGCGATGCCGCCGTCGACTTCATCGACCGTCATCAGCGCGAGCCCTTCTTCTTGCAGTTGGCCTACAACGCGCCGCATTTCCCGCTGGAGGCGCCTGATGCGATCGCGCAGAAATATGTCGAGAAAGGCTTCAGTCTAGGCGTCAGTTTGCTTTATGCCATGATCGAGGTGATGGACACGGGCATCGAGCGTATCGCCGAGAAGCTGAAGGCCTGCGGCATCGCCGATAATACGATACTAATCTTCACCAGCGACAATGGGCCGGCCTTGGGCGACTGGAATGGATTCTCGCAGCGACGCTTCAACTACGGATTCAATGGCGGCAAAGGCAATACCTATGAAGGCGGCATCCGCGTGCCGCTGATTATTCGCTGGCCCCACGGCCTGGACGGCGGGGGACGCAGCGGCGACATGGCGCATTTCACAGATTGGTTCCCCACGCTGCTGAACATGGCGGGCGTAGACGCGCCGGCCGAGCTCGCGCTGGATGGGGTCGATATCACGCCGGTTCTGCGCGGCGAACGCGGCCGCATCTATCCGCAGCGCTTCTGGCAGTGGAACCGCTATGTACCGGTCGGCGCCTGCAACGCCGCTATGCGCGATGGCGATTGGAAGCTGCTGCGCCCGACCATCAAGGAAGCGATGGAGGTCAGCCCGCTGGATACCGCGCAGGACCACGCCATCAAGTATTTCCCCGAGCTTTATGACGATATCATCCGCGAGCCGGCACCGGCGCAAAGGATACCGTCACCACCGCCGCCGCTGCTATTCAACATCGCTGAGGACCCCTTCGAAGAGAATGACCTGGCAGCGCAGTATCCGCAGAAGGTCGCGGCGATGGAAGCCGAGCTGGAGCGCTGGTTTATCGATGTGACGGGGATTTGATTTAGTCCTTGGTCCTTTCCAAATGGCGCGTCACTATGCTTAACCGCGCCGATCCGATATAGTATTCGCTGCGCTCCCGCGCTGACGAGACGCCGGTTTTTTCAGTTGGAATCCGGCGGCGCTGATTGGCACAGCAGGTCGCCGAACCAAGCGGAGAAAGAAACATGGCAAAACTGAGTAGACGAATAGCAGTGATGGTTGGCGTCGGTCTCGCGCTCGTTCCACTTTTGCTCTTCGCGTACCTGGGGCTGTACAACCGCCTTTTGATGGATGACTACATCTATTTGGGACTAGCACGTGACATCGGGACCTGGAAAGCCATGCAGATTTTGCGCGAACTTTGGAACGGAGATTACAGCAATTTTCTTCTGTATGGATTGCTGGCGCCACTTGGCGAGTCGGTCCCGTCGCTGTTTTCGTTCTTCCTCTGCGTATCAATCTTTGTGGGCTTCGGCTGGCTGAGCAACACCTTATTGGCTTGTTTAAGGATCTGCGCGCATCGTCGGGCGATTGTCGTCGCTTCAGCATCGCTTGCGACAGCGGCAACCATCAACGGCTTCTACAACGCGCAAGTATTCTATTGGTTTACAGGAGCTGTGGAATACACCTGGCCCGCGGTGATGCTACTGCTCGGCATAGCGTTGGCCACGGAAATGGCGCGCAGGATACGCGGCCGCGTTCAACTGCCTATCGCAGCGCTCGCCATCGCATTCTACGCTTTCATAAATGCCGGCTTTTCCGAAATGTACCTCGTTTTCCAGCTGTCAGCTGTGGCGCTCATCGCATTTATCGCTTTTGTATTCCACATTGATCCGAAGCGCAAATCTTATGTCGTCCTCGCTATAGCCGGCTTAATGGGGACAGTTGCCAGTCTGCCCGTGCAAACGTCCTCGCCCGGGTTCATATACAGAAATTCACAGCCGGATTATTTTGGATATCCCACGTTTCCAGCCCGCGATTTGCCCAACCTCATGGACCGCGCGCTGGATGCAATGTTGGAATATATGGGGCATGAGGCTAGCTTCACTGGTTTTATGTTGGTCGTCTCTGCTGGTCTGTTTTTCACCTTGTCCGTGCCCCCCCCCCCGCACGATTCAAAACCATGGAAGACATCCAACGCTTATGCGCCGATTATTTTCGCTTTGGTCGTTCAGCTACTCTTCATTTCTGTCCTATGGTCACACCAGAGTGACAAGCTTCAGGTATTGGGCCGATTTAGTTACCCCTTTATGGTGGTTGTCTGTATCAATCTCTTTGCGATCCTTCTATTGCTGGCGCAGCTTTGGCGGCGCGATCTGTTCGATACAGCGCTCAACAAACACAATGGCTTGATGATCTATTGCGGCTGCATCCTGCTGCTGGTTTGTCTATGCTTCGTACTGACGCAGCCGCGGAGCATTCATTACAAGGCATCGTCCTACCTGTATGTCACCGCCGTTTCCTTGCTCATTCTGCTCGCTGGACAGTTGGCATTTAACGCGAACGAGCCGCGCTTAAAGGCGGTTTTCCTGCTTACCGCATTCGCCACTGCCAGCGCAGTGATAACCTTGGCCGCGCTGCTCGCTGTTAAGCTGTATGGCTTGGGCTTAATCGTTGAGCGCACAATGACCGCGGCGACATTCGCGCAGATGCTGGCTGGGCTCATGAACGGCGTAGTGCTTGGCGCATTGATTCGCCGCGGATTCTGTATGACGGACGCCAAGACAGTATGGCTTCGATGGATTAGGCTTTTCTGCCTGCTGGTTGCCCTCACAATCGCCGCCGGCATGGTGATTGGACATGCGCAACGAATTAACCATGCCAGGCAGTTTGCGGAAAGTTGGGATGCAACACATCAAGAAATCATCCGTCTGCGTGGCGCTGGCGACCAGGCTCTGTATACGAAGAAGTTTCTTCGCCTTCGCCATGAACACCTTGATTCCATACCTTACAGATACAAGAACTTACCTTTGCAATGGGAACCGATGATATATTACGGTTTGGAGGATGGCCTCGAGACCGTATCCAAATGTCACTGCTCGGATGAGGTAATGGTCCGGGGCCACAAGCCGTCGTCATTCTGCATCTATGTACTCTGTTTGGAAAACGACAAAAGCACTCGAGGCTAAAGGACTGGCAAGGTCGAACTTTGAGGCGCCACAGGCCAGATCTCTGGACTTGTACATCCCGAAAGACAGCAATATCCTTTTGCTTGGCTTCTGCACCTGAGCAACGAACACGAATGCCAAAATTGAAGCGACGGCGTTGAGGAGCCTGGCTCATCCAGCTGTTACGTCCGGCGCGTCGCAGAACCAAGCGGAGAAAGCAACATGGCAAAACTGAGGGGACGAATAGTGGTGATGGTTGGCGTCGGTCTCGCGCTCGTCCCGCTTTCCTTGTTCGCCTACCTCGGGCTGCATAACCGTCTCTTGATAGATGACTACATGTATCTGGGATTAGCTCGTGAAATCGGGACATGGAAAGCCATGCTGTTTTGGCGTGAGGTTTGGAACGGCGATTACAGTAATTTTCTACTATATGGCTTGCTGGCGCGTCTTGGGATTGCCGCGCCGCCGCTGTTTGCGCTCTTCCTCTGCGCGTCCACCTTTGTGGGTTTCGGCTGGGTGAGCAACACCTTATTGGCTGGGATGGGTATCTACGCGCATCGCCGGACAATTGTCGTCGCTTTAGCATCGCTCACCACAGCGGCAACGATCAATGGCTTCTATCACAAGGAAGTATTCTATTGGATGACAGCGGCCGTGGAATACACTTGGCCCGCGGTGATGTTTCTGCTCGGCATCGTGCTGGCTGTGGAGATGGCGCGCCGGCTTCGCGGACGCGGTCAGCATATATTGGCTGCGATCGCCGCCGCGCTCTACGCATTCCTGAACGCCGGCTTTTCCGAAATGTACCTCGTTTTTCAGCTGTCAGCTGTGTCGCTCATCGCCATTTTTGTTTTCGTATTTCAACAAGGTCCGAAGCGAAAATCTTATGTCATCCTCGCTCTGGCCGGTGTATTAGGGACAATTGCCAGTCTGCCCCTGCAATTGGCAGCGCCAGGATTCGCATTCAGAAATTCACAGTCAGAAGTCTTCGGATACCTCGTGCTGCCAGTACGCGATTTTCCCAATCTTGTCGACCGCGCGCTGGATATGACATTGCAATACGTGGGGCATGAGGCCAGCTTCGCCGGATTCATGCTGGTCGCTTTCGCCGGTCTGTTTTTAACCTTGACGGTATGCAATCGCATCTCCCCGGATTCGAAACTGAGGAGCGTAACCGCCGCCAGGTCACCTTTTGCACTCGGTCTGGTTATCCAGCTACTCTTCGTTCCCATCCTATGGTCACATCAAAGTGACAATCTTCAAGTATTAGGCCGATTCAGCTATGCCTTTATGGTGACTGTCTGTATCAATCTGTTCGCGATCTTTGTCTTGCTGGCGCTACTTTGGCGGCGCGATACGCTTGAGAAAGTGGTCAACAGACGAAATGGTCTGATGATTTATTGCAGCTGCATTCTGCTGGCTGTTTGCCTTTTGTTCGTGATGACGCAAGTTCGAAGCATTCACTACAAGGCATCTTCCTACCTCTTTTTCACTGCCCTTACCATCCTCCTAATGCTTGGGGGGCAATTGACATTGATAGCGGACGAGCCGCGCTTGAAAAGGCTATTCTTGCTTAGTGCGTTCGTCACTGCCAGCGCAGTGATAACCCTGCTCGCGCTTATCGCCGTTAAGTTGTGGGGCGTGGGCTACATCATTGATCGCACCTTGACCGCAGTGACATTCGCGCTGATGCTTGCCGGACTCATGACTGGAGTTACGCTTGGCGCATTGATTCAGCGCGGATTCTGTATGACGGACGCCAAGGCAGTCTGGCTTCGCTGGATTAGGCTTTTCTGCTTTTTTGTCGCCCTAACAATTGCCGCTGGCATGGTGATTGGACATGGGCAACGGATAAGCCATGTCAGGCAGGACGCGAAGATCTGGGAAACAACTCATCAAGAAATACTCAGGCTGCGCGACGAGGGGAATCCGACTGTTTACACAAAGAACTATGCGCGCCTGATCACGGACCACCTTGGTCGTACGCCTTCCAGATACAAGAGCACCCCCTTGTTATGGCATCAACTGCTATATTACGGACTGGATTTGTGCAATAATACATACCATTGCCGCTGCCCGAAGGAGACGACCGGCTCGCTGCCGATCCGTGACCGGGCGGCCTGTTTGGTCAACGACAATAGCGGTCGAGACTAAAAGGCTGGCAAGGTCGAACCGACGGGCGCTATTGACAGAGTTCTTTACTTGAAAAACCCCATAGACAGTATTGACGTTGCAAATAGCTTCTACACGAGCAAATATCACGAATGCCAAGATTGCAGCGAGGGACGTTGAGGAGACTAGCCCAGCTAGCTGTTACGTCCGGCGCGTCGCAGAACGAAGCGGAGAAAGAAACTTGGCAAAACTGAGCGGACGAGTAGCGGTAATAGTTGGCTCCGGTCTCGCGCTCGTTCCGCTTTTGCTCTTCGCATACCTTGGGCTGCATATGCGTCTACATGCCGATGATTATGACTTTCTCGCATTGCCATTGAGGATCGGCACTTGGGAGACGATTCTGCATTGGCGGAGCGCCTGGCACAGCTACTATAGTAATTTTCTAGTGCATGGATTATTGGCGCCGTTCGGGGCGGCGGCACCGGCGCTGTTTTCCTTAACATTACTCGCCTGCCTCTTCGCCGTCTACAGCTGGATGACCAACACGGTACTGGCGCGCCTGAGCCTGCGCGCTTATCGCCGAGCGATCGCCATCGCTTTGGCTGCGCTGATGGCTGCGGGGACGATCAATGGTATTTATGCCCCGCACTCCTTCTACTGGTATTCATCAGCGGTAGAACACATGGGGTCTGTGGTCATGTTCCTGCTTGGCATCGCGCTGGCGGTTGAGGCGACGCGCCGGCTTCGCGGTCGCCTTCAGCATGGTTTGGCGGTGATCGCTGCCGCGCTCTACGCCTTCGTAAACGGCGGCTTTACCGAAACGTACCTCGTTTTCCAGCTGGCGGCTTTGGCGATTATGACCGTGTTCATTTTCGTTCACCCGGCCAGAACGAGGTGCAGGCTTTATCTCGCGCTGGCGCTGGCCGCTTGCCTGGGATCATTGGCCAGTCTCGCGCTGCAATTGAGCGCGCCCGGTTTCGCCATTCGCAATGCGGCGTCGGCTGACATCAGTTTCTTCAGGCTGCCGCTTCGAGAGCTGTTCATTCTCGTTCTTCGCTCATTCCATGGCACGCTGACTTATGCGGGGCATGAAGCCAGCTTCGCCGGGTTCATGCTGGTTGCCTTCGCCGGTCTGTTTGCGACGCTGTCCGTGGGGGTACAGGTCCCCATTCAGGCACAATCGCGGAGCGTGTCCCTCGCCGCAGCGCCCATTGCCTGCGCATTAATCGTTCAACTCCTCTTCATCCCGATTCTATGGTCGCATAGCAGCGACAACATTCAGATATTGGGCAAGTTCAGCTACGGCTTCACGGCGGTGGTCGGCATCAATTTATTGGCGATCGCGCTATTGCTGGCGCTGCTTTGGCGGCGCAATCCGCTCAACCAAGCGCTTAATCGACGCAATGGCTTGATGATGTATTGCAGTGGCATTCTGTTGGCTGCATGCTTCTTATTCATGCTGACGCAATTTCGAAGCATTCACTACAAGGCATCTTCCTACCTTTTCTTTACTGTCGTGACCCTGCTCCTAATGCTTGGAAGCCAGTTGGTGAAGATCGCTGACGAGCCAAACTTGAAGCGCCTGTTTACCCTTTGCGCATTCCTAACCGCCGGCGCAATTATGATGCTGGCAACATTAATCATCGTTGAAATGTTTATGGTTCGCTTCATCTCCAAACGCACACTCGCCCCGGTTATATTCGCGCTGATGCTTGCGGGACTGGTGAATGGCGTCGCGCTTGGCGCCTTGATTCAGCGCGGATTCTCTTTGACGGACTCGAAGGCAGTCTGGCTTCGCTGGCTAAGGTTATTCTGCTTTATGGTTGCGCTAACGATCGCGACTGGCATAGTAATTGGACAGGGGCGCCGGGTCAACCATATAAGAAAAGACGCCGAAATCTGGGATCTACAGCATCAGGAGATCCTCAGGCTGCGCGATGAGGGCGATCCGGCTGTTTTCACAAAGCAGTTCAAGCACCCTGTCTTGGGCAAATATGATCACACGCCGCTTGTATACGAATACTTTCCCTTAACTTGGAGACAGAAGCTCTTTTATGGGCTGGATTATGAAGACGCATTTAGCTAGCTGAATTGCTCCTGTATTACGAGGAAAACAGAATGCCTATCATACAAGCTGAACAACTAACCGACTTCATCGCCCGAATCCTGACCGCAGCCGGCGCGCGGACCGATTACGCCGACATCGTGGCGGAACATCTCGTCGATGCCAACCTCGCGGGCCACGATTCACATGGCGTGATACGCGCGCCCCACTACGTCCGCTCAATTGAGAAAGGCGAGCTGGCGCCCACCGCCGTGCCCGAGATCGTCGAAGAGACCGCATCGATGGCGCAGATCTGCGGCAATTGGACCTTCGGTCAGGTAATCGCCAAGGGCGCGACTGACCTGGCGATAGCGAAGGCGCGCGATCAAGGCCTGGGGCTGGTCGCGATGTACCACGAGGGGCATACCGGGCGGCTGGGCGCCTACGCCGAGATGGGCGCCGAAGCCGGCATGGCCTCGATGATTTGGGATGGCTGCCTTGGCGGACCGCGCTCGGTCGTTGTGCCGCTGAATGGCACCGGGCGCAAGATCGGCGCCAACCCGATCGCGATGGGTTTCCCAAGCGAGACATACGGCACCGTCCTTCTCGATTTCGCCACATCGATTTCGGCGGCGGGCAAGGTGATGGTGGCGGTCGACAAAGGCGAGCAACTGCCGGGCGAATGGATCGTCGACGCGGATTGGCAGCCAACCTCCGACCCGACGCAGCTGGCGAAGGGCGGCGCGCTGCGGCCTATGGGCTTGCCATACGTCGGGCACAAAGGTTATGCCTTGGCGATGATGGTCGGGCTATTCAGCATGATGGCATCGCTCCGCTCGGACAAGCAGCCGCCGCTGGAAGACCGCTGGGGCACGGTGATTCTGATGATCGATATCTCGCGTTTTGGCGCGCTGGATGTCTTCCGCGGGCAAGTCGACACAATTATCGATTTTGTAAAGACCGATCCGCTGGAAGGCGAGGTGCTCTACCCCGGCGAAATCGAGGCGCGCAATCGGTGGGAGCGGCTTGCGAATGGCATCAACTTGCCGGCGGCGACTTGGCGCGAGATCAGGACTTGTGCCGAAGGTTTGGGGCTGCAAGCGCCCAACATATAGCGTGGCCAACGGATATGAATGCCTCGCAAGCTGAGCTTTACGAAGCGCTTAGGCGAGCAAGCGCGGCGGAAGCTCGCCGCAACCTCGCCCTGCAGCTCCTCGCGAAGACAAACAGTCGGCAGTATCTGGACGCCTGCCTGCTGACGCTGCGTTCCGAGCGCGTCATCGCCACGCTGAACGAAAGCCATCGGTCTCCACTGCGGGAGAAATGTCTAGGTTATTTCGCTGATGACAAGCGCGACAAAGCCGGCCTGCTGCGCGAGGGCTTGACGTGGCTGCTGGTCCACATCGAAGATCCTGCTGACGCCGACATATACCAGCTTGGCGTCGAGACCTATCACTTGCAGCCGGTTGATGATGTCGCGCAGAACTTGCGCGCGGTTGCGCTGGCGGGTCTGGCGCCGATTGATCCGCCGCTCGCCTGCCTCTATGCCACGCGTTTCCTTGGTGAGCGATACACTTCGGTCTTCAACTGCGAACCGGCGATGACCGCGATCGATGTGCTGGTCGCTTCCGATCAGCGGCTGCCTATCTATCAGTTTCTGCTGCGCGGCGGCGTTGAAATGGCGCAGTCGGCGCGCGGCGAACTGACCGGCAAAGCGCTGGAATCGCTGGGCGAAAACTTCCCAATTCCTCCTTACGAAAGCCTAATCGAGCAGTACAAAGCGATCGACCAGCCGACGGCGACGATGGGCATCATCAATTGCATCATCGAACGTCGAATAGAAGCGCTCTACGATCGGCTGGAGGATCTGATTCTGTCGACGCGGGACAGGGACCTGCGGCGTTACGGGCTGGTGATGATGGCGGCGGCGCGCGCTGATGAGCTCGGCGAGCGGCTGCTGCGGATGGCGAAGTTCGCGCGGCCGGAGGATGCGCCGCTGTTCATGGAAGCGGTGGAACTCTGCCACTTGCCGGAGCGGGATAAGGCGCAGGAGAGCTTGCAGCGCCGGGCGGGAAGCCGCTAGCTATTCAGCGACCCGCGGCCGCAGGGCTGGTCAGCGGATCTCGCCGCGGAAAATGCCGGCTAAGGCGCCTTCAATCTGCAAAGACAGGTTGTTCAAAATAGCCCACCCCGACACTTGATCCAGGATCGACGCGTCGACCAGCACATCAATGGTCACGAGAAAGCGACCCCGCGTATAAAGCGACAATAGCTGGACGCCGTCTTCGCCACTGCAAGTCTTGGCGCTGTGACGATAGACAGTGGCCGAGTCCGAATCATGCGCATAGCCATAGCTTTCCAGCCACAGGCGCATGAATTCATCATTCGCGGCCGCCTCCGAGGACTGGGCATCGGCAAAGACATCGACCCAGAAACCAAGCGACGAAAAGAAAACGGACGGATCGCATCCTCCATTTGTGATCTGCATTCGGTAGCGATACTGGTGTCCGTGTTCCTCGGCAAATGCCGCAAAGCCAGCCTGCAAATCTTCCGCCACGGAGGCGGCCACCAGCGCCTCGGTCGAGAAATAGCCGGAACGTTCAGCGACAAGTTGCAGGGCGGGCGGCAGCCCATCAGTAAAGGACTCGAAAGCCGTGACCACTTCTTCGGGAGTGGCGAGGGCGATTTCAGCCACATCGCTGTTATCCACCTGCGCTGGATCGGTGATGATGAGCACCGTATGCAGCGCCTCGCCCGCTTCGGTCGCCACGCTCGGATCGCGCTCGCGAATGGCCTCGACATTTTCCTGCCCGACGAGCACATCGCCGAAGATCGTATGTTTGTAATTCAGGTGCGGGGTCGGCACGGTAGTGATGAAGAATTGGCTCCCGTTGGTGCCGGGACCGGCGTTCGCCATCGCCAGCAGTCCAGGCCGGTCAAATGTCAGGAAGCCGACTGGTTCGTCTTTGAATTGGTAGCCGGGGCCGCCACGACCCGTGCCGGTGGGGTCGCCGGCTTGCGCCATGAAGTCGGGAATGACGCGGTGGAAAGTCGTGCCATCGTAATAACCCTGCCCCGCCAGGAAGACTAAGTTATTCACGGTGATCGGCGTCAGCGATTCGTAGAGATCGACATAAATGGCGCCGGCCGCTGTGCAAAAGATGGCGCGATAGTCGATATCCCGCTCCAGCACATATTCAGCTTCCTCGAACTGCATGCTGGTCAGTTCGCTCGGCTCAGCCGCGGCGCAGAGTTCTTGTGGACTTGGCGCATCCTCGGCGGCTACAAAGGTGGAGATACCCGTAAGAGTCAAGAGCGCAATAAGGGAACGTAGCAGGCGCATAAGTTCATCCTTCAGCTTGGGCTGCGAGTCATAACCTGCGCGCATTTTGCCCCACTGTCCCGCGCTTGCATAGGCAAGGATCGCGCCAGCAGCCCTGACGCAGGGGCAGCGCTGAATTGACAGCCCAATCGCGGCTGCTACAATCGAGCGAGCGCATTCATATCATCAAGGAATTTTCGATGAGCGACTTCCCCGGATTCCCGGCTGAAACGCAGCTATTCCTGCAGGAACTGCGCGCCAATAACACGCGCGAATGGTACGCCGCCAACAAGCCGCGTTACGAAGAATTCGTCAAAGCACCGGCCCTGCAATGGGTGGCGGCGATGGGCGAGCGGCTGAAGACGATCGACAGCGAGATCGTGGTCGATACCCGCACGAACGGCAGCGGCTCCCTGATGCGGGCGGCGCGCGATACCCGCTTCAGCAAAGACAAATCGCCCTACAAGGTCAACATCGCCATGATGTGGTGGCATGGCAGCGGCAAGAAGATGCAGCATCCGGCCTTTGGCATGCAGATCAGTCCCGATGACGCAGGCTTGATGGTGGGCATGTTCCACTTCGCCAAGCCGATGCTGGATGCCTATCGACAAGCGGTGCTGGATGATGCGCTGGGCGAGGAGCTTTTATCGCTGGCCGAGACGATTGAAGCCGCCGGCTATCAGCTCAGCGGATCGCATTACAAGACGGCGCCACGCGGTTACGACAAAAACCACCCGCGGGTCAAATGGCTGCGGCACAATAACTTGCACGTCGGCACGCACGATATCCCGCCGAGTCTCATCACGACGCCGCGACTGATCGATGCCTGCTTCGAGCACTTTTCCAAGCTGGCGCCGATTCTCCACTGGCTGGTTCGCGTGCAGGAGCGCTTCGGCGGCGTCTAGCCGAATCCGCATTCGCCCAAGCGTGGAGGTGCCGAGAAGTCGATCGCGGCTAATATCTTTCAACTACAAGTTTTGCGCTTCCTTCCCTATAATCCCAGTCTGCATCAGAGTAATCGCTTCAAAATTGAAATCCGCAGCGACGAGAATAACAAACAGAAATGTAACCACAGAGGAAACAGAGGACACACTGAGAGCACAGAGGGAAAGCCATTTATTGAAAGCTATCAGCCAATCTATTACTCCAAAATGAGATTCAGCGAGGGGCTAAAGCCTAATTTCCTGCCCTTTGAGGACGCGAAGAGCCATTTCAAACTAAACTTTGTGTCTTTGTGGTGAAAGATAATTTGAAGCGATTGCCCTGCGGTGTTCATGGTGACCGGTGACAAAGCGCCGAGAATGCGTTAAATTGAGCGCTTGATTTTGTCACTACCACTGCCGTTGGAGAAGCTGAATTGAAGCGACGCTCACTGCGATTCCTCATCGCCATCCTCTTATTGTTGCCCTTCAGTGTCGCTTTCATGCAAGATGAAGCCGGCATCAGCCTCGATATAATCGGCATCGATCCCACAGACCTTTCAGAAATCGCCATTCACGCCAGCGTCTTGGATTCCAGCGGGCAGTTGGTCTCCGGGCTGGAGGTGGAAAACTTCTCCGTGGGTGGCGATCTGGCCGGCCTGGCAAATGTCACGCGCGTCGAGAACATCACCGATGACAACCTGGCTTTCGCCAGCGTCCTGGTGATTGATACCAGCAGCAGCATGGCGGACAAGCCCCTGTCGGAAGCGCTGGCGGCCGCGCGCGGTTACCTGAATGCCTTGGGTCCGAATGACCCGGTCGCCCTCGTTACTTTCAATGACCGCGTGCGCCTGGTGGTCAACTACACGACGGACCGGGCGGTCCTTCTCGCTCAGTTCGAAAACCTGGCTTATGGCGGACAGACGGCGCTGTACGACGCCACCTTGCGCGCTATTGAGCTCGCGAATGAAGCCCCGCTCGAGCGCAAAGCTGTGGTCATCCTCAGTGACGGCGGCGAATACGGCAATGTCAGCGAACACACGCGCGAGGAGAGCATCCGCGCTGCGACCATTCACGGCGTACCGGTTTATTCAATTGGCTTGGGCTGGGACATTGACCAGCGCTTCCTCGAAGCAATCGCCGCGGAATCGAATGGCGAGTTCTATAATGCGCCGCTGCCGGAGGAACTCGGGGAGATCTACAGCAACCTGGCCTTTCTCTTCCGCAGCCAATACATCGTCACGATGAGCGCCGATGTGCCGGCCGATGGCACGCGCTATGATTTTACGCTGAACGTCACCACGGCGGCTGGGCAAAGCTCATCAGGCAGCGCCACGCTGCGCGCGCCGATTCCGGTGCCCCTGCTCTTCCTGCCCGATGATCTCTTCACCGAGGCCCTGTCGGAAGATACGCACATCACCGTCGAGATCCGCGCCGATCAGGACATCGAAAGCATCGAAGTCGCCCTTGATGGCGAAGTTGTTTCGACGGAAGAGACCTTCACCATCGAGCCGGTCAAGGAAGAGCCGGGCGAGCATCGGCTTGATATTACCGTTGCCGATGTCGAGGGTGATGTCGGCCGGCTGAGCGCCGAGTTTGAGATCGCTGCCCTGCCCCCTATCGTGTCCGATGATTTTGAAACGGCGCCGCAGGAAGATGTCGCCGAAGCTGAAGTGATCTCGGTCGATGCCGGCGGGCAAACCGAAATCACACAGGTCGAGTTCATCGTCGATGGCGAAGTGGTCCATACCGATAGCCAAGCGCCTTACGAATTCGATCTCGATCCCTTCCAGCTGCTGCCGGAAGAACATACGCTTAGCATCCGCGCCACCAACGCCGGCGGCCAGACCACCACGGTCGAGAAGACCTTTGAAGTGGAAAAGCTGCCGCCGCGCCTGGAGATCGAGGGTCTGACGCCAGAGACCGTGGTCAGCGAAACCGTCACTGGCAGCATCACGGTGGAGGGTCAGTCGCCGATCGTCAGCCTGAGCGTCGATCCGGACCTGGGCACGCTCGTCGAGAGCGACCGCTTCGAGTTCACCTTGAACGCCGCCGACCTGCCGCCGGGATCGAACTCGATCGCCGTGCGCGCGGTCGATGAGGCGGGCGCAGAGACGGTTCAGACCTTTGAATTCGAAGTCGCTCCCTTGGCGCCGACGGTGGCGCTTAGTGGCGTCGCCGTTGACGCGGTGATCAGCGAACCGCAAGATGTGAACGTGGATGCCGGTGGACAGACCGAAATCACGCGGGTCGAAGTGTCATACGACGGCGGTCCGGCCGAGGTGGTGGAGGATGAGATCTTCACCATTCCGGCGCAGCAGCTGGGCGATGGCGAGCATGAGGCGCTGGTGGCGGTCAGCAACGAAGGCGGCCAAACTTCTACGATAAGCCTGCCCTTCACTGTGCAGCTACCGCCGACGCCAACTTTCACGCCGCTGCCGACCGAGACCCCGACGGCGACCGCAACGCCGACGGCAACCAATACCGCGGTACCGACAGCAACGGACACAAATACGCCCGTATTCACCGATACGCCGTCTGCGGAAGAGGTCACGGCGACAAGGGAGGCGATCGCCGCGTTGACTGCGACAGCCCTGCCCTCAGCCACTGACTCAGCGGAACCATCAAATACGCCAGTCCCGACCGAGACGCATACGCCGCCGCCAACTGACACGCAAATACCGACAGATACCAACACGCCATTGCCAACGGACACCTCCGTACCGACTGATACCAGC
>JAAXID010000236.1:48089-58430 GCA_012270545.1 Anaerolineae bacterium | reverse complement strand
TGCATGCGGATGAAATCGATCAGGCGCTCCTGAATCAGCAGCTGCCATTCATGCGGATTATTGAAGAGCTCGCCCATCGCCAGCGGCGTCGCGCATTGCTGCCGGATGTGACGGAACCAGTGGATATCCTCAGGCGCGAGCGCGTCTTCCAGGAAAAAGAGTTTGAAGGGCTCGACATCTTTGGCGAATTCGACGGCGTGAATGGGTACGAGGCGCTCATGGATATCGTGCAGCAATTCGACTTCGTCACCCACTTGCTCGCGCACGTAGGCGATCATATCGAGCATTTGACGGCAATAATCGCGTGGGTCGAAGTAGGCGCCAGCGGGCGCGTTCTTCGGCTTGACCATCGGGCTGCCCCGCCCGCCATAGCCGCCCATCTGCACGCGGATGAAGCGGTAGCCCTGTTCCATATAGGCGCGCACGTTATCGGCGACTTCGCGCTTGTCGCGGCCGTCGGCGTGCACGTAGACATGGGCGCCCTCGCGCGATTTGCCGCCCAGCAGATCGCAGACGGACAGGCCGGCGCGCTTGCCCTTGATATCCCAAAGCGCCTGGTCGACCCCCGAGATGGCGTTGTTGAGCACGGGACCGTTGCGCCAGTAACCGTGCACCATTGACATATTCCAAATCTCTTCGATGCGGTCGACAGCGCGCCCGAGCAGGAAGGGCTTGACGTGGCGCTCGATAGCGGTTGCAACAGCGAAGACGCGCTGGGTGAAAGTGGCGCAGCCCAAGCCATACAGCCCCGGCTCTGAAGTGATGACCTTGACGATGCACAGGCGCGATTTGCCCGGCTGGGTCAGGATGACTTTGACGTCTTCGATCGTTACTGGTTTGGGCATGGGTGCTCCCCCCATCCCTCGGTCCCTCTGCTCATCTCTACGAGGTGCATCCCCAAAATGAGAGGAGGGAAGCTAGCTGTATAGTCCTCTAGTGAGATGGTGCGGATTTTTGTCAAAGCTCTCCGGGTCTTCCCGCCAGCAGTCGCAGATGTATTCATAGGGACTTCGCCCCTGCAGTGTCTTCAGCCGTGTAGCGAAATTGTAAGCCTGCAAGAACATCTCAAGATGCTGGCGCAGTTCCGAGTGTGTCTGGTAAAAATAGCGATAGACGGTCTGCTCTTTGATGCTTCTGTGCATGCGCTCGACTTGCCCATTGGTCCAAGGATGATAGGGTTTGATCAATCGGTGTTGGATATTATGCCTTTGACAGATCTTATCAAATTTCAGCTGGCTTTTCCTCTTGGTCTGTGGGTGCTGGGCAAACTGGCTGCCATTGTCGGTCAAGATGGTATGGATTTTATAAGGTACCACCTTGAGCAGCCGGCGCAGAAAAGCGCAAGCGAACTCGCGCTTCGAGCTTTCGAGCAACTCGGCAAAGACAAACTTGGATGTGCGGTCAATGGCTACAAAGAGATAAAGCTTACCTTGATCGGTACGAACCTGGCAAATGTCCAGGTGAAAGTAACCGATGGGATAAGCTTTGAAGCGCCGCTTCGCCGGCTTCCCTTCCGATTTGGGCAAGCGGTTGATGCCATGCCGTTTCAAACAGCGGTGCAAGCTGGATCGGGTCAAATGAGGGATCGTCTCTTGCAAAGCGTAAAGGCAATCATCAAGCGGTAGCAGGGTCTTGCTGCGGAATGCCACGATGATGGCTTCTTCTTGCTCAGACAAGACAGTAGAGCGCCTCTGTTTGGGTCCCATCGGCTGGTCTTTGACCGAGTCGCGCTGCTTCCATTTGGCGACCGTCTTGGGATTGATGCCATAGCGCTTGGCCAGCTTTCTTATGCTCTCTTGACTATTTTGTATTTCGCGGCGGGTTGCCTCTGTCGTTGTGGCGCGCGGGTGTAGCACCTGTCCCATAGTGCTTCCTTTTGGCAGTTCGATATCACAGCATGATAACCTGATACGTTACAATTATCCTTGTCTGTTTGCTTCAGGAAGTGTCGTCAGATGTCCGAGTTCCTACCAGATAGTCTTCGAGAATGGATGGGATACTGCCAGCACATGGCGCTCGACGGTTTTCGCTCGGAAGCAGTGACGCACAAGAATCAGTTCCATCCTGCTCGTTTTTAAGCCTTCTTTGAAGAGCGATACGACCAGGAGAATATCAGCTCGTGCGTGAAGCGCGATGTCTTGGCTTGGCGCGAGCATTTACGATCCCAAGGACTAGCGGCATCCACGATCAACAACCACATGGCATCACTCTTGGGATTTGCCACTTGGGGGCAAGCGCAAAATGCGACCGTGTTCGTGATGGGTGTTCCGACTTAGCCTATCGGTGGCCTGCAATTGCACTACGCTTTGGGCTTGTAGCGGTAAGCGGGATCGACGTTCTCCTGGGGACCGAGGGTGTTGCGCAATGTCCCGATTCCTTCCACTTCCAGCTCCACCACATCGCCCGGCTGCAGGTAGCGCGCTGAGCCGATGCCGCGCGCGATCGCCTCGGGGACGGAGCCACCCGAGACCGTGCCGCTGCCCAGCACATCGCCTGGCACGATGCGGCTGTCTTTGGAGGCGCGCTCGACAAAATCACCCCAGCTGAAGTGCGCGGCGCCGCCATCGCCCTCATCCAGCCAGACATCACCGTTGACCCGCACCGCGCACTTGACCTGCAACCGGCCATCGCGGAGATAGGGCGCCATTTCGTCCGTGGTCACCAGCCAGGGACCGAGTGTGGTGGCGGAGTCCTTGCCTTTTGCCGGACCAAGCCCAACCGCCATTTCGTCAAACTGCAGGTCGCGGGCGCTCCAGTCGTTAAAAATGCAGAAGCCGGCGATATAATCCAGCGCGTCAGCCGCCGCGATATCGCTCCCCTCGCGTCCGATGACGCAGCCGAGCTCCAGCTCAAAATCAAGCCGGTCCGTCGCCGAAGGAACCGGCACGACGTCTTCAGGTCCAAAGATGCGCAGCGTGTTGGAAAAGTAAAAGATGGGCAAGCGATACCATGCCTCTGGCAGCGTCCGCGCACCCTGTCCGCTGGCATGCGCCTCAAAACTGAAGAAGTCGCGCACCGTCGGTGGCTGCAGCACGGGTGCGCGCAACCGCACCATGGGCAAAGGCACAGCGGGCGCGGCGATGTCGCTCGCCAAGGCGTCCTGCAGGCGCTCAATCGGCGAGTCGCCCAGTTCGAGCAGGGCGCGCACATCGCGCAAGGTGTGCGCGACGCCGAGCAAAGCGGTCACGTCGATTACAAGATTGTCGCGCAGAACGCCGCAGCGCGGCCCGCTTCCCGAGTCGTAGGTCAGAAGTTTCATGCAATGGGAATCCTTGTGTTGAATGACTAAACTTGCGTCAATCCAGTTCTTCAAGCGGCCGATGATCGCCGAAGATCAGTTCGGGTCCGCCGGAAGGCGCCGCCCAGCGCACGGCGTTGGCGATCACTCGCAGCACCTCGGGCTGATAATAGATCGGCAGGGTTTCGTGGCCGGGTCGAAAATAGAAGACTTTGCCCCGCCCGCGGTGATAGCAGCAGCCGCTGCGAAAAATCTCGCCGCCTTGGAACCAACTGACGAAGACCAGCGCCTCCGGGGCGGGAACATCGAAAGGCTCGCCATACATCTCGGTTTGCGGAATCTCAAAGTATTCGGGCAAGCCACAAGCGATGGGATGGCCTTGCTCAATCACCCAGATGCGTTCTTTCTCGTCGGCCTCGCGCGTCTTTAACATGCAGGAGGTGCCCATCAGTTTCTTGAAGATCTTCGAATAATGCGCGGAATGCAGCGCAATAAGACCCATGCCACCCATGGTCACGCGCTCATGGATGCGGTCGACGATTTCATCGCTAACCTGGTCGTGGGCGGCGTGGCCCCACCAGGTCAGAACGTCAGTCTGGTCCAATACCGCTTCCGTTAAGCCATGCTCCGGTTCATCGAGCGTCGCCGTGCGCACGGCAAATCCCCGCTCGCTCAGATGATCGGCGATGACCTTGTGCATGCCATCTGGATACAACTTATGAACGCCTTCGGCTGCGTTGCGGGCGCGTTCCTCACTGAATCCGTAGGCCAGCAAGCGCGCCTTCACATCGGCATGACGCCGCGGATTCTCGTGCCAATACTCGTTCCACACCGTCACGCGAATGGGGTCGGACATGGGCTACGCTCCTTCCTGAAGCGCTTCACCGAATACGGTGCGCACTTCGTCCCGCATTTCGTCGACGCGCGTCCAGACTTCACGACTGCGCTGGAAAACGTCAACCGGGTAGCCGCTCTGCAGCATGATGGGACCGTCAAAGCCGTTGTCGCGGGCTATAGTCAAGCAGCGCTGAAAGTCCTCGCTGATGAGGTCCCCGTTTTCATCAACTTCCGCCCAGGCGTGGATCGAGGTCGCGCGTGGCATAATCTTCTCCAATGTTTCGTATTTGTCGGGACCGCGGGCATTGCCGAAATCGGCGACCAAACCATAATCCCGCTCCGAACCCTCAAGAACGGCCAGCAGATCGTCGGCTTTCAGGTTGAAGCGCCGGAAGTTTTCAGTCGCCGGCCGCAGCCCGCATTCGACCGCATAATCAGCCAGCTGGCGGAAGGCTTCGGCGCTGGCGCGAATCGTCGCTGGCGTGGCCTCGCCATCACCCGGGACATAGCGCACGCCGCGCGCGCCCAGCTCGACGGCGATCTCCATCCAACGCTTGATATGCGTGATCCCCGCGCCGCGCGCATCTGGATCTGTGCTGTCCACATCACCCGTGTCAATCAACAGCTGAAATAGTTCCACCTTCGCTTCTTCGAATGCAGCGCGCAAGTCAGCCAAGTAACCGCGCTCGATATTCGGCAGGTGATAGACGCTAAGATCAAAGCTGTGGTATCCATGTGAAGCGGCTTTGGCCGGCACATCTAGCAGATCAATCGTCGCCGGCTCGCTGGGAACACCGGTCTGCTGCCCAGTGTCAAGGTCAAGCTCATACATTGGGCTGCCCAGCGACTTCGCCAGGGTTACAGTTGATACGGCTGCGCTTACCATAAGAGTCCTCCCTATTTCTCAAAAGCACATTCAAAAGCGAATTCCGAACTTGACCACTTGCGCCGGCTCGTTCACCACCAGGTCCCAGACGGCCGGTCCTTCATCCAGCGAAACGAGCGGCTGAATCAAGCCCGGCGCGGTCAATGCGCCCTGGCGCATCATGCTGATGATGGCGTCGTAAGCGCGATAATCATCCCAGCGCGAGTAGTCGCGCGGCTTATGCCCCACATAACAGCCGTGGGGAACGATCATCGTCTGGCGATTACGGTGGAACTCGCGTCCCAGCCAGAGGCCGCGTCCCTCGTCCAGGTAGACGCCGGAGGCGCAGATCGTGCCTTCCATTCGCGTCGCGCGGATCGCGCTTTGCAAACCTTGATAGGTGGCGCTTAACTCGACGGCCACATCGACTCCCGGCCCGCCCGTCAATTTGTGGATTTCCAGCGCGGCATCCGCCTCGAAAGGATCGAGCGCATAGTGCGCGCCAAAATCGAGCGCCAACTCTCGACGCTTGGGCAGCGGATCGACGGCGAAGATCTGTTCCGCGCCGCTCAGCGCCGCCATGCGCACCGTCAGTAATCCAATCGCGCCCAGGCCGACGACGGCGACCGTGTCGGCAAAGCGGACGTTGGATTCGCGGATGCAGTGGAAGGAGACAAACGCCGGCTCAAAGCAAAGCGCCGTTAGCGGATCAATATCGCCCAAGTGCCAGATGCAGCCATCCAGCCAGAGCGGCGGACCATCCCAGGGCAGCTTTCGCCGCGTACTAATGATGTTAGTCTCGCTGACATCCAGAAAGCTGATGACGCGGTCGCCAACTTTCCACTCCGAGACATCCGTTCCTACTTCGATGACCGTGCCGACGCCGCTGGTGCCGACTGGCGCGCCGCTCAGGTCATAGCGTCCGTCCGCCCCTTCCTCAGGAACGAAGAGGCGCATCTCATCATCCCATATCTGGCCGCGCTCGCTGCGACCATCCATAATCGCCAGCGGCGTGCCGTGCTTGCCCGAGGCAAATTCGGTCTGGACGCGCACTTCATGTGACGCAAGCGGCCGCTCGTCGTATTCGACCAGTCCAATTTTGTATCCACCGGTGAAAGCCAACTTTCGCGGCATGAGCCGTTCTCTAGTTTGATCGCGCCGCCCAGCGCACCGCATTGTCGATGACCTGCTGGACTTCGCTCTGATAATAAATCGGGTAAGTTTCGTGCCCGGGCCGGAAGAAGAAGACCCTCCCCCGCCCGCGCTGAAAGCAGCAGCCGCTGCGGCAGACCTCGCCGCTGGGCCAGGAACTAATGAAAACGATCCTATCAGGCGCGGGAATATCAAAGGGCTCGCCATAGATTTCCGTTTGTGGGATCTCGAAGGAGGTCTCCAAGCCGCGAGCGATGGGATGCGCGGGCTCGATCACCCAGAGCCGTTCCGGCGACCCATCCACGCGCGGTGTCAGTGAGCAAGACGTTCCCATCAGTTTGCGAAAGACCTTGGAACCGGCGCCCCAATGCAGCGCGATGAAACCCATGCCTTCGTCCACAATGCGCCGGTAGACCCGCTCCGCGATGGCATCGTCGACCACCTCGTGAGCTACATGTCCCCACCAGATCATCACATCCGTCTGCTCCAGCACCGCTTGGCTTAAGCCATGCTCGGGTTCATCGAGCGTCGCGGTTCGTACCATGAAGCCCTGCTCTCTCAAAGGAGCGGCGATGGCGGCGTGGATGCCGTCGGGATAAATCTTGCGGACGCCTTCAGTTTCTTCTAGCGCGCTCTCTTGGCTGTAGCCGTGGCTCATCCAGGAGCGCTGCACGTAGTCCCAATGGACGGGATTTTCGTGCCAGAATTCGTTCCAGACGGTCACGCGTATCGACGCTGTCATCGGCTATCTTCACCGAATACAGCGAGGACTTCCGCGTGCATTTCCTCGACGCCGGTCCAGAGATCCGGCGCCCAAGCAAAGTTATCCATCGCGTAGGCGCCGTGCAACATAATAGGTCCGTCAAAACCACTGTCGCGCACCATGGTCAAACAGCGCCGAAATTCCTCTTTGTCGGGCGTGCCGTCTTCATTTGGCAGCGCCCAAGCGTGCATCGAAGTCGCGCCGCCCAGCAGTTTTTCCAAGTTTTCGTATTTGTTCGGACCCTTCGGGTTGCCGGTATCGGCAATCCAGCCGTAGTCGCGCTCCGACAGCTCGACCAGCTGCAGCAGACTGTCCGCTTCATTGGTGAAGATGCGGTAGTTTTCAGTGGCCGCTTTCAGCCCGTGTCCGACGGCAAAGTCGAAGAGCTCGCGGAAGGCCGCAGCGGTGGAGCGCATGGTTTCCGGCGTCGGTTGGCTGTCGCCGGGAACATAGCGCACGCCGCTCGCTCCCAACTCGGCCGCGACTTCTATCCAGAACTTGGTATGCTCAATGCCGGCGCTGCTTTCTTGCGGGTCC
Source organism: Anaerolineae bacterium (assembly GCA_012270545.1). GTDB lineage: Bacteria > Chloroflexota > Anaerolineae > Aggregatilineales > Phototrophicaceae > UBA6055. The sequence continues at coordinate 51,038 of JAAXID010000236.1, read as the reverse complement.
GGGCTGCCAACTTCACCCGTATCAATGAGCAGCTGGAAGATCTCTACGTTCGAATCTTCAAAGGCGGCGCGCACCTCCGCCAGATAGCCGCGCTCGACGCTGGGCAAGTGCAGCATAGTGAGATCGTAACAGTCGTAGCCATGCGCGGCGATCTCGGCTGGCAGCTCCAGCAGGCTGTGGCTGGGCGCCTTCGTTTGCCAGCCATCCGGTCGCGTGGAATCAATGGCTGGCGCCTTCACCATTCTTGAGCTTTCGGCATCCAGCAAATAGGTCTCATAACCCAGAAGCCGATTGATCGTCACACATGATACCGCCGCTCGCGCTGCCATCGTAATTCTCCTTATACCATAAGTTGCCGCTCAAAAGCGGATGCCATATTTGACCACCTCGGCCGGGTTATGCTTGATCAGTTCGAATACATCGGGGAAGTCCTCGATGGAGACGAGCGGGTCGATGAGACCGGGGACTGTGAGCTGGCCCTGCTTCATCTTGCTCACGATTGTGTCGAACATACGGAACTGATCCCACAAGGGGTAGTCGGCCGGCTTATACTCCATCGCGCCATTGCCTTGGGGAACGATCATCTTCAGGCTGTTCGTCAGAAACTCGCGACCGAGCCACAATTCCGCCGCATTGCCACTGATGGCGCCGGCCTGGCAGACCGTTCCGCCGAAGCGCGCCGCGCGGATCGCTGTATCAAGGGCGGCATAATGCCCGCTGATCTCAATCGCCACATCGACGCCGGCGCCGCCGGTCAGCTTTTTGATCTCCAGCGCCGCATCGGCAGCGAAGGGATCGATGACATGATGCGCGCCATAATCTTGCGCTAGCTTTCGGCGTTTCGGCAACGGATCGACGGCGAATATAGTTTCAGCCCCGCTCAGCGCGGCAACCTTGACGGTCAGCAAACCGATGGCGCCCAGCCCGACAACCGCCACCGCATCGCCGAAGCGCACCTTGGATTCGCGCACGCTGTTCACCGCCACATAAGCCGGCTCGAAGCAAAGCGCCAACAGCGGATCAAGATCGCCCAATTCCCATATCAGCCAGGGCGACGGCTCCGCAAAGCCGGGCCAGATGAAGTCGGCCGGACGCTCGACGGTGATAATGTTGGTCTCGCTGACGTCCATGAAGCCGAAGACCCGATCGCCAATTTGCCAGTCGCGTACATCCGCCCCTATTTCAATGATGGCGCCGACTCCGCTGGTGCCGACTTGATTGTGGGTCACGGGATCTGGCTCCGGCTCAGCGCTCGGGAGGTAGAGGCGATTGTCGGCATCCCAGCGCTGCCCCTGTCGGTTACGGCCGTCCATCAAGAGCATGGTCGTCCCATGCTTGCCCGAGGCGTATTCGGTCTGAATCCGCAGCTCATTGGGCGCCAGGGGACGCTCGTCGTATTCCACCAGAGCCGCCTCGTGGTCTTCGTTGAAAACAGCTTTAATTGGCATGTTGTGTCCTTCAAGCAAATCGCGGACGACTCACAGTGTCGCCCACCTTCCTCTGTGCCTCCGTGGCAATATATTATCCCCGCACCGCGCCGGCCGTCAGACCCTGGATGAACTGGCGCTGGAAGACCAAATACACCAGCATTATCGGCAGCATGACGATGAGCGTGCCAGCCATGGACATGCTGTAATCCACGCCCCAGCGGGTGGTGAAGAACATCATGCCCGTCATGATCGGCCGCAGCTTGTCCGACTGCAGATATAACAGCGGCAGCAGAAAGGCGTTCCAGGAGCCCATGAAGTTGAAGACGACCAGGGCGGCGACGGCCGGACCGGCCAGCGGCAGCATCACCCGGCGGAAGACGCCGAAATCGTTGCAGCCGTCGATCTTGGCGGCGTCGGTCAAATCATAGGGCAGCCCGCTGAAAAAGGCGCGCATGAAGAAGATGCCGAAAGGCAGCGATATGGCCGTCTGGGGCAGGATCATCGCCCAATAGGTGCCCAGCACGCCGATATCGCGCAAGATATAGAAGAGCGGGATCATAATCGCCGTGAAGGGCACCATCAGCCCGATCAGGAAGAAATAAAAGATGAGCATCCTGCCCGGCATTCTGAGGCGCGCCAAGCCGTAGCCGGCCAGGCAAGACAGGCTCACAACCAGTATGACTATGGGAACGGTCACGATCACGCTGTTGACGAAATAGCGGCTGAACTTTCCTTGGTTCCAAGCTTGCGCAAGATTCTCAAAGCGCCAGTTCGGCGGCAGCCCCAGCGGGTCATGGGCGATCTCGAGATTTGACTTCAGCGCGGTGAAGATCACCCACATGAAGGGCACCAGCACGTAGAGGGCAAAGAGGATCAACAGGCCGTATTGGGCTCCTCTGGCGATCCAGAATCCCGCAGGACGGCGCGGGCGGATTGTCATTGCATTCGCCATGACGCTAATCGCCTCCCCGCTCGCGAATAGAAATGAAGATGAAAGAAAGGACCAGCGACACCAGCCCCATCACGATCGCCAGTGCCGAGCCATAGCCGACGTAGCTTTCGCGGAAGGCGGTGTTATAGGTGTAGGTAGCGATAACGTGAGTCGCGCGGCCAGGACCGCCGCGAGTGGTGATCCAGACGATGTCGAAGACGTTGACGCCCAGGATGAGTGTAAAGGCGGTGATCATCGTCAGCACATGCCGCAAGCCGGGAATGACGATATACCAGAGCCTTTGCGGTCCATTGGCGCCATCAACCAGCGCGGCGTCAATCTGCTCCATGTCGATATTCTGCAAGCCGGCCATGATGACGACGAAGCAGAAGCCGAAATAACCCCATACGCCGGCCAGGATAATCGCGGGCAACGCCAAATAGGGGTCGCCCAGCCAGCCTTTCGCCAGAACGTCCAAGCCGACCGCCCTCAGCGTCGAATTGATGGGGCCAAATTGCGGGTTGTACATCCACTTCCAGATGATGCCGACGGCCACCGGCGCCAGCACCACCGGCAGAAAATATACCG
>JAAXID010000236.1:0-48013 GCA_012270545.1 Anaerolineae bacterium | reverse complement strand
CCGCGCACGCCGCGCCAAAGCAGCACGCCCAAAAACAAACCGATGGCGACCGGCGTCACCGTGCCCAGCACGATCCAGATCAAGTTGTGGCTGAGCGCGCTCCAAACCCGTGGATCAGCGAAGAGCCTCTCATAATTCAGGAAGCCGACGAACTGCTTGACCGGCTTGGCGCCATCCCATTTCGTAAGGCTGAGGTAGATGGTGTAAAAGAACGGGTAGACGACAAAAATGACATACATCAGCAGCGCCGGGATGACAAAGGCGTAACCAGTCGCGTAATCACGCAGCTTGCGGTTGGCGAAGAATTGGCGGATGGTGACGGTCATTCTATTCTCGCTAATCCCCACCCCAGACCCCTCCCCCATAAAGAGGGAGGGGCTTTACCTTATCCAACGCCTCGGTTAACTCCCCTTCCCTCCTTGTGGGGGAAGGGGCCGGGGATGGGGGGGTGGTGTTTCAGGCTACCCCGTGATATCGGCGTGTCTGCCGTCCTCGACCGCCCTTTCCATTTCGGCGTTGATGCGGTCGGCCACTTCTTGAGACGTCAACCGGCCCGCAGCCAGCTCGACAGTGCTTTCAAACAGCGTGGTATTGAAGTTCGCTGGCGTCAGCACATCAAGATGATAGCCCACTGGCCCGTCCCAACCTGAGACAAGGTTGAGGAAGTCGCGGTAGACGGGCCTTACATCGTAGCCGCTGAAGTCAACTCCGGTGACGCCGGGCAGCAGCTGGGCGCCCTCAACCCAAAGCCGATGCGCTTCCTCAGACACTAGATAGTTCAGGAATGTCAAAGTCTCTTCCGGGTGTTCGGTGTCGCCAATGATGTACCAGACGGCGCCCATCAATTGGATCATTGTCTGTTCACCACCTTCGATCGGCGGCAAGATCATGAAGCCGAACTCGTCCGTGATCTCGTCGGTGAAGAACTGCATCGCCCAGGTGCTCATCTGCATCATCGGCGCCTGCGACGAGTAGAAAAGCATATTGCCTTCCAGGAAGCCCAGGCTGCCCGCTTCTTCGCTGAAACAACCGGCGTCGACCATATCATGGGCGACGAAATTCATCGCTTCGACGATCCCGGGATCGGTCCAGGGGTGCTCGCCGGAGATCGCCGCCGCGATCATGCCCGGTCCCACCCAGTTTTGCAGAATCGGATACCAGTTGTGCGTCAGCACCATGCCGTTGATGTCAGCCCAGCCGGCCGCCATCGGCACATCGTAGCCGCGCTCGCGGAAGGTGCCGCAAAGCGCGAGCAGCTCGTCAAAGTTCGCCGGCGGCTCCAGGCCCTCTTCTTCGAAGATAGTCTTGTTCCAGTACAAGCCGCCGCCTTCAAGCTCGTGACCGACGCCATAGACGTCCGGGCGATGTCACGCATGACTTCCCAACCGATCACTTCGCGCACGACATCCACGCCGGGGTTGGCCGCCTCGAAGTTCTCGATGATCTGATTGATGACCACCTCGGCCCCGGGGCTCTGAGGCTCGTCCCAATAGAGGACCGTCACCATATCGTCCTGGCCAAATGCCGTGCCCAATTGCTCCTGTCAAGCCCTGTCAGCACGGGGTTTCTCTGACCTAAACTGCGTATTCGCGTGCATTTAGCTCCCCTTCCCTAGCTCGCTGGGGCTGGGGATGGGGTAGAATTTCGGTGTTCAAATTGTAATACCATTCAAGCCTTACAAACTTGGGCCGGCCCAGAATTAGATCCGCGCAATTCACCACTCCCGGGGACAGGGAGGCCAGCAGACGAACGTTGGCGAGCTGCGCACAGCCGGCTGTTTTTATGTCGCCGGGGGATGTTTTGGCATGAGACGCCCGATGTAATCGGGACAACCGCCGACTTCCTTGCGCAGCGTTCGCCTAGATCTGGTGATCAGGTCGACTCCAGCGTATTCAAAATAGAGCTGAAGGCATCGCCAAGCGAGGGGCCCAAGAGAACGAGGACTATGACGGCGATGACGAGCGCCAATACAAGGATAAGCGTGTATTCAACGAGACCCTGCCCGGGTTTGCCTTTCCGATAACGATTCATTAATGACAATTCCTGATGATCCGCGACAGAGCGTCGCACCTGAAATAAGATTGATAAGCGCGAAATGTATCATGCTGACCGTACACAATCAATATTGACTATGCAGCAAATAAAGGCTCGCCGCACACAACGTAGCGCCGGCTAGGGGATCAAGACTAATCGTAGCGCAATACGTTCATCACCCGCTCTTTGAGGGCGACGCGGGCGCTGAGGAAAGTGGCCGTCCAGCCAATAATTATGGCGGCGATTAGCAGCGCGATGGCGGTAAGGCGTGCATCGGTCGGCAAGGGAATGTCGATGCCGCCCGCGGCTGCGAGCAGACTGATTATCAGCGCGCTCAAGCCGATGCCGAGAACGGCGCTCAAGAGGCCGATCAAGCTGGATTCGATGAACATGACCTGCAAGACGCGCCGCGACTTGAGCCCGATCGCCTTCAAGATGCCTATTTGACGACGCCGCTCCAGGGTGGAGAGCGCGACGGTGTTGGCCATGATTACGGCGGCGGCGAAGAGCGAGAGCAAACCGACGATTGTCGGGATGGCGGCGAATTGATCGATCAGGCGGCCAATCAATCCGTCGATGAATTGCACATCGATAGCCAGGGCGAAGATCACACTGGAAAGCTCGGCCAGCGCGCGATTGAGCTCGGCTTCGGGGACTTGATAGGCGTAGAGCGTATAGCCCGAGGAAAGCGAAGCCGGAATGACATCGGGCGGGACGAGCCCGGTTGATGCGCCAAAAGCCAGGCCTTCGACGCTGCTAAGCACGCCAAGGACTTTCAGCTCAATGCCGTTCGCGGCTTCGAGCGCAATCGTATCACCCACGTCGATTTGCAGGCTATCCGCCAATTTGAAAGGCAGGACAATCAGCGGCTGGCCGCGGTCGTCGGGCCTGAGCATGCGCCCGGCCAGCATTGCGCCCTGTCCACTGTAGATATCGGGTTTGTCCGATTCCCATACCGTGAATTCAAGCTCATTATTGTCCTTAATCACGCCGTCGTTGAGAGCGACAACCTGCGACTCGTAGCTCTTGATGATCGTGCTGTATTCGATTTCCACGTCTTCCAGGGCGCCGTCGATGGCCTTCTCAATAAGGTTCGCCGGCAGCCCGGGGAAGGGAAAGACGAGCACGTTGCCACCGAAGGTTCGGCTGAGCTGAAGGTTGAGCAGCTCGCGCGTGCCCTCGCCGACGAAGGTGATGCTGCTGAGCGCAAACATGCCGGCGCTCAAAGCCAGCAAGGTGATGGCGGTGCGCAGGCGGTTGGTGGACAGATTGCGCAATGCTAGGCGCCAGGTGACCATGCCCAGTGACGGCAGCTTGCCGATCAGGAAAATGATGAGCCAAAGCAGGACGATCAAAAGGAGAAAGATCAGAAAGGTCGCACTGACGCCGATGACGCCGACCAGGTAGGCTGATGGCAGGGTCTGGTCACCCGGTGTCCGCGGCGGAGCAAATCGGCGCGAGTTCTCGAATTGGACGCCTTCGTCCCCGGCCTCAAAATCGTCCGACCGGTCGGCTGCCTCGGCCAGGCGCTGCTCAGTCAATTCGAATGACGGCCGCAGGATCTGACCGACCACCAGACCGAGGCTGATGGTGACGAAAATCAGCAGAATGAGGGACTGAATGACGCCCAGGGCGACGAGATGGTTTTCATTGGGCCGCAGGATGATGCTGGGCCGGACTTTGACAGCAGTCAGAATTGGGGCGACGCCGAAGATGGTGGTGACGACCAGGCCCAGAGTGAAACCGAATGCCAATGCCTCGGGGTAGATTCGCCAGATTAAGGGTTGGCGCAGCGCCACCGAGCCGTATTCGTTGACGATCACGCTGAGGCCGATGCCGACGATGATGCCGAGAAGGCTGCCGATGAAGCCGAGCATCAGCCCTTCGGTCAAGAAGAGCGCGGCCACTTGCCGCCCGCGCAAGCCGAAAGTCTTGACCGCGGCGATTTCGTTTGTGCGCCGGCGCACCAGGACCAGCATCGTATTCATGATGCCGACGCCGCCGATCAATAAGGCGCCGAGCCCCATCACGACGACGAAGTCGCTGAGATACTGTGAGACCACTTCGTAGCGCTGCAAGAAATCGGAGACGACGGTGGTGCGGACGCCGGGCACGAGCGCTTCGATCTCGGCCTGCAACGCTGTCAAGCGCGCGTCGTCGGCCGCGTCCGGCAAGAGGACGCCGATGCGGTTGGGCGCGAACTCATCATTGATGACGGCCTGGGCCTTGGCGAGGTCGAAGTAGGCGAAGCCAAAAAAGGCATTAAGGAAATTGGTGACGCTGCTTTCTTCGGCGACGGAGACGATGCCGCGGACGTTGAAGGGTGCCTGCGTGCCGCTGACGCGCACCTGATCGCCCACGGCCAAGTCGCTTTGGGCCGCCAGGTTGTCGCTGATGACAACATCGTTGCCGCCGGTGAAAAGCTGCGAGAGGAGCGCATCGGGCGGATCGAGGGCGCGGATGATGTGGGTCGGCGGGTAGGTCTGCGGGTCGATGAAGTTGCTGCCGATGAAGCTGGGACGGCCGAACTGCCCCTCGCCGGTCTTGGTGATTTGCATGTTGCGCCCGCTCATATAAGCGGTGGTGGCCGCGCCTTTTTCCTCCGCCCAAGCCAGGAGCGCCGCCAGTTCAGCCGGCGAAAAGGCCTTGGGATCATTGCTGCCGAAGCCGCCGATGATGTTGTCGTTGCGGATGAGCAGATCGCCTTTGATTTCGATGCGCACGTTGTTGGTCAGGGTATCGCCGACAGCCAGACCAAGGGAGCGTAAGGCGACCACGGTAGCAACGCCCGCTGTGATGCAGAGGACGGCCAGCGTGGTCCAGCGCCCGCCACGCCGAATGTTGCGCAGGGCGTAGGTGAAGTAGAAGCGAAATCGGTGGCTCATGGATCCTTCTTGAAAAAACCTCGACAAGTTTAAGTGAATCGCGCTGTCCTTGACAGGTGTGTTTTGGCAGCAGGCGGCTGGGGGATGCTAAGGATAGCGCGGATGGCGGTTGCGGGCACGGCGGCGGTTGGTTTATAGTTGTGCCTCATCCCTCAATGCTGTAAATCCGAGGTAAGCGCAATGATCAAACCTTTCATTGGCATCACCACCGGCGGGCGCAGCGAAGACTACATCAAATCGCGGCATTATGATGAGTTCTTCAGCGTGCCGGCGCCTTACGTGGACGCCGCGCGACGCGCCGGTGGCGTCCCGCTTTTAATTCCACCTGGCGAGAATGAGTGGGAGCAGCTTCTGTCGCTGCTGGATGGCGTGATCGTCACCGGCGGCACCGATATCGACCCGGCAGAATATGGCGGCGACCGCTGGAATCCGCATGTGCTACCCGCGGACGCCGAGCGCGACCACAGTGAGTTGACATTGCTGCGCCGACTGCTGGCTGAAGGGGAGACGCCGCTGCTCTGCATCTGTCGCGGCTTGCAGGTGTTGAATGTCGCTGCTGGGGGGACGCTGCACGAGCATATCCCCGATATCCGCGCCGAAGACATCCATCGGAACGAAGCGGGTTTGTGGGCGATGCAGGAGGTCCATGTCGAAGCCGACAGCCTGATCGCCGAGGTCATGGGTTTGACGACGCTGCGCACATCGTCGGGGCATCACCAGGCTGTCAAGGATGTCGCGCGGGACCTGCGCGTGGTGGCGTCGGCGGCCGATGGCATCATTGAGGCGCTGGAGAAGCCCGCTCATCCCTGGCTGATCGCGGTGCAATGGCATCCGGAGGTGACGGCCGCGCGTGATCCGTCTCAGCAGGCGCTGTTTGACGCGCTTGTGGTGAAAGCGCGCGAACGTCAGCGGGAGCGGGTCATCAGCTGAAGGCGATTAGTCAACCGTAATGAACCCGATTTCGAGTTCGCGCTCGAAGCGAGCTTGGCTGCTCGTAACTGTACCGGGGACGCTGACGCGGGTTTCGTAGTTGTACAGGATGAGCTTCACGCTGTAATCGCCGGGATCGAGCGACGACAGGTCGAGACGGTGGGTGGAAAGCGCATCATGGCGGACGATAAAATCACTCCCGGTTACCTTTTCGCCGAGCGGATCAAATATCTGGATTGAAACGCCGTGGGCAGCTTCGGGCAGCTTGTTCCACAGCAAGTTCGTCTCCAGCCTGTCGCCATCGGTTTTCAGCAAGACATTCGCCAGGACCATCCCATTTTCGTAGCTGACTGTCAGCGCATCGTCGGGGATGAGCAGCGCGCAAAGGCTCTCCTCTCGGGCGAAGTACTCTATGGAGGCGGCGCCCATCCTCCCTGCGCGGCGGCAAGACTTGAAGTTGTTCGCCAGTCGGCTGGCGACAGACTCAACCAGGTCAGCCGCTGTATCAGGTGGATAATAAACGAGCAGCACGATGCCATCATCCGGCAGCAGCTGGTCGACGTCAATGTCATTCGCGAGCGAAATTGGCGCGCCCAGCACCATGCCGTCGGCAGAAAGCGACAGCGCTACGGGCGGCATCTCCACGGCCGATGAACCGGATGTATCTGCGGCGCCGCCTGGCTGCGTCAACGGGGACATGATCGAGCCTAGCTGTGCCATGACATTTGAGCTGAAAAAAGCGGATTCGCGGCAGCTGTCTCGCAAATCTCCCAACCGGTACACTCTTGCATACTCGTCTTCGTAAGCCGGCTGAATGGACATGACGCTGTAGTTTGCGTATCCGATACGGCGGATGGCATCGTTGTGGAAGACGACGTGCGTGAAGCCGTCCGCAAGCAATTGGTTCAGGGAATGATTGAAAGCGCCTTCGTTGAAGGGCGGGCACAGGACTCCTTCCTCGTTTCGCCAGGCATTAAGGATTAAGTTCTCTCGGATATAATCGTACGCTGCCGACGGCGTCCGCGCGGCCAAACCTTCGGCGTGGGGATAGCCGTTAAAGACCTGCAAGAGTGCATATCGTTTAGACGGACCGCGCCCAAAAGGCACATTGATCAAACGGATCGCTTCCTGCCGCTCTTCGCTGCGAAGCCAATCTATATATTGCATCTGTTGTCTCGGAATGGTGGAGGAGTCGGGTGGCTCGATTGTCTCGAAAAGATTCAGTGCAAGACAGATAATGACGACGAAGCCGCGAAAATTCGCCGGGAATGCGGAGAGCACGATCTTTAGACCAAAGGCAGCAAGGATGGCAAGCGGCAGCAGGATGCCGACATGAAAATAAGCCGTTATCCAGAAAGCCTTGAACACTGCCGGGAACATGCTGTTCAAATAGTGCTTGGGCAACAAGATGTCAGCAAATGTGTGGCCATTAATTGTTAAGGCGGGACCAAGCTTGAGTACCAGAAAGGTCAGGAATAGTACGAACCAGATCAGCGTTCTGCAGCGCGGCTTTGCTTTCAAGAGCCCAATGGCAGCCAAAAGCAGAGTGACATAGCCGAGGTAGCCGTCCTCACGCACTGGCGGAACTGGTTTTCGCAGCAGCGAAGCAAAGACATACTCGGTGACAACATTCTCTCGATGTACAAAAATGTCGAGGAGGTCGCTCCCATATTCTCGTCCGCCACCCTTGTTCAGGGCTTCGTCTAACTCGGCGGATTCGCGCATCATTGGGTAGATACGAAGCGCGCTGATCGACCCGGCCACCACCAGCAGCAGCAGAATGCCGACCCAGAATTGCCTCGCCTTCCATAGCTTGGGCAGCTTAAAAAACAAGAAGACGCCAACGGTAATCACCAGGCACACCAAGATATACATGCCAGTGAATGCAGTCAGGCCCGATAAGACTCCAGCAAGGACCAGCCATCGATTTCGGCGCTCCGTAAACCCGCGCTGCATACAATACAGCACCAGCGGTATAGCCGCGACGATATTGAGATCGGGATGCACCGGATGCTCAATAACAAAGACGCTGAGCCCAAAAACCACCGAGCCAAACATGCTGATCCAGCGGTCGCGAAACAAGTAAAAGATGTAGACATAGCAAGCCGCTGCGTTGACAAAGATTATCAGCATATAACAGAGGTTGTATGCATTTGTCGCCGGCAACAGGATCTGCGCCACGTGCAGGAGGAGCATGTGCGGAACACTGAAATTGTGAAAGGCCAAGGACATGCCCTTGGGAAAGAAGAGAAGATCTGTGAAGTAAAACTGCGCCTCGCCCGCGAGAATGCGGCGGCCGTACCAGGCATCCCAATACGTCATGCCGAGATCAAGATCGTCGCTCGGCGCCCACCATGTGTTTGAATCAAATACGTATACGGTTGTGGGCCAGGTCATGATGATGATCAGGAGAGGGACGAAAAGGAAAAAGGGCCAATGATGGCGCAAGGAAGCAGCGATTTCTTTCATTCTATTCTCTATCCATTGAAGGACATCATCATCTTCAAGGGTAGCGGAATGACATCCAGTATACGCGCTGGTTGAGCGTCAGCAAGCTTGACCCTGGCCAGTCAAGTGGCGGATTCGGCGCTTTGGCATCGATCACTCAATTGGGAGGCGACCAATTCCAAGTTCGCGCTCGAAGCGAGCTTGGGTGTTCACGACGGTGCCCGGGACGCTGGCGCGGGTTTCGTAGTTGTACAGGATGAGCTTCAGGTCATAGTCGCCGGGAGCGAGCGACGACAGGTCAAGTTGGTAGCGGACCAGCGACGCATGGTGGATGATGAAGTCTCCCCCCGCGACCTTTGCGTCGGCCTGGTCGAAAACCTGGATTGACAGGCCGTGCGCATCTTTGGGCAGGCGCGTCCACAACAGATAGAGATCCAGTTGGCTTTCGTTGACATCAACCAGCAGATTGCCCAACTGAATGCCGTTGGCGTAGTGGACTTCCAGCGGCCGAGCGGCGAGAGCCAGATCACATGGGAAAGCCAGCTTCAGGTAGTATTCCACTATGGCGTCGTCCGTCTCGGTCAGCGGGCGGCATGATTTGAAGCGGGCGGCTAGCCAGGCGCGGTAGCGGGCCGTCGCCTCCGCATTTGCCGTCTGCGGATCATACACGAGCAGGATAACGCTATTGCGTGCGAGCAATTCATCGACATCGGGAGCTTCGTCGCCCCAGCTTGGCCGCGCGGTGACTTCTCCACCGGCCAGCGCGAGGCTTGTGTAGCGATGCAGACCGAACAGGACAGCCGCGCTTTTCTGCCCATCGGTCTGGCCTGGAGCGTCGTCAGACAGAATGCTCAATATGGCTGATCCCCCCTGCGGGACGATGGCAGGCGCTGCTTCAAGACGGCGCAAGGGCTCGAGCGCCGCCGGGTTGACGCTAGCCGGCAGATCGCAGCTTCGCCGAAGGTCCTCCAATTTGTAGATGCTCACATAATCGTCGCTGTAGGCCGATTGCGCATCGACAAAACTGCTGGCGATCGCCGCGTCTTCGCCCAGCCAGTGATGCCAGATGACGTGTGTGAAGCCGTCACTTCGAAGTTGATCCAAGCCGGAGATATAGATTGATTGATGCGGCGGAAAGCAATGAACGCCATCGCCGCCCCGCCAAGCATCTAGCAGAAAATTGCCCTCGATGTAGGCGTAGGCTGATGGTGGCGTGCGCCCGGTCAAGCCCTCGACCTGCGGGAAACCGGTCAGCGTTTGATAGAAGCCATAAAGCTTGGCTGGCTGCCGGCCCATCGGCAGGTTGATCAAGCGCGTCTCCTGGTCAAGGCCCTCCCCGCGCAGCCAGTGGATGAAAGCGAACTGACTCTTCGGCATGACCCTGACTGCGGTCGATTCGTAGTATTCAAAGGCGATGACGGCGATGACGACGAAGGTGATCAGGGCGCGCTGATTTGCCGGACGCGAGCTCAGAACCGACTTGAGCCCGTAACAGGTCATGACGGCCAAGGGCAGCAGGACGCCCATCTGGTAATGATCGGTTATGTGAAACGAACTGAACATCACGGGAAGAAGATCAGCCAGGAACGCTTTGGGCAATACGATATGGTTGTATTGCTGGCCATCAATCTGCAGAATCGAACCGAGGCGCAAGAACAGAAAGGGAAGCGCCAGCGCCAGCCATGGCAGCATCTCGCGCCGGCTGCAGGACTTGCAGAAACCGAAGATGATCAGCGCCAGCGGCAGGTAGCCCAAATAACTCGTGTGCGGTTCGTAAAAGGGCGAGCCCGCCCCGAATAACGTCTTTAGCAGCGGCGTCGTGACCGGATGCCGGTAGTTCACAAAGTATGAAAGCAGGTCCGTGCCCGTCTCCTGAGTCTTGTTCTTGCTGAGAGCCGATTCCAGTTCTTCGCCGTCGGCGAGCATCGGCAGGACGCGCCCGACGCTGGCGAGCGCAATGACAAAGCCCAGCAGCAGCATCCAGCGCCAGAAACGCATTTCCTTCCAGCGGCCGACGGCGTAGTACAGGCCGATGAGCGCCAGAGTGATGAGCGCGCAGACGAAGATGTAGAGGCTCAAGAAAGCGCTTAAGCCGACGATGAGGCCGCAGCAGACCAGATGCCAGATGCGCGCTTCCTGGATTCCGCGCTGGAAGAAGTAAGCGGTCAGAGGCAGGCTGATGATCAGATTGACATCGGGATGGGCCGCGTGCGCGATGACATGTTGGCTGAGGCCGAAGACGGACGCGCCCAATGCCGCAAGCCAGCGGTCACGAAAGAGATAGTTCAAATAGACATAGCCGCTCAAAGCGACAGCAAAGACAATTAAGAGGTAGGTTAGATTGTAGGCGTTGGCTGGTGGAAGGATCGCGCCCAGCAAACCGACCGAGAGCATATGAGGCAGGCTGAAGTTTTCATAGGCGAGCGAGATGCCGGCCGGGTAAAACATGACGTCCGAATGATAGAAGCTTGTGCGACCCGCGAGGAATTGTTCGCCGTGCCAAACATCCCACAGTTTCTGCCAGACATCGTAATTCCGTGTAGGGAAGGCGATGGTATCAGTATCGACGACGAGCGCGAGGGTCGGCCAGGTCATCACGACGATGAGCAGCGGCACGATGATGATGAAGGGGAGATGATGACGAATACGGGAGGACAGGCGGGTCATCCGTAGCCTCTGTGCGAGAAGAACTGGCGCCGACTGGCGGTGCGGTAGCCCGAACTGTATCGGAAACCGCCTTTGCGCTCAAGGTTGAGGCTGGGTCGGCTTAGCTGCCAGCGAGCCAGCGCAGCGCGTCTTTGGCGAAGTAAGTTACGATCAGATCAGCGCCGGCGCGCTTGATGCAGGTGAGGCTTTCGAGAGCGGCTCGTTCCAGGTCGAGCCAGCCTTGACGGGCGGCCGCGTGAATCATGGCGTACTCGCCACTCACCTGGTAGGCGGCCAGAGGCAGATCGAACTGTGCTCGCGCTTCGTTCAGGATATCGAGGCTGGGCAGCGCCGGCTTGATCAGCAGGATGTCGGCGCCCTGCTCCACATCGAGCGCGATCTCCTTGAGCGCTTCGCGGCGGTTGGCCGGGTCGAGTTGATACTGCGCCCGATCGCCGAAGCCGGGTGCGCTGTGGGCGGCGTCGCGGAAGGGTCCATAGAAGACGCTGGCGTATTTCGCCGCGTAGCTCATCACAGCGACATGTGAGAAGCCGGCGCCATCGAGCGCGGAGCGGATGCCGGCGACCATGCCGTCGATCATGCCGGAGGGCGCGATGATATCGGCGCCGGCGCGCGCGTGAGCCACCGACGCCTCACCCAGCAATTCAAGGGTTGGGTCGTTCAGCAGATAGCCGAGCGGCAAGGCGGGATCGAAGTGCGCGTTTTCCGGCACGTTGACGATGCCGCAATGGCCATGGTCGGTGTATTCGCAGAAGCACATATCGGAGATGACAGCGAGATCGGGCGCCGCCTCTTTGATGGTGCGGATGGCGCGCGGGATGATGCCGTCTTCGTTGAAGTTGTCGCTGCCGCGCCAGTCCTTTTGTTCGGGGATGCCGAAGAGGATCACAGCGGGGATGCCGAGCGCGGCGATGTCCTTGGCTTCGGTGGCAAGCCTGTCGACCGTCAGCTGCGAACACCCGGGCATGGACTCGATCGGGACCTGCAGGTCGCTGCCGTAGCGGACGAATAGCGGGTAGACGAAGTCCTCCGGCCTTAGCCTGGTCTCGCGCACCATGCGCCGCATAGCGAGCGACAAGCGCAGACGGCGCGGTCGGACTTTCAAGCCGGCGGTCGCGATCTTGTCGGTTGACTCCGTTTTGACTTTTGCTTCCATCATGGTCGCGCGCCTATGTTACCAGGTCTCCCAGTGGACGACATCATCGAAGACGCGGCGGCCACCGGCTCTGAGCGGCTGAACCGCTGTGTCCTCATCGGCGGGATAACCGAAAGAAATCACCAGGCGCGTTTGATATCCCTCTGGAATACCCAAAAGCTCAGCCGCCGCGTCTGGCTCGTAAATCGTGCCCAGGCAAGAGCCGATGCCGATCTCGGTCGCGGCCAGCTGCATATAGGCGGCGCTTTGACCGGAATCGAAGAAATGCCAGAGCGTGCGCTCGTTTTGCGTCGGCACGACGATGACGACGCAGAGCGCGCAGCCGGCGACATGCCCCATGCCGGCGCCGGTGGTGGCGAGTTTCGCCAGGCCTGCCTTGTCCTGTACGGCGACGAAGTGCCAGGGCTGGCTGTTCTTTGAGCTTTGCGAGCGCCGGCCCGCGTTGAGGATGCGATCGATATGGTCGCTTTCCAGCGGTTCAGCGCGAAACTCGCGTATTGCTCTCTTGGTTTGAATGGCGTCCCAGACCTGCATGATCATCCTTTCTGGCGCCGCTCGCGGCGGTCAGTCATCCACTTTGTTCGCGCTAACGAGTTCCGCGTCCGCTACAGTTCCTACGGTTTGCATCTCCTGGCGCAGCATATCATTGATTTCGGCTTCGTAGGCGACCTGCGCTTCGACATCCGCCTCCATAGCGAACTCGATCATGACTTCGGCCACCGACTTCTTCACCGTGCGAGTGATTATCTCTTCAAGCTCACCTACCGATAACTCTAGGACTTTGCGCTTGTCCATGGCGGTCGGGCCGGGCAGTCATTCTTCGGCTGTCGCGGCCTGCTCCTTTCATCTTGGCATAAGTCGATTGTATCGCTGATTGCGCGAACCTGCTCCCGCCTTCGCCGATACTTACGCGATTCTGACGGGCGGCGCCCGTTCCATTGCGTCAATGCCTTATACGCTTCAGGCGCGAATTCGTATCAGCATCTGTGCAGAATAACTAAGACGCAGCGACCATCCGCGACAAGCTGTGAAGCGGGCGAACCTTGCCTATCGCGACAGTCTGTGTGAAACTGCCTCAAGCATATCAAGTGCGCGATGGAGCGGATATGCCGCTGATATGGGCGGGCATCATTATGTTTGGCGGCAGCCTGGTGCAGGGCGCGATTGGCTTCGCCTTGGGAATGATCGCGCTGCCACTGTTGGTCGAAGTCGGCTTCAGCCTGTCGCAAGCGGTGGCACTGACCACGCTTTCGATCGGCATTCAAGTGATGTTCGGCGCTTGGCAACTACGGGCGCATATTCCCTGGGACGATGTCAAGCCCGCGGCGATCGTGCGCTTGCTAACGGTGGCGCTCGGCGTCCTTCTGCTGCTGAACGTCGAGGCGCTGGATACGGTCGCGGTCAAGCGGCTGGTTGGCGTCGGCGTGCTCCTGGGCGTTATTGTTCGCGTCGTGGCCGCCAAGGTGGCGCGGCGTGAATGGCCAAAAGCAGCCTCGATCGCCGCATTCAGCGTCAGTGGCCTCTTGCAGGGGCTGGTGGCGATGGGAGGTCCGCCACTGGTGCTGTGGATGACGACGCGCGACTTTCGGGCGCAGGAGGCGCGCGCCTTCACCATGACGCTCTTCCTCTTCAACGCGCCGGTGCAGGTCCTGCTGCTGCTTTTCTTCTCTCAGACGATGAGCCTCGAAGTCATTCTAATTGCGCTCGCGCTGTCGCCGCTGATCTACATCGGCACGACGATTGGCCTGCGCATCGGCGACCGCTTCAGCAAGCAGCTGCTCAACAGAGCTGCGCTTGCAGTGCTGGTCCTAATTGCACTGAGCGCGATACTTTAGCCGAAAACGGAAAACGGATGGGCGAGATGACACAAGGTCAGGCGCTGCAGTTCAGCCGCGAAGAGATGCGTGAAATCGGTTATCGGGTCATCGATATGCTGGTGGACTATTACGAAGACCGCGCTGATCGACCGGTGGCGGAGAAGCTGGATTATGAGGCGCTGGATGCGATTCTGCGTGAGCCGCTGCCGCGCAAAGGCATGCCCTGGCGCGAGGCGCTGGAGCAGTTTGAGCGGCAAGTGGTGGACGCATCGAATCGAGTCGATCATCCGCGCTTCTTCGCCTACATCCCGCTGGCCAACAATTTCGTCAGCGTGATGGCCGATGCCCTGGCGGCTGGTTACAACATCTTCAACGCTGTCTGGCTGCAGGCACCGGGCGCGGTGCAGATCGAGCGGCTGACCGTGGATTGGCTGCGGCAGATATTTGGCCTGCCCCAGGCGGCGGGCGGCACCTTCGTCAGCGGCGGCTCGGTGGCTAATCTGACGGCGCTGGCGGTGGCGCGCGAGATTCAACTTCAGGGCGATACGCGCGCTGCCGTCGCCTATTGTTCCGATCAGATTCATTTCGCCGTCTCACGAGGTTTGCGCGTGCTGGGCTTCGCGCCCGAGCAGCTGCGCAAGATCCCCAGCGATGACAACTTTCGCCTTCCGGTGACGCGTCTGCGCAGTGCGATTGCTGAAGATCGGACGGCGGGCAAAGAGCCATTCTGCGTGATCGCCAGCGCTGGCACGACCAATACCGGCGCGGTGGATCCGCTGGACGAGCTGGCAAATTTCTGCGCGCAAGAAGAATTGTGGCTGCATGTCGATGGCGCTTATGGCGCGCCGGCTATGTTGACGGAGCGAGGCAAGCGAGCGTTGAAAGGTTTGGAACGCGTCGATTCGCTGGCGCTGGACGCGCATAAATGGCTGTTCCAGCCAATTGAATGCGGGGTTGTGCTGGTGCGTGAGCGGCGCTGGCTGCCGCGGACCTTCAAAGAAACGCCGGAATATCTGAAAGACGCGCAGAGCGAAGGCGAAGAACTTAACTTCATGTATCAAGGCATACAGCTCACGCGGCAGTTCCGGGCGCTGAAACTGTGGATGAGCTTCAAGGTCTTCGGTCTGGACGCCATCAGCGAGGCGATCGCGGCGGGCTACGAAAACGCTGAGCTGGCGGAGCGGTTGCTGCGCGAAGCAGGCCCCTGGGAGATCGTGACGCCAGCGCAAATGGCCATTTTGACCTTTCGTTACAAGCCGGCGAATGGCGATGAGGAACTGGCGAACCGGGTGACGCATAACCTGGTCGGTCGGCTGCTGGATGATGGTTATGCCTTCGCTTCGGGGACGCAGCTGCGCGGCAGGACGGTCATGCGCATGTGCGCCAATAACCCGCGAACCACCGCGTCCGATCTGGAGAAGACTGTTCAGCTCATGACACGATTGGCTGCTGAGCTTGAAGCTGAGATCCTAGGCGCCACTGCTTCCAGCTAGACCCACGAGCGCACTCATCTTTACAGACTGTACAGTCAAACCTACGTTGCTAAAATAGCCGCAGTTTTCCGGTGGTGGTATTTCGAACTCATTAGCTCAGGAAGCGAAATTTGGATTACGGTCTGCTGGCCTTTTCTTTGGCTAGCTTTGCTTTTATCACCTTTGCCGCCTATCAAATCGGGCAGCTGTCGACGCACTTGCATCTGCCCTTGATCAGCGGGTATCTGCTGGCCGGTATCCTGGCGGGTCCCTTCATCCTGCAATTCATGGACCCGGTGAACGTCGAGGCGCTGCGTTTCCTCGATGAAACGGCGCTCGCGTTCATCGCCTTCGTCGCCGGCAGTGAGATGGCGCTGGATGAACTGCGCGGGCGTTACCGCAGCATCGGCTGGAACACGGCGGCGCAGATTGGCGCCGTCTATATCGTAAGCGGCATCGGCATCTTTTTGCTGGCGGAGCAAATCCCTTTCATGCGTGAGCTGACACCAGCGGGCAAACTGGCGACGGCGCTGCTGGGCGGCACGATCCTGGCGGCGCGCTCACCCTCGTCGGCGATCGCCATCATCAACGAGATGCGGGCGCGCGGACCCTTCACCAAGACGGTGCTGGGCGTGACGCTGGTCACCGATGTGCTGATTGTCGTGCTCTTCGCCGTCAGTTCCTCGATCGCGGCGACGCTGCTGACCGGTCGCAGCTTCGACATCGGCTTCATCATCCTGGTCAGCTTCACCATCCTGGGCTCAATCGGTCTGGGCATCCTGGTCGCCCTAGCGCTTGGGCTGATACTGCGCAACCACTGGGAAGATCGGGTGAAGATACCGCTCATCCTGCTGATCGGTTATCTCGTCTTCGCCATCTCCGGCGAGATACGGCACTTCAGCCACGAGAATCTCCCCTTCGATTTGCTCTTCGAACCGCTGCTCATCTGCATGGTAGCGAGCTTCTGGCTGACCAACCGCAGCCCTTATCGCAGCGAATTGCGCCATTTGCTGCATCAAGTCGAGATGCCGATCTTCGTCATCTTCTTCACTCTCATCGGCGCATCGCTGGATATCGGTATCGTATTGGCGCTGCTGCCGATCACCGCCGCGATTTTCGCGATTCGGCTGTTGGCACTCTTCATCGGCGGCTTCATAGGCGGCGCGGTGGCGGGCGATCCGCCGCAGTTCAATCGACTCACCTGGATGACCTATATCACGCAGGCGGGCATTGGGCTGGGCTTGGCGAAGGAAGTGGCGATTGAGTTCCCCGGGCTGGGCAGCGATTTCACGACGCTGATGGTGGCGGCGATCGTCTTGAGCCAACTGGCGGGACCGCCCTTCTTCAAGTTCGCCATCCGGCTGGTCGGCGAATCGCACCTGCCCAAGGATATCGCCGACGACGAGATCCTCGATGTCGTCATCGTCGGCATCGAGAATCAATCGCGGCAACTTGCCGAGCGCTTGCTGGCCCACGGCTGGCGGGTCAAGCTGCTCGATATCGATCAGTCACACGTATCCCAGGTCACGGCGTCAGACGGGCTGCGGCATGAGCATTGGCTGCCGGAAATTTCGGCGGAGCGTATTCGTGAGATTATTGAGCCTAAAACCGAAGTGGCGGTCACGCTTTTGCCTGACGATGCTGACAGCCTGAAGCTGTGCCAGATCTTCTATGAGGACTTCGGCATCACGCGGCAGATCGCGCGGCTGAACACCTTCAATCTGCTGGAGCAGTTTCGCGAC
This sequence comes from Anaerolineae bacterium, assembly GCA_012270545.1. GTDB lineage: Bacteria > Chloroflexota > Anaerolineae > Aggregatilineales > Phototrophicaceae > UBA6055. The sequence continues at coordinate 30,862 of JAAXID010000236.1, read as the reverse complement.
CTGGGCGTGCATGTGCTGGATCCGGCGAACGCGATGGTGCACCTGCTGGACAACTTCGTGCGCGCGCCACAACTGGCGGCGATGGTCTTCGAGGATGACCCCGATCACGATGTGATACAGGTGACGATCACCGATCCGAACGTGAATGGCTTGCACTTGCGCGAGCTGATCCTGCCCGACGATGTACTGGTGATGGCGATCGTACGGCGCGGACATTTAATTGTGCCGCATGGCTATACCAATTTGCATCTAGAGGACGAAGTGACATTGATCGGTCCGACAGACAGCCTGGAAGAAGTAGCTTTGAAGCTGGGTTATTGAGCGGCGCTATGCTGCGGACGAAGATTGTTGAGAAGTAAGAAGCGCGCTACAAACTCCATCATACGCTTCACAGACTTCGTCAATCACATGAGCTGTTCAAGGGAGCGATAATGAATCAACTACCTGTCGCAATCATCGGCGGCGGACCGGTCGGTTTGGCAGCGGCGGCGCATTTGCTCGAGCGTGGCGAAGTTCCCATCCTCTTTGAAGCGGGCGCAAGCGTGGGCGCGAATGTGCTCGACTGGGGCCATGTGCGCATGTTTTCGCCTTGGAAGTTCAACGTGGATTCAGCGAGCGTTCGGTTGCTGGAAAGCGCGGGCTGGCGGATGCCGCCGGCCGCTGAATTGCCGACTGGCGCCGAGTTGGTCGAGCGCTATTTGCAGCCCCTGGCGGAAGTGCCGGCGATGCGCGCTGTGATTCGCACGGGCGCCCGGGTCGTCAATGTCAGCCGGCGCAATCACGACAAGGTCAAAGGTGCCGGTCGCGAGAGCGCGCCTTTTCAGCTGCATGTGGTCAGCGAGGTCGGGCGCGAGGAGCTCGTTGAAGCGCGCGCCGTGATTGACGCCTCCGGCACCTGGCACAAGCTGAATCCGCTGGGCGCGAATGGCACACCGGCAATCGGCGAAGCGGGCTTGCGCGGCCGACTGGGCTATGGCATTCCTGATGTGCTTGGAAGCGAGCGCCAACGCTACGCGGGCCGGCGTGTGATGGTCGTCGGCAGCGGGCACTCGGCGATCAACGCGCTGCTGGATTTGATCACCTTGAAAGATGAGCAGCCGCAGACGGAAGTTATTTGGGTCATGCGCGGCGACAACCTGCGCAAGGTCTACGGCGGTGGCGAGGACGATGCCTTGCCGGCGCGCGGTCAACTGGGCATGCGCATCAAGGCGGCGGTTGAAGCGGGCGCGCTGCAAGTTCTGGCGCCCTTCTCCATCGAGGAAGTGGCGGCGACGGACGAGGGGCTGTGCGTTCGGGGCGACACGAATGGCGACGCGCAAGGCTATTACGCCGACGAAGTCATCGTCTGCGCCGGCGCGCGACCGGAGCTGGAGATGCTGCGTGAATTGCGGCTGGACCTTGATCCCGCTGTCGAAGCCACGCGCGTTCTGGCGCCGCTGATCGACCCCAATCTGCATAGCTGCGGCACGGTGCGGCCGCATGGCGAAGCCGAGCTGCGTCAGCCGGAGGTGGATTTCTACATCGTCGGCATGAAGAGCTACGGCAGAGCGCCGACCTTCCTGGTGGCGACCGGTTACGAGCAGGTTCGCTCGGTGGTAGCAGCGCTCTGCGGCGATTGGGAAGCAGCGCGCGATGTGCGGCTGAACCTGCCGGAGACGGGCGTTTGCAGCACGGAATTCGCCGACCTGGGCCTTTGTTGCGCGCCGGCGGAAGCAGCGCAACCCGCTCTGCTCGCTATCGACGCTATACCTGTCGCGGATGGCGGATCGGTCATGCTGCATACGCAAGCGGAACGCTGCTGCTGAATAGAGCAAGTGTTGCAGCACCAAGTCCCGCTTGAATAAGAGCGACCACCGATTATCATCTCAACCGAAGTCATTAGAGCGATTCGGAAGGGAGCGACCGATGGCACATCCGATGGTGGAGCAGCTTCGCTTCACGCGCGGCGAATTTCTGCGCTGCCTGGAAGGCTTGAGCTTGCAAGATGCTTACGTGCGGCACGGGCAGATGAATTGCATCAGTTGGACGATCGGGCATCTGGCCGATCACGAAAATCGAACCTTCGTCTTTCTCGGTCAGGGAAAGGTCATTCAGCCGGAGCTGCGCAAGATCTGCGCTTTCGGCTGTCCGCCGTCGACGCCGAAGCTGGACGATATGTGGGCGGCCTGGCGCGAGGTGACGGCGAACGCGGACGTCTTCCTGGATACGCTGACCACGGAAAAGCTACAGGAGCATTTCCAATGGAAGGGCGAGGCGCTGGAAGAATCAATCGGCACGATGCTGCAGCGCGTCATCTATCACTACTGGTACCATCTGGGTGAATCGCACGCCATCCGCCAGATGCTGGAGCAGCGCAATCTGCCGGAATTCGTCGGCGACATGGATGACCTGCCCTATCGTCCGCACTAGCGACTGATGACCTGCCCCCCCATCGGCATCATCAGGGAGTGGTGAATTGTGGATATGGCAACCAATAATCCTGTCTAAGATAAACCTAGATGTAGGGGCAACTCTGTGAGTCGCCCGCATGGCAAATACAGGCTTCGGGCGATCGTTGGGCAGTGTCTGCGCGCCCCGAGGATTGCCCCTATAAGGCTTGTCCGCTACGACGATTTGTATACCGAAATTCTACCCAATCTCCGGCCCCTTCCCGAAGGTCTATGTCTACGCGACCCAGCGAGCTAGGGAAGGGGAGTTAAAGGCGCGCGAACAGGCAGTTTGGGTCGGAAAAACGCCATGCGGACAGCGCTTAACAGGAGCAATGGGCACAGATGGCGCCAGACAGCTAATACCAATCAAGCCTTACGATATCGTCAATATGCAGCTAAATCAAGCCGATGAGACGCGTCAGCAAATCGCGCTTGATATAGCCCTTCGCTTCATACCAGGCGAAGGTATCCTGCAAGCTGGTCGCGATATCGATGCGCGGGGCGCAGAGTTCGCGCTGAGCCTTGCCGCCGTCGAAGTAGACGTGGGCGCCGCCGAGCCGCGTCTGATTGGCGTCCATGGGCGTCTGCAATCCGAGCGCGCGCAGCAGCTCAATGAATCGGGCGGTCGGCTCCAGCAGCCAATCCGGCGTGGAGAACGCCGGCGCGCGTACGTCGCAGGCCCGGGCGATCATTCGAAACCACTCGCGATAAGAAAGATTGGCGCTGTTGAGAATATAGCGTTCGCCGCTTCGTCCCCGCTCGACCGCTGCCAAATGCGCGCGCGCCACATCGCGCGCATCAATGACTGCCAGCCCGCCGGAAGACATCGGCACCAGCCACTGCCAGCGCGCCGTCTCGATGATGAAGCTGCCGGAGATGGCATTGAGGTCGCCTGGTCCGATGATGACTGTCGGATTGAGGGTCACCACATCCATGCCGTCGGCAACAAACTCGGCGACGACTTCTTCCGCTTTGACCTTGCTCCAGGCGTACCAGAAGCGCTCCGGTGGCAGATTAAAGGCGTCGCTTTCAGCGGCCCGTTCGGCGCCGGGGCGGATGCCAATGGTCGAGGCGCTGCTGGTGAAAATGACGCGGCGGACGCGAGCCGATTGCGCGGCGGAAAGCAGATTGCGCGTCCCGTCCACATTGATGCGCCAGAGGGCGTCGCGGTCGTCGTCTTTCCAGTAATCGGCTTTGGCGGCGACATGAAAGACCACATCGCAATCGGCGCAGGCTTTCTCCAGCAGGGCGATGTCGGACAGGTCACCGGCGAAGGCTTCGAATTCCAGACCAGCCAGGATGCCGAGTTTTTTCTCGGAGCGGTAGAGGACGCGCGCGCGGTAGCCATGCTCGATGAGCAGGCGCGTCAGATGCGAGCCGACGAAGCCGGTGGCGCCGGTGATTAGCGCCTTCATGCGTTTATCCCCCCAGCCGTTCGGCGGCAGCAAAAAGAATCCCCGTGTTCACACCAAAAATGAAACTCGTTCCTCTCACGCAAATGTTAATCTGTCAGCCTATAAAACTATCCCGCGAGACGCCACCTGTCTAGAGGACGATCAGGCCCAACTGAGTGGCGCGGACGACCGCTTCGGTGCGGCTTTGGGCATGAAGCTTGCTCATGATCGCGTTGACGTGAAACTTGACCGTGTGTTGGGTGATGCCCAGCTCCTGGGCGATGGCGCGGTTGGTAAGCCCGCGCGCCAGCAGTTGCAGCACTTCATTTTCACGCGCCGTCAAGGCATCGGATGGCGGCGGATAATCGCCCCGCGCCGCCGAACCCAGCATGTCCGTCAAACGTGGATCGATGGCGGTCAGCCCTTGCTCGAGCGCGGCGAGCGCGGCGACAATGGCGTCGGGATCGCTGTCGCTCAGGAGCAGGGCAAAACGCGGGAAGGCGCGCAGTACCCCCAGCAACGACGCCAACGATGCCTCATCGTCTTCAACAATTAAGGCCAGGACGGGGATATCCTTATCGATCCGAGCCAGCCGCGCGCGCATGACGCCGGTCTCCCAGCCGAAATCAATGACCAGAATATCTGGTTCCAGGCGGTCAATGTCTCGCTCCAGAGCCTCACCATCGACCTGCCCTCGCACGAAGCAGCCGCGCTCTTCTAGCAAGGCGGTCAAGCCGGCGCGGCTCAAGGGGCTCGCGGCGACGATGAGCAATTGCGCTTCTGCATCAGCGTTCGCTAGCGTTGACATTTCCGGCGATAACCCTGCGTGGCTGGGGGTAAAGGTTCGGTTTGACCGGACTCCCGCGGCGGCATGCCGAGTCCGTCTGGACTGGCGGCGCCAGCCGATACAACAATATACGCGGGGTTTCGCACTTCGGTGTCAGTCTTGTTATAATGTGCGCCGAATTGATTCTGTTCGTCATTCGCATGCCGAGCCCCTCCCGCGGCAATGTGAATAGAGGAGGTTCGTTGTGGTTGAGGCACAAGTCATGACGCGTGATAGCCATGTGGCCAATACGCTGGATCTGCTGACGGCTGTGTTTGAGAATTATCCCGGTCGCGATTTCGCCATTCGGTTGTGGGACGGCACCGTATGGGCACCGCGCAACGCGACGACCGCCAGCTTCACCATCGCGCTCAATGGACCGTCGGCGCTGCGCCGCATGTTCTTTCCGCCGACCGAACGCAAGCTGGGCGAGGCCTATATGTTCGGCGATTTTGAGATCGAAGGCGAATTGTACGCGGCGATAGATCTGGCGCGTTATCTCTGGGAGGGCTGGAGCTGGTCGGATACGCTGCGTTTCGCGCCCAAGCTGCTGCGCCTGCCCTCGCGCGATCCCGGAAGCAATAATCAGATAGCGCATCTCTCGGGAACGAAGCACTCGGTCAAGCGGGATATGCAGGCTATACAGTATCACTACGATGTATCAAACGAGTTTTATCAGCTCTGGCTCGATGAGAAGATGGTCTATTCCTGCGCCTACTTCAAAGATCCGGCTGAGAGCATTGATACAGCGCAGAGCCGCAAGTTGGATTACATCTGTCGCAAGCTGCGGCTGGAGCCGGGCGATCGTCTGCTGGATATCGGCTGTGGCTGGGGCGCGCTGATCATGCACGCGGCCGAATGCTATGGCGTGGAGGCGCTGGGCATCACGCTCAGCGAGAAGCAGCTGGCGCTGGCGAAAGAACGCATTGAAGCGGCGGGCCTGTCCGCTCGCTGCCGGGCGGAGCTGCTGGATTATCGCAACGTCGATGAGAGCCAGCCCTTCGACAAGATCGTCAGCGTCGGCATGGTCGAGCATGTCGGGCGGGAAAATCTAGCGATCTATTTTGAGAAAGCCTACCGCCTATTGAAACACGGCGGCGTCTTTCTGAATCACGGCATCACTTTGTTCCAGGCGCCGAAAGTGCCGCAATATCAGGCGAAAGACTCCTTCGTGCAGCAATACATCTTCCCCGATGGGGACAGCCAGCATATCGCCTACGTGCTGGATGTGGCGGCGAAGGCCGGCTTTGAAGTGCGCGATGTGGAGAGCCTACGCGAGCATTACGCCCTGACGCTGAAGAATTGGCTCAAACGTTTTGAGGCGCAGCAAGAGACGATTCTGGATATGCTGGGACCGGTCGGCTATCGACGCTGGCGGATATACCTGGCGGGGGCGCGCTGGGTCTTCGAATCGGGCTACAACTCGATTCACCAGGCGCTGCTTTACAAGACGGTGGACGGCAGAGGCGCGAGCGGGTTCCTGCCGCTTAATCGCGATGACTGGTACGTTGGGGCGTCCGATAACTGAGAAGTGGAATTACACCAAGCGCGGCTGCAGGTCCGCCAGAAACACCGCGCTTAGCGCCAATTCATAGCGTTCGCGGTTGAGGAAGTAGCTGACGCGCTGGTAGCCGGCATTCTGCAATTGGGCGAGCGCTTTGTCGAAGTCGGCGCCGACGCGATGGGCGTCGTGCGAATCCGAGCCAATCACGACCGGAATCCCCCGCAGCGCCATCTCCGCGAGCATTTCCGCCCCCGGGTTCATCTCGGGATAGGCTTTGTTGAGGCCGCTGGTATTGAGTTCCATGGCGATGCCGGTCGCCGCGATGCGATCCAGCGCGCGCCGGATGGTATCCATGTGGTCGGCGACATCGTATTGTTTGGGATGCGCGATCTTGACGATATCGGGATGGCTGAGGCAGTCGTAGAGGCCCGTCTCGGCCGCGTTCGCCAGGTTCTCGAAGTAGCTCTTCTCGTATTCCAGTCGCGTTGAGCCGTTCAGGTATTTTGCCTTGTACTCCTTGGTCAGCGCATGGACCGAACCCAGGATATAGCTGAAGTCGGCTCTGCCATGCAGTTCTTCGATCCAGGCTTCCATTCCGGGGAAATAATCGCTTTCCATACCCAGGCGCACATCGACTCGTCCGGCGAATTCGGCGCGCGTCTGCTCGACCATTTCAACATATTGCGGCAGCTGCGGCAGCGACATGCGCAAAGCTGAATCCCAGCCGTCCGGCATAGGGCTGTGGCAGGTGAAGGTGATGCCGCGCAAGCCAAGGCGCTCGGCTCGCTCGGCGTAGGCGCTGAGCGGTCCGCGGGCGTGCTTGCAGAGCGGGGTATGCATGTGCGAGTCGTACATATTGGCTTCGTAGGGCATGGCCTCTCCTGGCTGACACAAGGACGCGAGCCATTGTCGCGCAGAAGCGGGGGAATGTCTATTGCCGCTTTCGAAATGAGGAGGGCAGCAGTTAGCCCGTCGCCACACGCACAATCTCGCCAATGCGGGCTTCGGTCGCTTCGTCCAGCTCGGTCAAGAACCAGGCGTTGGGGATGAGCTTATCCGGCGCGTTCTCGTCGATGGGCAGGTTCGCCTTTTCGGTGAGGCCGAAGGTGACATAGTCATCCATGCGGATGAAGACAAGAACTGGACCTCGCAGGGCATAGCCGGGCATGCCATACCATAGCCGCGGCTTGAGAGTGGGATTCGTCTCCATGATGATGTCATGCAGACGCTCGCCAATGGCTGTTTGCTCTTTAAACATCTGGGGGATCTTTTCGAGGACCGCGGCCAGATTGTCGGCGTCCTTTTTGGCTTTCTTGCTCGCCATATAGCGCTCCTTTAATGCTTATACGTATTCACAAACATCTCAGCCGAAATAATAGCCTACAGGAAGTATCTCTGTCGTTCAAGTCAGGCGCGAGAGCTGGCGCATGTGATGGCGGTTGTCGCGGTAGAGATCGCGGTAGGTGGAATACAGTTCATCGTATATCGCCTTCGCCTCTGGATTGGGCTGAATGCGCCGAGCGATCCGAACCCAGCTTTCCCGCAGCGGTCGCCAGTCGCTGAAGATGCCGGCCGCCATACCGGCGATGTAGGCATCACCATAGGCGGCGCCGATGGTCTGTTGTGGCACATCCTGTGGCAGGCCCGTCACATCGCTGCAAATTTGCAGCCAAAGCGCGTCTTGCGCCCCGCCGCCGATAGCGACCAGGCGCGTCGGTACGGCGTCGGCCTCCCCCATCGCCTCGATGTTGTGGCGCAGACCGAAGGCGATTCCCTCGAGGCAGCTGCGGTAGAGATGCGCGCGGCTGTGGCTGAGCGTCAGCCCGAAGAAGAGTCCCTTGGCATGGACATCGTTGATCGGCGTGCGCTCGCCACTGAAGTAGGGCAACGTGCTTAGACCAGCGCTGCCCGGAGGTGTTTGCGCAGCGGCTTCCGCCAGCAGGGTGTAGGCGTTCTCGCCCGTTGCAGCGGCTGCCGCCCGTTCATCGCCGGCCAGCTCATCGCGAAACCAGGTCAGCAGCGCGCCGGCGGTGGCCATGCCGGCCGCCAGAATCGCCGCGCCCGGCCTGAGATGAACCGACGCCCAGAGGTCGCGGTGTGGGCGATATTTCGCGGTCGTCTGAATCAGGAAGAGCGTCGTACCGTACATCACCATCAGGTCGCCGTTGGAGACTGCGCCAGCGGCGATCGCTTCGGCGAGGGCGTCGGCTGTGCCGACAGCGACCGGTGTGCCGCGCGGGATGCCGGTTTCTTCCGCCGCTTTCGCCGTAACCGCGCCAGCATGCTCGATCGACCAGCGCGTCTCCGGCAGCCACTCGAGCGGGCAGATGGTCTCGACCCAGTCTCTATGCCAGGCCAGCTGATGAACATCGAAGAAGGGCGTGAAATAGGGGGCGACATAGTTATCGAGGACGAAGTTATCGCTGAGCTTGAAGACAAGATAAGTTGCGGCGGTGACGATTTTGCGCGTCTTGTTGAAAAGCTCGGGCTGATGCGCTCGATACCAGAGCGCCTTGGGCCCGACCGACTGTGCCGAGAGCAGGTGACCAGTTCGCTCGAAAATGGCGTCTTCGCCCAGCGTCGCGGTCATTTCGGCGATCTCTTCGCCGGCGCGCGTATCGATGCCGTAGAGGATAGCGGGGCGCAGGGGACGGAAGTTCTCGTCGAGAGGCAGCATGGTCGGGGCGATGGCGCTGGCGGCGACAGCGGCGATGCGTCCCGGTTCAATAGCCGCTTTGGCGATCAGGGCGCGCGAGATGGCGCAGAAGTCGCTCCACCAGATTTCATCGGCATCTTGCTCAGCCCAGCCGGGCTGCGGCATATCGAAGCTGTGAGGCAGGGCGTGCTCGGCGATGATGCGCCCAGCGAGGTCAACCAGTACGCCCTTTGAACTGGAGGTGCCGATGTCGATGCCGAGCAGCAGACGATCATCCAACATCAGTCGAGCTCAACCGGCTGACCCGAATGCGCTGACACCTCGATGGCGGCCAGGACGCGGGTGACGAGCGCTGCCTCTTCGCCGGTGGCGAGGACGGGCGCGTCATCGACTACGGCATCGACAAAGCGTGCGATCGCCTCTAGTACGAAGCCGCCGAGGCGAGCCGAATCCGCGTTGGGAGTCAAGCCGAGTGTATCGGGCAGGCTGAAGTCAGCGCGCGTGTACTTCTCGACCATGCGGTTATCGGATGTATTGATGTACATGACACCGTCATCACCTAGCAACTCCATCTTGAGATTGAAGACGTTTGGCTCGGTCTCGGGCAGGATCCAGCTGTTCTCCAGTGTGACAACGGCACCGCGCTCAAATTCGACGATGGCGACATGGAAGTCCTGGGTATCAATGCCCATATCTTGCAAGACGCCCGAGCGGCTGACGGCGTAGACGCGCTTCGGCTTGTCTTGCAGCAGCCAGCAGGCCATATCGACTGTATGGCTGGCGAGAAACCAGAGCGCCGAGCTCCGGCTGGCCCAGGACAGCATCTGCGTTGGCACGAAGGTCGTATTGCTAAGGCGGGCGTAGATGTATTTGAGCGCGCCCAATTCGCCGTTTTGGACCGCCACGCGCGCGGCCATGAAGGCGGGATTGACGCGGTTCTGGAAGTCGACCATGAGTTTGACGCCGGCGGCATCGGCGGCTTGCACAATCGCTTCGGCGTCTTCGACGGTGGTCGCCAGCGGTTTCTCCACCAGGATATGCAGCCCCGCTTCGGCGGCGGCCACAGCGATCTCGCGGTGAGCGAAATCGGGCGTGGCGATAGAGACGGCGGCGATTTCGGGAAGGGCGAGCAATTCACGGTAATCAGTGTAGGCCTGAGGCGCGGCATAACGCTCGGCGACTTCGCGGGCGCGCGCTTCGTCCAGATCGCAGACGGCGACCAGTTCCGCCTGCGGCAGATAATGATAAACATGGGCGTGCAACGAGCCGCCAACGATGCCTGCCCCGATGACGCCGAATCCAGTTTTGTTCATCGTACCATTATCCTTTCACTGCGCCGAAGGTCAGCCCGCGGACGACATACCGCCCCAAGACCAGAAAGATGATCATTGGCGGTAGCATGGCCGCCACCGCTGTCGCAGCAATATGGCCCCAATAGACGCCCGTCGAGGCGAAGAAACTGATGGTGCCGACGGGCAGTGTAGTCGTACTTTGTTTGCTGAGGGCGAGCGGGAAGATCACGTTGTTCCAGCTAAAGACGAAAGTGAACATGGAGGTGACAATGATGCCCGGCAGCGCCAGCGGGATTGTGATGCGGAAGAAGGCGGCAAAGCGATTGGCGCCATCAACCCAGGCCGCTTCCTCCAAATCGAGCGGCACCTCGTCCATGAAGCTTTTGAGCAGCCAGACGGAGAAGGGGATAGCCAGTGTTTGCAGGGTGAGGATAATCGACTGATATGTGCCCGCCCAGCCGATCCGCGACATCAAGATGAAGTAAGGAATGACGAATACAATAGGCGGTGCGATTAGAAGGCTGATATACCAGTTCATGATGAACTCTTTGCCGCGCAGGGCGAAGCGCGACAGGGCATAGGCGGCAGAAAGCGCGAAGGGCAGGCTGAGCAGGGTAGCGCCACTGCTGACAATCACGCTGTTGACCAATTGCGGAGCGTTCTTGCCCGGGTCGACGAAAGTATCGCTGAAATTGCCGAGATAGGGCTGGAAGAAGAGTTGCGGCGGCAGAGTGTAGGCTTCGCTGGGATGGCGAAATGCCAGCAGGATGAACCAGAAAATTGGCCCGACGAAGAAGATCATGACCAGCGCCATCAACGCGTAAATGATAATCTTCTGTACTGTTTGTCGGCGCCGCATGGGCTCACCATTCCCGCTTTCGATAAATGAAAAAGAGATAGAGATTGATGATGACGCTGACGATGATGACCACCAGCCAGGTCATGGCGGCGGCCATGCCGATGTTGTAGTTGACCAGCCCCTCGCGATAGAGATTGAAGCTGAGCGTGCGCGAGGCGGTGCCGGGCCCGCCGTTGGTCAAAACGTAGACCAGGTCGAAGCTATTGAACAATTGCATGAAGCGAATCATCACTAGGAAGGCGGCAATGGGGCGCAGCAAAGGTAAAGTGATGGACCAGAACATGCGCCAGGGCGACGCGCCATCCACCTGCGCCGCTTCCTTGACTTCTTCAGAAATGGAGAGCAGGCCCGCATAGAGCACGATAGCGAAAAACGGCGTCCACTGCCAGGTATCGACCAGACCGATGCTGAAGAGCGCCGTGTTAGCGTTGCCGAGGAAACCTTGTGGCGGCACCGGAAAACCGATGCCCACCAGCAGCCAGGACAGCAAGCCGCCTTTGGGCTCAAGCAGGTAGCGGAAAAGAAAACCAGCGACGACTGGCGCCAGTGTCGTTGGCATGATCAGCAGGGCACGGAACAGGCCCATGCCATGCAGATGCGTATGCAGCAAAAGGGCGATGCCCATGCCCAGCCAGAATTGCGCGAAGGTGCCCAAAACGCCCAGTAGCACCGTATTCTTCAGCGCCTCACTGAAAGGCGTGACCTGGAAGACCATCCGATAGTTGTCGAAGCCAGAGTGGTAGAGCGGCACCGGGCTGGTCTGCAAGTTCCAGAACCAGAAGCTGTTGCGCAAAGCAAACGCCAGCGGGTACAAAATCAGCGCCAGCAAAACAATTATTGATGGCGCCAAGAGTATGTAGGGAAGTCGCCTGTTAAGTTTCATACGGTGAGGCAACCCTCCCATTCCTAAACCCCCCCTCCTCCAGCAAGAGAGAGGGGGTTATAGGAATTTGAAACTGAAGCGGCCGAACTATCGGTCCGACGCGGGAACGCGATTTACATCGACGACAAGCTGGCGATCAATGCCTTGGTATTGTCGAGCGTATCATCAAAGCTCTCGACTCCATAGGGAATCATCTGGTTCCCACGGAGGATGTTCTCGAAGAGCGTCTGCGTAGTCGCCAGCGCTTGCTCGGATGAAACCTGCCCAGCCATCGCCTGGTTGATCTGCAAGCCGTAGACACCTTCCAAGGAGGTGTAAATCGGTGCGGGTGGGCGCACGACCTTGCCGTCGCCCAGCTTCATCATCTCGAGCTGCGTGCCCAGGAAGGGATAGATCGCGTTCAGGTCGGCGTCTTCATAATTCGACTTGCGGCTGAAATCGGCGAACTGATAGCCCTTAACGTTAACCTGTCCCATCGCCTTTTGGCCCTCGGAACTGGTCGCCCATTTGATGAACTGCCAGGCGGCGTCCTGATTGCCCGAGGTTGATGGCATGCCCAGCGACCAGCCACCCAGGCTGACCACCTGATCGCCACCGGCTGTCAGCGTCGGTAGCACAGCGGTCTCGAATTTGTCGACAACTGGCGAGGGCGTACCCGTCAAGTAGCCTTCGTTGTTGACCAAGTAGAAATAAGGCGTCCAGTGATAGAACATGCCGATGTCACCCTGCGAGAAGCGCGTGCCGGCATCGAACCAGAGGTAATTGATCGATTCCGGCGGAGACCAGCCGTACAGACGCTTCCAGTCGTTGAGAGCAGCCAAGTTGGCATCGCTGTTGATGGTGGGCGTGAAGTCCCAAGGCGCTTCAGGGAATTGGGTGAACCAGCGCGTCCCGTAACTGGCGGAAAGCTGACTGTACATGTGCACGACGGGAACCGGCTGTGCGCCGATGACGGTGGTGCCATACATGCTGGTGCCATCCAGATCCATGCCGTTGATCTGGTCCAGAATGCCGAAGTAGCCCTCCCAGGTCCAGTCGCCGGCATCCGCCACTGACGAAGGCAGCGGATCGAGGCCCGCCGCTTCAAAGAGATCGGTGCGGTACATGATGCCTTGGGCATAGGAGGCGATCGGCAGCGTCCAAACGTGGTTGCGCCAGGTGCTCAGGGAATAAAGACACTCGGGCACGAAGTCGTCGAAGTGGGCATCCGAATCCATGGCGATGAAATCATCAAGAGAGCGAATCCAGCCGTTGTCCGCGTACTGGCTGATCCACATCTGATCGACGGCGATGACATCCGCATCCGCGCTCTGCGTCAGAAAAGCGTTGACCAGGCGAGCTTGCAGGGCAGTGTAACCGAGCGATTCGATGTTGACACCGATGCCGGTCGTCTCAGTAAACTGATCAACAACGCTCTGCAGCGCCAGGTCCCAAGGATCGCCGACAGTCAGCACGTTGATTGTGGTGTCGGCTTGAGCGGAGACGCGAGCGAGGTTGCCCAGAGGGGTAGCGCCCGCCAGCGCTGCGCCGGCTGCACCGCTCACACGGAGAAAATCACGTCGGCTAATACCGTTCTTGGACATTATGAACTCCTTTATCTCGATACGAGAGCGAATGAGAAACTTGCCAGTATGTATCGATAAACACCTCCCTTGCGCTCATCTATAGCAGCAGTTCGCCGTCTGCAAAAACTGGTTCTCCATCTATATAAACGGCGCCGCAAGTTCGCAAGTCCTTCAGCAAATCCCAATGGATGCTCGACTGATTGACGCCGCCGCAATCGGGATAGGCTCTTCCCAGCGCCAGATGAATGGTCCCACCCATCTTCTCATCAATAAGTATATCGTGGCAAAAGTGATTGATGTGCGAATTCATACCAAATGCAAACTCGCCCAGGCGGCTTGAACCAGCATCCGTCTCCAGGATCTGCAAGAGATAATCCTCGTTACTGCTGGCGCTGGCATGAGTCAGCGCGCCATCCCGCCATTCAAGACGAATACCATGGATGAGCTTGCCCCCAAAGATGCCGGGAAAGTCGAAGTGGATCACCCCATTCAGCGTGTCGTTGACGGGCGCGGTGTAGATCTCGCCATCCGGCAGATTGATGCGCCCATGGCAGACGAGCCAGTGACGCCCGGCGACGGAAAACGAAAGGTCGGTGTTGGCGCCGGCGGTGATGCGCACCGTTGTCGAGCCGGATAATTGTTTTGCCGTCTCGCGCCATTTGACGGCGGCGGATTCGTAGTCCATCAAGCAGGCGGCGAAAAACATGTCTTCCAACGTATCGAGGTCGATTGCGGCATTGCGCGCCATCGACTCATTCGGCACGCGGACGAGGCACCAGCGCGTCTTAGCCCAGCGCATCGTCGAGATTTCGCCTTGCCTGCGCTGATTCACCGCCAGGACCGGCGCAGGAATATCGCTCATCAGGCGCGCATCGCAGCCCCCGCGCAAGCCAATATAGACATCCGCCCAGTCCATGCCGTAAGCCTCAATCTCCGGCAGCCAGCTCACCTGCTCCTTGTCACCGTATTTCAGCAGCGAATGACGCAGCTTTTCAGAAAGGAATTGAATCTGCGGATAGGCGCCGGCTTTGACGCAGCATTCGTAAACGGCCTGCGCCAGCGGGAAGGTCTCAGCTTCGACCATGGCGATCATGACGCGCTCGCGCGGCTTGACCGCGGTCGAATAACCCACCAGCACATCGGCGACCTGCTGCCAGCGCGGGGCCATCGCTTCAGCCTCCGCGGACGGCTCTGGCGATGCGCATGAAGTCGCGCACGCGCTCGACATCAACTTCGTTCCAGATGTGCCCAGCGCGCTTGAAGGCGGTGCCGGTAATGGCGCCATCAGCGATGTTGAGCGTCTCCCCCAGGTTGTCGAGGTTGACACCGGTGTTGGCGAAGACGGGCGTGGCGGGCACAGCGTCCTTGACCAGTTTGAGCGTCTCGCTCGGGGTCTCGGCGCCGGCGGGGTCGTAGCCGGGATCGCCGGGCAAGGCGCGCAGGTGGCACATGGCGATGACGGGTTTACGAGTATTGAAGTGGGATTCGAGCCAGGACATGGCGGGAGTATAGCATGGGGGTGGTGTCGTTGGCGAAGAGGGGAGCATAATTTACTACAGAGCGCACAGAGCTTTATATCGTCTCGGTTAGCAAACTACCCCTCTATCGGATGCTCCACCCGCTCCCGCCCCAGATGCTGACGCTCTTGCTCCACAATCTCCGGATCCAGCTTCACGAACAGCGGGGACGGCTCGCGCAGCGTCTGACCCGCCCCTAACTCACTCGCCTTCCACTCGCCTATCGCCGCGCTCCCATCGTATACGAGCGCCAGGTGATCGCGCGTCGCTTCGTTGTAGTTCTCGATGGTCAAGTCGCCGAAGAGCTGACCGTCGTAGCCGAGCATCTCGTGCACCTGCTGCGAGCTGAAAGGCGTGAAGGGCGCGAAGAGAACCTTCAAGTTGTCGATGCAGCGCAGGGCGGTGTAGACCGAGCGGGCGGCATCGGCGCGGTCGGGCTTGAGCGTCTTCCAGGGTTCGCGCTCATTGAGCCAGGCGTTGACCGCGCGCGCCAATGACAACGTCTCTTCCAGCGCCTCTTTGGGGCGAACCTGCTCCAGCAGCGCGCCGACCGTGTCGAAGCCGGCTTCGGTGGCGGCGATGATCGCTTCGTCTTCCGGCCTCAATGCGTCGTATGCGGGCACGGCGCCCTCGAAGCGTTTGAAGGCGAAACCGAGCATGCGGTTGACCAGATTGCCCCAGGCCGCCAGCAGCTCATTATTGACGCGCGCCAGGAAACCTTCCCAGGAGAAGTCGCTGTCCTGTCGTTCAGGGAAGCTGCGGGCGACATAGAAGCGCACGGCGTCGGCTTGGTAGCGCTCGAGCAGATCGGGCAGCCAGACCGCCCAATTACGCGAAGTTGAGAACTGCTGACCCTCGATATTCATGAACTCGTTGGCGGGCACATCGTAGGGCAGCTGCAGCGGATTATCGCCGTAGGTCGGGTCGTCGTCGTTATAGATGCCATCAATGCCGAGCAGTTCCGCTTGCCAGATGATGGTGTGGAAAGGGATATTGTCCTTGCCGATGAAGTTGTAGATTTTGGCTTCCGGGTTGTACCACCATTTTTTCCAGGCATCGGGCTGGCCGATGTTCTTCGCCCATTCAATGCTGGCGGTGAAATAGCCCATAACCGCGTCGAACCAGACGTAGAGGCGCTTGTCTTCCCAACCGTCCAGCGGCACGCGAACGCCCCAGTCGATATCGCGGGTGATGGGGCGCCCGCGCAGCCCATCCTTGACGAAATTCTGGCTGAAGCGGCTGACGTTGGGGCGCCAGTGATGCTCATGCTCGGCGAGGTATTCCAGGATCTGGTCAGTGAACGCCGCCAGATCGAGGAAATAATGCTCCGATTCGCGCCGGATGAGCTTGTCCGCGGGATTGTTGCGGCTGTGCGGATCGATGAGCTGGATGGCGTCCATCAGGTTGCCGCAGTTGTCGCACTGGTCGCCGCGCGCCTGGGGATACTTGCAGATGTAGCAGGTGCCCTCGACATAGCGATCGGGCAGGAAGCGCCGCTCGCTCTCGCTGTAAAGCAGGGTCTGCTTCTCTTTGTAGAGGTAGCCGCGCGTTAGCAAGATGGTGAAGATGTCCTGCGCCACCTTATGATGATTCTCGGTATCAGTATGGGTGAAGAGGTCATAGCTGACGCCAATCTTCCGCTGCGTCTGCAGGAAGCGCTCATGATAATGCTCGAAGACCTCAAGCGGAGACAGGCCGCGTTTGTCGGCTTCGACCGTGATCGGCGTGCCGTGGCTGTCGGAGCCGCTGACCATCAGCACATGATTGCCCCGCAGGCGATGATAACGGGCGAAGATATCGGCCGGCAGGTAAGCGCCAGCCAGATGCCCGATATGCAGATCGCCATTGGCGTAGGGCCAGGCCACCGATACGTGGATATATTCCCCTGACATAATTCGCTCCCTCACTTGCGATGATCTCGTGTAAACAAAAAACCGCCTGTCGCTGACAGACGGTATCGAGATTAAGCGCTGCGTTGCCTAGGCGAGACACAACCGCCGTCTGTCGGCAGTGACAATCGGCATCCGCATAGGCATCGTGCTGGCACGGTACTCAAACATGGCGCGAGTGTAACATAAGGCAAGCGGGGTCGTCAAGCACTATGGCGGGCATTGGCGTGGTGAATTGTGAATATGACAAGCAATAATCCCGTCTCAGGCAAACCTAGATGTAGGGGCGACATATCATGTCACCCGTATCCCACACATCTGGAATCGCGGACGCGAGCGATCCTCGGATCGCCCTTACAATCTCAGGGCAAGCAAGAGTTGTATCAATGACATCGCTACTCCCGGTGGCATTGGCTAGCGAGCGCAATGGAACTGGTCTATAATACGCGCCGCTTCGGGGATATAGCACGGCGGCGAGGCGAACAAGAAGCAGTCTGTCGACTGCGATTGCCAATCAACCACGGGACGGCCAGTGAAATCACAGGGCGTTCAAATCGTGAATCATGCTGAACCACGGCGCAAGCGGCGGGAATTGGCTTGCCTGCTCTGGGGATTCGGCGCGCTCTTCTGTCTGTTCATCGCCGGCCTTATCGTGATCGGCTCGGTGTATGCCGGCTGGAATACCGGGCTGGCGACGGCGCGCGCCGCTGCCACCACGACGGCCGCGGCTTATGCCCAGCAGCAATGCAATCGCATACCGGCCGATCTGGCGGCGGGCAATCTAAGGCTGGCGCAAAGCCGCTTCGAGGATTTGGCGAACTTTCGGCAGACGCCCGTTTGCCTGCCACTGCTGGCGCCAACCGCAACCGCCGCTTATCTCGCCGCCGATGCCAGCCCGACGCCGCCCCCAACAAATACCTCCATGCCCACCGCCCTTCAACCGACCGCCGTACCGACCTCGACGGTGACGGCAACGACGCTCATCGAGGAGATTTCGACGGATTATGATTTGCATACCCTGCTCGCGGATGCGCAGAGCGCCTTGCGTCTGCGAGATTTCCCCTCAGCCATCGATACGCTAGACGCGATTATCAGCATTGATGGAGAGTTCCAGCAGGAGCTGGTGCGCCGGCTCTTTCTGGAGGCGCTGACCGCGGAGGCGCTGGCACTCTACCGCAACGGTCGTCTGTCCGAGGCCATCGTGATGACTGACCGCGCCGAGGAACACGGCAGCATTGAGGACCTCTACCACGAACGCTATATCGCCCTGCTCTATCTGGACGGGCAGCGATCCAAGGTCACAAATCCGGCGGAAGCGGTTCGCAAGTTCAGCAGCATGTATTATGAATTTGGCGTGCGGGATTATGTGAACGGTCCGATCGCAAGTGAATTACAGGAAGCGCACCGCAATTATGCGCTGGCGCTGGCGCTGCAGGGCGATCACTGCCCGGCGCAGGCGCAGTTCGAGGCGGCGCTGGAATTGAAACCCGCCTTCAGCCGCATCAACCTCGCGGATCTGACTGCCCGGCGCAATCAGTCCGCGCAGGCATGCCAGGCGCAGCGGCAGGACATTATCACATCGGCTGGAACGGCGGCGGAGGTCACGCCACAGAGCATTGGCGTCCGCGAGGCGGCCAGTCCGGCGCCGGTTGGACAGGCGGGCTAAGTGACCTGGTCAGCCAGCGATCAGCTATCGACGCGCTCAATGATGGTACGCAGCCAACTGTTGCGTTTGCCCAGCGGGCTGTGGCCGCGTCGGCGATTAGGACTTCATACATGAGGTCATGCTCCTTTTGCCGAACATCCTGGAACGCACGGATAGATTACCCTTAATTGTCATCAGGCCGTTGACTTAACTATGAAGGGCAGTTAATACCAAGAAAGTTTGTTTTTGTGCCATCAATCGCAAAGCCCATGACAGTCTTGAAGCCGGCGTTTTTCGCTTCGAGTTCTAGAGTATAAACACCTTCTGACCACCATTGGGAATACCTCTGATAGGTAGCTTCGGTTGGAGCGCTGTAATCGGAACTATATACCGGGACAGGAGTTGTTGCGCCTGGCTTGTATATTTCAGCGTGGATTCTGTCGTCCGAATTATCGTAAAAGGCAACATTTATACTGATTCTTCGGTGTCGTTGAGTAGTATGCCACGCGTGGCATTGAGTCCCAAGAATACTGATGGCTTGCCCACCCTCCACCAACATATAGTCGGGCAAACGTGTTGTTAAGGATTCGGCGACGAATGCGGTCTCGCCGTCATAAAAGATTTCTAGCCAGGTATACTGACTACCTACGGTCACCGAGAATACTTCGTAATCGACGCCTTGCTCTGCCTTACCTACAATGTTAGAAGGGATGCCAGCCGCATCGCGGATATTTGTTCCAGTATTGATTGTAATTCGATATAGATATTCGCCTGATGCAGCTTCACATGAAATCTGCGCCTGTCCTGCGGCAGAGATAATTCCTTCCCAATCCCTGTCCTCTAGCAATTGTGTTATTTTTTCTGCGTAGGAATCCTCACACTCGGAGTCTTGCCCATGCACAATGATTCCAGCCATTACGACCGCCATTAGAACTGCTATAGATCTCGCAACTCTAAGCCGCATTCCTATGCTCCTGACTTACAACATTATGCTGTCCACAAGAGTAAGCGAAAATTGCCCGTTACAAGTTCTCTGGCTCAATCAAATCCGTGGCTGAGGCCCGCCGAAGGCGACTTCGAATTCGTAGCCGAGCTGTCGCAGCGCCTCCACAGCGGCAGCGCGCGTCTTGTCGTTGCTGTTGTCGGCGAAGCTGAGCAGGGCGTCGATGGCGCGGGGATCGCCGATTTTGCCCAAGGCCTGCGCGGCGTTATAAGGGGTGAGGAAGCCGGGCGCCTCCAGCGCACGAATCAAGGGCGGCACAGCGCGGTCGTCCTTGAGCTTGCCGAGCATCAGCGCGGCGCGCCCGCGGACGATCAGGTCTTCCTGGCTGTTTTCGACGATGCCGATCAGCGTGCGCACAGCCCGGTCGCCACCGACCATGCCCAGCTTCATGACAGCGGTGCGCCGTCTATCTTTGTGGACATCACGCAGTTCGGAGAGGATGGCGCTGACTTTGCTGTTCTGTTCCGGGTCAACCATAGCTATGCGCCTTTCGTCTCTTGCGAACCTGCATCGTCGGGCAATTGACCACTGCCTATCTGAGGCCTCGGTGATTTTTTAACCTAATTCATTTTCGCCTTAGCGCTATTTTACCGCGTCTTGCGCCATTCTTCTATCGGAAGCGCGCAAATATTTGAGCAGAAAGTACAAATCATTCCGCCTCCGAAATGGGGATCGCGACGAAGCGCAGCAGACTCGCCGGCTGCTAGCGATAGCGCTAGGACGGCGGCGCTTCCACTTGCAGCTGACCATCGTGGATGCGGCCGACGCGATCGGCCTGTCGCGCGATTTCGGCGCTGTGCGTCGCCATGATCAAGGTCTTGCCCGCTTCGCGCGTGAGCCGCAGCAGCAGCTGAATCACAGCCCGCCCACTATCCTCATCGAGGTTGCCGGTGGGCTCATCGGCGAGCACAAGTTTCGGCTCATGCAAGAGCGCCCGCGCAATGGCGACGCGCTGCTGCTCGCCGCCGCTGAGTTTGTCGGGGAAGGCGCCCGCGCGATCGCCCAAGCCCACCTGCTCCAGTAGATCGTCGGCGCGCGCTTCGGCCGCTTTTCGTCCGCAACCGCTCAGTTCTTGTGGCAAAGTGATATTCTCGCGCGCGGTCAAGGTCGGGATCAGGTTGAAGAACTGAAAGACGATGCCGATGTGATCGCGCCGGAAGAGCGTCAATTGCCTGTCGCTAAGCGGCGTGATATCGCTGCCGTCAATCAGGATATGACCGCGGTCGGGGCTGTCGATGCCGCTCAGGAGATTGAGCAAGGTGCTTTTGCCGCTGCCGCTCGCCCCCAAAACGGCAAAGAATTCGCCGGCGGCGATGTCGAGGCTGACACCTGCGAGCACACTCAGACTGCGGTCGCCTTCGTGGTAGGTCTTGTGCAGATCTCGGATTTCTACGATCGCGTTTTGAGTCATAGCGTTTGCACGCGAATATTGCGTCTTTTCAGCGGCAGCGCGTTACAAGAACAGGAGACGAAACTGAAGCCGCAGAGGCAAACACTAAAGCAAATGTCGCGGATATGGTAGTGTGTTTCGTGGCGCAATCCGCCGGCGGAGCAGCCCGACTTTGAGACTGCGCCCTTGTGCCAAGCGCATATAATCGTTCTGCCCTATTATAGATTGCGGAACATCCAACGAAACGGAGCCAAAAGTGCCCATTCTCTTTGCAGGAGGCAAAGTCATGAAACGAAGCCAGATTCTTCTATATCTCGTTTTCACGCTGCTGTTGCTGGCGCCAACGGCGATGGGTCAAGAAGACGCCGAAGCGATTGAACCGAAAGACCCGGAGATGATGAACCCCGAGGCGCATATCAGTTACCCGCCGCCGGTTTATGTGGTTCGCGACAGCGTTGATATTCGCGGCACGGTAACGCTGGAGACGATGCGCAATTTCTTCATCGAGTTCCGTCCGCTCGTTCTGGATATGATGGATGAAGAAGAAGCCGAGGATCACCAATGGTTCCCGGCGACATTGCCGCGGATCGAGGCAGTCGAAGACGATATTCTCGGCACCTGGAACACGTCCGGGACATCAGATGACTTGTACGAACTGCGCCTGACGATCAACACCGGCGGCGACGCGCCGGAGTATTATCGCGTCAGCCCCATCCGCGTGGAGAACAACCCGCCGTCCTTCGCAGCGGAGCAGCAAGTCGTAGCGGTTGAGGAGCCGGCGGAAGAACCGGCCGACGAAATGGCTGAGGAACCAGCGGAAGAGCCGGAGGAAGCGGCGCCCGAGCCCGAGCCCACCGAAGATCCGAGGCCGCGGGTAACCGCCACGGTCAACTCGAACGTGCGCGCCGGCGATTCGACCGTATATGGCGTGATTGGTTTCCTGCTGGATGGCGAATCGGCGCTGATCAAGGGCATCAGCAGTCGCGGAACGGGCTGGTACTATATCGAACTGGCGAACGGACGCAGCGGCTTCATTTACCCCGGCATCGTGAATACCACTGGCGACCTCAGCAACTTGCCACGGATCAATCCACCACCGCCGCCACCACCAACGCCGGTACCAATACCAACCGCCGTGCCAGCGCCGCAGCAGCCGCAAAGCAACGTGGATCTCGTCATTGCGCATGTACAGGTTTCGCCGCACGGGGTGAAATGCGGTGAAACTTATGAGATTCAAGTCGCCGTGCGCAACGCCGGCAGCGGCAACGCTCCCAGCGGTGGAATTGTTTCCGTGCGCGACTCGGGCCAGGCCGGCGCAGCATCACCCCAAACGACGCGAATCGCTTACGGCGCGCTGACGGCCGGCTCGACTCAGGTTGTGACCGGGCACATCACGCCTATGGTCCATGTCGAAACCTTGCACCACATCACCTTGCAAGTCGACGCCGATAACCAGGTCGCAGAGATCAACGAAGGCAACAATACCAGCGCGACAGCGCCATATTGGCTGTCTTCCGGCTGCTAGCGTTCAGTCGCCCCTACGTTGTATCAAGCGGGCGGCTCACAGAGTCGCCCCTACATTGTATTAAGCGGGCGAGCCGGCGGCTTGCCCCTACATTTTCTTCAATATCGTATAACGATTTAGTGTCCCTGAGACGCCATCGGCGCGATAATCAGCGATGACCGCCAGGCCCGTCGCCGCGACCAGCCGCGCGTGCTCATCATCGTCGACGTAGTGGCAATAGCGGAGCGCCCGTTCGCCGCGCCGCCAGTCCAGCAGATAATCATGTTTCTCCACCGTGATGTCGCCACCCCAGGCTACGATGCGCCGTCGGAAGCGCTCCTGCTCATAGAAGCGCCAGCAGGCCAGCGCCAGATAGCCGCCCGGCGAGACGCATTCAGCGGCTGAGGCCAGCAGCATCCGCCGCCGCGCGAAGCCCGGTACGTGGTGGATCAGGCCGAAGAGCGCCACCAGCTGCGCCGACCAAAGTGGCAGCTCGCCCAGCACAATATCGCTTTCAATCAGCGCCGAGTCGATGATAGAGGCCGCCGCCAGTTGACGGCGCGCGTACGTCAGGAGGGCGGGGCTGCTGTCGATGCCGATGTAGCGAAAGGGCTGCGGCTGCCGCGCCCCCAGAAACAAAGCGAATCGTCCATTTCCACAGCCCAGATCCAATACCGACTCGATCGGCAATTCGATCGCGCTTAGCAGCCGCCCCCAGCCGGGCCAGGCGGCTTGACGCGTCGCATCGAACTCGGCGGCGGTCGCGCGGTAGAAGTCGCGATTGATCTGATTGAGCCGCTTTATCGTCTCTTGATTCATCGACCCTCTGCCATTTGCCGGACGCCACTACCAATCGGTCAGTCACAGGTAAGAATCTTCACTGGCGCGTCGTCAATACCTGGTTGGCTGATGCAAGAACGGCGACAGCGGCACGCAATGACGCGTCAGCGGATTTTACTCATTTCATACGCAGATATGTTATAGTGTGATTACACCTGCCGGAGGACGATTGCATGTCGAACGTTTTGCGTGCGTGAGAACGGTTTTGGCTTATTTCGAGGGCAAAGCACGTAAACGGAAAGAGGCAGCCATGGCAGACAGTCACAATTACCAACAACGCCTGAATGAAGGGCGTACCAAGTTTCAGTCGGTATACAACAAAGCCTTCTGGCGCGAGCTGCTGAGCCAGCTCACCGGGCGGCACACGGACCTGCTGAACTTCGATGAGATCCGCAGTCGCTTGCATCTGCACGAAGAGCATTACGAAGGCGTGCATGATGTGCCGCTGGAGCAGATCGCCGGCAGCGTCGGGCGCTACAAAGATTTCACGGCGAGTTTTCTCCCGCGAAAGTCCGGCATGAAAGAGCGTTGGAGCCGCGTGTACGCGTTGGCGAACAGCATGGAAGGTCCACCCCCGATCGAGCTCTACAAGGTCGGCGATGTCTATTTCGTGCGCGATGGCAATCACCGCGTGTCGGTCGCCCGGCAGCTTGGCGCCAAGTCCATACAGGCGCATGTGATCGAAATGCCGACGACGATCCCTTTGCGGCCGGGCATGAGCGACCAGGAACTTGAGGCGGCCGAAGCCTACGCCAACTTTCTCGATGAGACCGGTTTGTCGCGCGCGGTGCCCGATCACGATTCAATCGAGCTGACCGAACCCTCGCGCTATCACGAGTTGATGGGGCATATCTTCTTGCATGAGCGGGTGATGGAACCGTTGGAGGGCCACGCGCTGACGACCGAAGAAGCGACCGCCGACTGGTACTTCACCATGTACAAGCCCGCCATCGCGCTGATCCGCAAGTATGATGTGCTCGATCTGGCGAAGGGCAAGCCGGGCGCGCGCAGCGAAGGCGATCTCTTCCTCTGGCTGATGAACAATCTGCTGGACCTACGCCATCAATACGGCGATGACGCGCCAGTGAAGTCCATCAGTGGCGCGCTCAAGAGCTATCTGGAAGAAGAGCATGTGCATGTGCCGGAAGCGCTGGAGAGCGAAGACGATCAGTCAGTGCTGCTGACGCGCTCGCAAGCGATGAAGGTGGTGCACGCCCGGCGCAAAGCGCGGCAAGCGCTGGAAGATCGCTCGGAAACCGACGCGCAGATCTCGTGATCGCCGTGCTTGAGACATACCTGGTCTGAACTCACACAGGCGAAAATGTGCAGGAGCGACTCTGTGAGTCGTCCTTAAACTGTTGGTATCGGGAGCGGGCCACCCAAGGGCAAGCCCCTACAATCTTCTATTGTGGAGAAGTAGGTTAGCGGCGCCCACACTCTTCGTAGTTCCGCAACGTAAGCAGACAATCGTCGGAGAGTTCAAGCGCGGTCAGGCGCATGAAGTCGATTTCCTGCGGGCTCATGTCGGCGGGGTAATCGCCGATATCGTCATGATAGGCTTCCAGCG
Source organism: Anaerolineae bacterium (assembly GCA_012270545.1). Lineage (GTDB taxonomy): Bacteria > Chloroflexota > Anaerolineae > Aggregatilineales > Phototrophicaceae > UBA6055. Next base: position 6,099 of record JAAXID010000236.1, on the reverse strand, counting down.
TACGGCGCGCTTCCTTGATGTAGCCTTGCACCGTGCTCAGAGCGATATCCATCTCATGCGCGACTAAACGATGTGACATACCTTCAATGGCGTTCAGTACCATAGCGTCCCGTTTTCTGGGTTTCAAATCCTGGTATTGCTTGGGGCCGGGCAGCGTCCTGGCCTGGCGCAGCCGCGTGTGCGCGAGCCGACGCCCCGCTTCTTCAACGCCGCTGCTGACAGAAAAGACGTCTCGATCCAGACAAAAGCAAGCGCAGACCGCCCAGCCGATATGCAGCCGCACATCATCCTTGAGCCAGTAGGCTTTGGCGCCCGCGTCCGCCGCCGCGTGGAGCAAGTCGAGATCGGCGAACTGCGCCATGCAGATGACCATGATGCCAGGGAACTTGTCACGCAGGCGCTTGATCGCGGCGCCCAAGAGCTCAGCGCCACCAAGGTGGTTGGCGTCAATGACAAAGACATCGGGATTCCGCTCCAATTCCTTCTCGTTGTAATGCTCCCAGAAGTCCTCAAGCCGACCGGTCTTGTAGATCACAGTCGTGCGGCGGTCCCAGGCGAAGTAGGCGTTGATCGCGGACATGGCATAGCGATCGCTATCCACTACGACTACGCGGAGGTTAATCTTCCCGATTCCGGCCATATAACCTAAATCCGCACAAACCTGGTAGCATCAAAAAATATCACAGAAACGCCAGGCACATTGCCGTGAAAATTGGTGGACGGGCCACCCTGCGCGTAGGTCGCGTAGACACTGACCGCCGACACTGGAGTTCGCTCGCCCGTACAGGCCTGCTTGTCTAACAGTCTTCGCCGCGCGCAGTTTCGTCCCGCTTCAAATAGGCGACCACCTCTGCCGCCGCCTCATAATCGCCGCCGGGGATGATATAGGCGCCTTGAATCAGACCGGCCATATCGTCCAGCAGCTCCTGCGCGATCAGCAGGCCCTCGCGCCGCGCGTCCTCACCAGCGTCGGCGATGCGCTCGATGATGGAAGCGGGAATGCTGATGCCGGGCACTTCGTTGTTGAGAAAGCGCGCCTGCCGCAGGCTGCGCAAAGGCATGACCGCCATCAGGACCGGCAGGTCGAAATCGGCGCCGGTAAGCTCTTGGTAACGCTGATGAAAGCGCTGGATGCGCTCGGGCGCGAAGACAGCTTGCCCCAGGGCAAAATCTGCGCCGGCCTTCAGTTTGTTCCGCAGGGCACGCACTTCGCGGTCGATGCCGTCGGCGCCCATGTTGAGAGCGCAGCCGACGGTGAAGCTGCTGGGCTTGCCGATGCTGTTCCCGGCCATGTCGACGCCCTTGTTCATGCCCTGTTTGATGACATCGATCAGGCGCGAGGGCGCCACATCGTTGACATCGCTGGCATCGGGAAAATCGCCGATGCGCGTCGGGTCGCCCATGACGACGAAGAGGTTGCGCAAGCCGAGCGCGTGCGACGCCAGCAGATCGCCCTGGACGCGCAGCATGTTGCGTCCGCGTGTGGGAAAGTGAAGGACGGTCTCGATGCCAAGCTGCGATTGCAGCAGGTGCGCCACCGCCCAGGCGCTCATCTTCATGCGGGCGGCCGGCGTATCGGCGACGTTGATCAGGTCGGCGCCGGCGGCGCGCAAGCGGCGGGCGACCGAAAGCAGCTGCTCGGTGTGATAACTGCGCGGCGGCGCCATCTCGACAGTGACGGTGAACAAGCCATCATTCAGGCGTTCCGACAATTCGGTTGGATGGTCGGGCGCGTAATCTTCGTGCTGAATATCGATCTCGCCGATATGCAGGTCGACGAAATCGGTCGCCGGCTGATCGAGGGCGCTGCGCATGGCGGCGATATGCTCGGGCCTGGTGCCGCAGCAGCCGCCGATCACGGTTGCGCCGATGTCGACTAAGGTGGCGGCGCAATCGGCGAAGTATTCGGCGCTGGCGGGATAGAGAATGCGCCCGCCGACCACTTCGGGGAAGCCGGCGTTGGGCATGGCGGAGAAGACGGCATCAGGCACGGCATAGCGCATCTGCCGCAGGACTTCGGCGATGCCGGCCGGGCCGCTGCCGCAGTTGACGCCGATGACATCCGCGCCCGTGCGATACAGGTCGTTGGCGACGCGCGCCGGCGGATAACCGGCGTAACTCAGGTTTTCGTGATAGAAGGTGGCTTGGGCGATGATGGGCAGGTCGGCGTCCAGCTCGCGCAAGACGCTGATCGCCAGCAGCAGCTCTTTGTGTTCGCGGAAGGTCTCGAACTGAATCGCATCGACGTCAGCCTTCACCAGGGCGGAGAGCTGGGCGGCGTAAGCGCTTCGGGCTTCCGCCTGGCTGAGGCGGCCGTAGGGATAGATGCCCACGCCGAGTGGCCCGACCGAGCCAGCGATGTAAACATTGTCGCGCTCGCTTTCGGCGATGGCGAGCCGTGCCAGCTCCACCCCGCGCCGATTGTAAAGTTCGACATGCTGCGCCCGTCCCGCGCTGGCCAGCTTGAAGCTGTTGGCGCCGAAGGTATTGCTCTCGATCAAGTCGGCGCCGGCGGCGACGTAGGCTTTGTGGATGGCGAGCACGATCTCGGGGTCTTCGACATTCATTGCGTCGAAGCAGGCATCGGCGCGCGCGTTGGACTCATGATGCAGCATGGTGCCCATCGCGCCATCCGCCAGGATGGGTGCGCCCGTTTTCAACCGTTCACGGAATGTGAGCCCGTTCATTGTCTTCTCGCGTTGCTAATACTTGGCAGCAGTTTTGCTGCTCCACGTGCTGAGCCGCTACCCAATCTGGAGATTCGCGTATCCTGGAATGATGGGGGACGTATTGACCGCCAACATGCGAGATTCTAGCAGAAAAGCGGGCAGCCTGAGAATACAAGCGTTGTCGAACAAATAAGAGTGCATTGTGAAGACATATTCCAGACTGACGGGGTGGACAAAGTGCCGCGGGCACAATCTGAAAGCGCGAGTTCAGGATATTACGGCGCGCCGGGTCCTCGAATGGCTGGCGGCGAACCTGCTGCGATTCCTTCGCTTGAGCCGGGATCAGGTCCGTGGCGGGCGCAAGATCGTCAAGCGCGACGGCGTCTGGTATGTGCCGCTGTGGTTGCCAATCGCCATCATGATCCTGCTGGCATCGACCGTCGTCTGGGATGACGCGGCGCGGGTTGCCAGTCGCGTGACATCGGCGGTCTTCCAACTCGTCCGCGGCACGAGCGAAGTCGAGTTGGCGCAGTTCTTCGCGCCGGCGGTGCGACACTGGTCGGACGAGATCAACCGTTGGTCGGCGCAATACGATATCGATCCGCAGCTTCTGGCGACCGTGATGCAGATTGAATCCTGCGGGCACCCCAAGGTAATCAGCAATGCCGGCGCCCGGGGCTTGTTTCAGGTCATGCCATTTCATTTTGAGGCGGGCGAAGACATGCTCGACCCGGCGACCAACGCCAAACGGGGCGCCAGCTTCCTCAAATACTGCGCGGGCGCCGCCGACGGCGTGGTCGGGCTGACGCTGGCTTGCTACAACGGCGGACCATCGGTGATCAACCTGGCGCGCACGAGATGGTCGAATGAGACGCAGAAGTATTATCGCTGGGGGGTCGGCATTTACAGCGACGCCATCGCGGGCGCCGCCCGGAGCGATACCCTGGACAAGTGGCTGGCGGCCGGCGGCAAAAGCCTTTGCACGAGCGCTCTGAAAGAATTAGAGAACTAGGCGCGGCGCCAGCTAACGGAAGCTGCGCATCACCGAGAGCACCTTGCCCTTGATCTCGCAGTTGGCCGGATGCACATAAATGGGCTTGTAGGCGCTGTTGGCCGGCTGCAGGCGGATGTTGTCAGCTTCACGGTAGAAATGCTTGAGGGTGGTCTCGTTGTCGTCGGGCAGCCAGGCCGCCACCATCTCGCCATTGTCGGCTGTATGCTGCCGGCGCAGGATGACGATATCGCCGTCTTGAATCATCGAGTCGACCATAGAGTCGCCGCGCACTGTCAGCGCGAATACCTCGCCCTCATCGTAGCCACCGAGCAACTGCGGCGGCACGGCGATGTAGTCGTCTTCGTCAATGTGATGGCCGATGTCGTCGGGCAGGGAAATTGGTTCGCCGGCGGCGATGCGCCCGACCAGCGCCACTCGATTCGGCGCCGGCAAGCCGATTATGCGCGGCGCCGGTGACACACCGGGGATGGCGGCGACGATGCGCAGCCCGCGCGAGACCTTGCCGGAACGCACGATATAACCGGCGTCCACCAGTTTGTTGAGGTTGTAATTGACCACCGAGGTCGAGCCGATATCGCATTCCTCGCCGATTTCGCGAATGCTTGGCGGGAAGCCGCGCTCATTCATATAGTCGTGCATGAAGCGAAGCATATTCTGCTGACGCTTCGAAAGTTTGCTGAATTCCTTCATTTGCGCACCCTCGCCATTGAACCTGCGAACTCGTTTATCTTGCAGTATACACGAACATTTGTTTGCCTGTCAAATATTCTAGCGGGTATTTTCGCGGAGCGCGGCAAATCAGGAGCGAGTTAGAAGGGTAAATCGCGCAGCGGATCATCGCGCCGCAGGATGACCGCGCCCTCCGCGATTAAGCGCTGGTTGCCAGCGGCCGGCAGATCGAAAGTGCAGACCGGCCGACCCTGCTCACAGGCAAAGCGCGCCGTGTACATGGCGCCGCCATCAGCGTCGGCTTCGATGACGATCACCGCTCGGCTCAGCCCGCTGATGATGCGGTTGCGCGCTACCAGCCGCTGGGCATTGGCCGCCCAACGCGGGTGCGTTCCGCTCAGCAGCGCGCCCTTTTCTCGCATTCGCTCCGTCAAGGGCCGATTCGCTTCCGGGTAAACGTTGCAGATTCCGCTGCCGAGTACGGCCACGGTTGCGCCATTCGCCGAAAGCGCGCCGGTGTGCGCGGCGGTATCGATACCGAGCGCCAGTCCGCTGACGACCGCGCGGCCCGCCCGCGCCAGCTGCATCGCCAATTGCAGCGTGATGTAGCGCGCTTCTTTGGATGGATCGCGCCTGCCGACGATGGCCACGGCCTGCGACCAGGTTTCGGCCGGCATCACGCGGCTGGCGAAGAGCGTCGGCGGCGAATCACGCGTGTTATTCAACGGCTGGGGATAGGTTTCGTCGCCGCGCATCAGAACCTCGATGCCTTGCGCGCGCCACATTTCCACTTCATGCGCGAGGCGGTCCAGATCAATGGCGCCGATTTCGCTCGCTATCTTCGCGCCGACGCCACGAACGCGCGTCAGCTCATGTGACGAGGCGGCGAGAATGGCATCCAGGTCCTGACCAAAATATTCGAGCAGGTTATTGAAGATTACCGCGCCAATGTTGGGTGAGAGGCTGAGTGCAAGCCATTGCAGCTGCGAAGCGGCGTCAACCCTCTTCATAGTATTCGACGATGGAGAGCTGGATCGCGTTCATGAAGGTATTCACCTGCCGCAACAGCGTCGACCATTCCGTTGAGCTTTTGGGCGGCGACAGCTCCGACCAGGTCAAGATCGAATTGAGGACGAAATCGCTGAAGAAGTAAAAGCCGCGCATCGCCTGGGGCAAAGTCAGGCCATCGGCGATGAGGTAGGCGGCGTAGTCCTTGCCCAGCGTGATCGCCGTGGCCAAGCTGGCATCGGGCGCGCCGGCGGAGACGTAACGACGGATCGCCTCGAGCACGCGCCTGCCCTGCTCGCGCAGCTGTCCCTTGCCTTCGTCGCTCATCGCCTGATACCAGGGCGCCGTCTCCAGCCGCTCGCTGCCCACCTGCATGCGCGTCTGGCCCAGCGCGTTCTGAATGATCACTTGCAGCTCAATGGGCTGGATATCGCCCTGTGCATCGATGTATTCACTCAAATCATTGATGTTAAAGCGGCGATGCTTGCCGGCCGTGCGGCGGTAAGGCAGCTTGCCGCTATCGGCCCAGTTGCGAACGGTCGCCGGATGCACGCCAAGGATTTCGGCAGCGCGGCGCAAACTGACCCATTCGCTCGTCTCGTTTCTGTTCGCCATAATCTAGTAGAAAGCGCGCTTACAGGGTTGGCTAAGTATACTCGAATCAAAGAGGCAGTCAACTTTGCCCTCGGCCGGAGAGTGTCTAAATGGCTGAACTCTGCTTTTCTAACCCCATCCCCG